>CBFHJI010000031.1:0-3179 GCA_965656255.1 Alphaproteobacteria bacterium
TCACTTAAGACATTTTCAAGAATACGGGCATTGGCTTCAAGTGCGGCTTTGTCGACTTGTGCCGTTGTTTTGGACTTATGCGGGGTGAGCAAACTTAGAGGGGGAAGTTTAAAGCCTTTGTTGCCCCCAAAGCCAAAAGTGGGTTGGGCTTCTTTCGATACGCGCGCGCCAGTTTTAAGAGCCCCTACTTTTTCAGCGACACTAATTTTTTCGCCCGCTAATGGCGGCGCCTCATCCATCACGCCTATCGTCTCTTCTTCATAGGCGGCTTGGGGTGCGGTATGATCGTCAATGACATCGACATCGTCTTCGCCGTCCGGTTTGTTGCGCGTGACCAGACGGTTTTGAATGAAGGGTAAAATGACGTCACGCACAAAGAGGCCCGCGCGTGTGACCTGCCCTGGAAGTTGCGCGCAGAAGATGACGCTACGGCGTAATAAAGTGGCGGCGACAAGTCCAAGGGCGATGGCGCCAAGTCCAAATAGAAGAGATAGCGTTAGCTCAATCGTCATATTGTCGATCGTGGTTGGTAGCGATGCCATAAGAAGCAATATATTTTCAGCGAGTAATTGGCCGATAAAGCCACCGTCTTGCGCGCCGTCTGTGTTTAAAGTTTCTGGCCAAAGCGCAATAGCGCAAGCTGCGAGCGGCACAGCGATAATGGCGCTAAGGGCCCGCCATGCCGGTTGTGTTGTTGATTGGTGCTTCATAATCCGCCATCCGAGCGCCCAGCCAGCAGGAATAATCACCATAAAACTCCAGCCGATGGTTTGTAGGATCACGTCGCTCATATAGGCTCCGGGCAATCCAAGCAGATTGCTAACAGGTGTGTGTGAGACGACGTTCCAGCTAGGGTCAAAAGGACTATAGCTTAGGGTTGCGGCCAACACAGCCAGCGTAAGTGCGATGATACTTAGGCCGCTCATTTCGATGAGACGCTGAGACATCCAATAGTTGAATGCGTCAAGATATCGTCTGAACCTACTCATGACTGTGCCTTTTGCTTGGTAAAATTGTCGAGCCCAGATTTAAGGCGTTCGAGTGCAATTTGGGTTTGCTCAAAAGGGCTGACCAAGGCGATGCGTATAAAGGCGTCGCCAATTTGCGATGAGGTGTTCGGGGTGTTTTGCGTTAGATAAGCGCCGGGCAAAACCCGTATCCCTTCATCGCGCCACAGGCTAAGGGCTGCGGCTTCGCCATCACCCACATTAAGCCAAAGGAAAAAACCGCCCGCCGGACGAAAAAAGCCATGCTCATTTCCAAAGACCTTTTCTGCAAGGTCAAATTTTTGATGGTACAAAGCTCGGTTTTCAACGACATGTTGATCATCGCCCCAAGCGAGCGCGGCGGCGCGCTGAGCTGGAATGGGGGATTGTGGCCCGGCGACTTGGCGAATATTGGCAAATTGAGCCATGGCTTGTTCGCCGCCCACACAAAAGCCAGATCGTAACCCGGGTAGGTTTGAGCGCTTAGAAAGAGAATGAAATGCTATAACAGGCGCATCTTTAATTGTGTCTGGTGATAAAACTTCCAGCACAGACGGCGGCGGCGCATTCTCTTCGCTGCGGTCATAAATTTCGCTATAGCATTCGTCTACCAGCAAAAGAAACTTATGACGTCGCGCCAGCTCAACAAGTTTTGTCAAATAGGCGCGGCTGGCCACAGCCCCCTGTGGGTTGGCTGGCGAGCAAATAAAGAAACTTTGGCAACGGTCGAGTAATTCTGGCGCTATGGCATCAAGGTCTGGCAAAAATCCGGTTTGTGCCGTGGTTGGCAGATAGACAGGTTCGGCATGGGCGGCAATGGCGGCAGCTGCGTAGACTTGATAAAATGGGTTGGGCATTAAGATGGCGCCATTTGGCTTGGTTGGGCCAAGTTGGGTTGCCAAAAACAAACCCTCTCGGGTGCCGTTAAGGGGCAAAATTTGCGTATCTTGAGCAAACATTGCGCTTTCTAAATGAAATCGTCTTACCAACCAAGCCTCAATGGCGGCGCGCAATTCGGGGATTCCCTGAATGGGTGGATAGCGATCATAATCATGGGTGTTTTTGAGAGCGTCTAAAACAAATTGCGGCGGCGCATGTTTGGGCTCACCTAAGGCAAGCGAGATTTCGTCTTTTGCGGGGTGGGTATTGTGGAGCAGGGCTCGTAAGCGCACGAAAGGTGAGCCTGGAAGCGCAGAAATCCGACCTTCCGAAAATATATTATCCACCCTGACCCCATTACGCTTTGAACCGCGTATTTTAAAAGCTGTGACAAAAAACCCCCGAGGGTCAATCCCTCGAGGGTTATTTAGATTGACTGTACAAACTTTAGCCCAGTCACCCCTAGTTGGTCAAAGGGGTAGTTGAGCAAAGACGTCAGTGGTGAACAAAGCGCTTGATTGAGCATCAAGCGTCACGCGTTCCTTTTAGTTAGAGGAGAGGTAACCCTCAGGCTCCGCTGCAATTTTGTGAATTGAGAGGTCTGCCCCGTGATATTCCTCTTCTTCGGTTAAGCGGATGCCGATTGTTGCTCGTAATCCACCATAAATAATGGTGCCAGCAATGATGGCGATGCCAATGCCGATGCCTGTTCCAATAAGCTGGCTCATAAATGACACGCCGCCAAGACCACCAAAAGATTCAAGGCCAAAAATGCCCGCGGCAATCCCGCCCCAAGCACCTGCTAGGCCGTGAAGGGGCCATACACCCAAAACATCATCAATTTTAAGTTTTTCTTGGCAAATGGTGAACATATAAACAAACAAGACACCTGCCATTGCGCCCACGAAAAGCGAGCCGAGCGGGTGCATGATGTCAGAACCGGCGCAAACAGCGACAAGACCTGCAAGTGCACCATTATGCACAAAGCCAGGGTCGCCTTTTCCGACGATTAAGGCCGCAAGAATGCCACCAACCATGGCCATAAGCGAGTTAACGGCAACCAATCCAGAAATTGACTCAAGAGATTGTGCGCTGACAACGTTAAAGCCAAACCAACCAATGCAGAGCAACCAAGAGCCGAGTGCCAACCATGGAATGGATGAGGGCGGGAAGGCGCGGCCACGTGGTCCATAGCGGCCAAGGCGCGGACCTAGAAAAATAACAGCCATTAAAGCTACCCAACCACCAAAGGCATGGACGACAATTGAGCCAGCAAAATCATGAAAACTGGCACCATAGGTTGCTTCAAGATAG
>CBFHJI010000031.1:3277-7675 GCA_965656255.1 Alphaproteobacteria bacterium
CACCCAACCACCAAAGGCATGGACGACAATTGAGCCAGCAAAATCATGAAAACTGGCACCATAGGTTGCTTCAAGATAAGTTTGAATGCCGTGGTTACCATTCCAAACAATGCCTTCAAGGATAGGATAGGCAATACCCACAAGCGCGGCCGAGGCCAGAAGTTGAGGGACAAAACGAGCCCTTTCGGCAATACCGCCAGAAATGATGGCCGGTATTGCTGCCGCAAATGTCAATAAAAAGAAGAACTTAATTAAAGATAAACCTTGCGGCGCAAATGTTTCATTGTCAGCGCCGCCGCTAATAATGCTGGCGCTACTGAAAAAATCGACACCATAAGCAATTGAGTAGCCAATGACGAAATAGGCAATGGTTGAAACGCCAAAATCAGAAATGATTTTTACCATCGCATTGACCTGGTTTTTGCGGCGAACAGTGCCCACCTCAAGAAAAGCAAAACCAGCATGCATTGCGAACACCAAAATAGCGCCCATTAAAATAAAGAAGACGTCTCCGCCAACGAAAGTTTCCATGATTATCCCCCTGATAATTATCTCGATTACATACAGGGACTATGCCCAAAAAAGAGAAGACGGAAACAAGGAGGTTTTGTGACATGATTTGAGGCTTATCTTGGCAATACGACTAATTTTTAATCAAGACTAGTCATGGCGTGGTTAAATTTTAGGCAAGAGCAGGCTTTGGGCCTTTGTGCCACATTGGTATATTGCGGAATATGAGCTAGATTGAAGCTCACCTAGGATATAAATGAGGTTATAAACAATGGCGGCGGGTCCAAAGCAGCATATGCCGGTTGATATTATCATTGCTGGCGCAGGCCTAAGCGCGCAGCTTGCGGCTTTGGCGCTTACGCATGCGGGATTTGATGTCGCAATGCCGTCTGTGCCAAATGAGGTTACGGATATTGGTCCCGATGACGATATGGCGCTTTGGCAGTCGGTTGTTGCGTTAAGCCCTCATGTTGGTCATATGTTTGGTCACCTTGGTGTGGCCACGGGTCCTTTTGGATCTATTGCAGACATGCAGCTTGATGTCCGCAGTTCTGATCAGGATGCTCCATTAAAGCCAGACTTAATATTTCCCGCCGCACCAACGACACCTGTAGATAAAGACACTGATAGCAAATCTTATTTGGCCAATGTTTATAGTTTGGCGGGTCTGTCACAAGCTGTTTTACGCGCAGTGCATAAGTCAGATCGCATTCGGTTTGTTGATGCGCCGCTCGTATATTTTCGAGATGGCATAGCAACTCTGGAAAATGGTGAAACCCTGACCGCTTCACTTTGCGTGGATTCATCTGGGCGGCATTCATCTGTGCGCAAAGACGCTGGCATTGCTATTGCGCATGGCATTTACGATCAAGACGCGATTACAACCTGGCTGAAACTCTCCGGCCCACATCTTCAAACAGCGCGTCAGTATTTTACACCATATGGACCATTGGCTTTATTGCCACTACCGTTTGGGTCATATGTTGCGCTCGTATGGTCTCAAGAGCGAGCACGTGCGGATGCGCTTGTTCAGACATCTGATGATATATTCCGCTATTGTCTCGAAGAGATCATTGGCCAGGGTATGGTTGAAGAAATGGGGTCGCGGCAAAAAATATCTTTGGAATATCTTTTGGCAGAAACATTTTGTCAGGATGGTCTGATTTTGATTGGAGAATCTGGGCATGTCGTTCATCCGCTGGCTGGTCAGGGGCTCAATCTCACATGCCGTGATATTGCGCAATTGGTTGATGTTTTAACCAAAGCCCGCCACATGGGTCTGGGTCTACGCGCGCCAACACTTTTAGAGGATTACGCGATTGGCCGTCGGGCTGATGCGGCTCTGACACTTGGCTTGACCCATGGACTCAAGAACATTCTTCAACCCTTGCGCCCGACAGTGGTACCCGCTGAAGCCTTTCGGCTTGCGGGCACACTATTAAAAGATGTGCCTGGCCTAAGCGCATATTTTGAACAACAAGCAGCCACTGGGTTTGGTGAAATACCATCACTTTTTAGGGGATCAAAACCCCATGGCAGCGAGGGGCATTCGAAATAGCCGGATATATTTATAAGCGAAAGCGTGAGGTTAAAGGGGGCGCGCTTCCTCAACAAGCATGATGGGAATACCATCACGTATTGGAAAAGCGAGTTTGCCTTTTTTAGAAATAAGCTCACATTTATCTTCATCATAAGTCAGGGGCGTGCGCGTGAGCGGGCAAACCAAAATATCGAGCAAGCTCGTGTCAAAACGATTATCGTCACTCATGTTTTTCACTCCCTGATAGGCTTCTTATATTACTGAATAGGATTGTCATTATCACCTGAGATATCGCCCTGCGCCAGAGCCATTTCAGTTAAAGCAATTAAAATCTCATTGCGTTCAGACAAGCTAACGGCTTCAAGCATTGCTTGTTTTTCCAATGGGCCAAACGGGCTAATCATTGAAAGAGAATTAACGAGAGTTTCATTCGATGCGGTGGTGATGGAATCCCAATCCATACTCATTTCTGTCATGGCAAGGTAACGCTCTAACACATTGAGAAGTTTATCGCGATCAACATCAAAACTCCCGACATCGGTAATAAGATCATCCTTGAAAGGGAGGTAGTCCGCCTGGACTTGGCGATAAGGCGTTGTCACCGGTAATTCAGCTTCAACCCGAAAGCGACAAACGCCGGTCAAAGATATGATCATGCGCCCATCGCCAGTTTCGCTAAAGGATGATATGCGCCCCAAACATCCAACAGCGCTTAAAGAGTCTGTATCAATGTCGGGTTGAATGATCCCAATATATCGCCCGCGCCCTAGAGCATCATCAAGCATATTTAAATAGCGTGGCTCAAAAATGTTAAGCGGCAATTGCCCGCGTGGCAAAAGAAGCACGCCAGCTAAGGGAAACACTGGGATGGTTTCAGGCAAGTCATTAATCGTATATTTTTTCTTTTCACTCATAAGATTTTATGAACCACTTAACTAAATAAAATACTGGAAAGGCGTTTGCGTCCCTCGACCGAAATAGGGTCATCAAACCCGAAGGCTTGAAATAGTGTTAATAATTGCTGGCGAGCAGAACCCTCGTTCCAGTCGCGGTTTCTTTGTATAATCTCGAGCAAGGCATCAACTGCCTCTTGTTTTTTACCAGCGGCTTGATAGGCCAGGGATAAATCAAAACGAGATTGATGATCATTTGGATCCGCGTTGACAGCAGCCTCAAGGGGGGCTGTATCTTCGGAGACATTATCGGTTTGTTGAGCCAATAAAAGAGCCGCAAAAGCCGAGGCCAGTGGCTCCTTATCACGCTCGAGCGGAGGTGCGGTTTCTAAGATTTGTTCGGCTTGCTCAATTTGTCCGGCGGCGATGAAGCATTGCGCTAACCCGGCTTGGGCCGCACGATGATCCGGGTCTTGTTGAAGCAATGTTCCAAAGGCCTGAGCTGCTTGTTGTATATCACCGGCCTCAAAGGCCGCTGTTGCAGCGGCCAAGAGTTCTTCTTCGGGAGACTGGCCAAGACCACCTTCAAGATGTTTGCTGATGAATTCTTTTACTTGGCTTTCAGGCAATGCGCCCATAAAGCCGTCTACTGGGCGTCCATCCTTAAAAGCAAAAACCGCTGGGATTGATTGAACTTGGAGCTTCTGAGCAATCGCCGGATGTTCATCAATATTCATTTTGGCCAATCTCACAGCGCCCTTGCCTGCCCGTGTAACATTTTCAAGGATAGGGGTGAGTTGTTTACAAGGTCCACACCACGGGGCCCAAAGGTCAAGCAATACAAGCTGGGTCTTAGATGCCTCAATGACATCTATCATAAAGCTGTCTGTGGTTACGTCGATAATTACGTCGGTCATATTTGGGCCATCTTAATAAGGATTTATTGTTTATTAAGTAAAGATGGGGTCTTTTTTGTGAATGTCTACCCCAAATGCCGAAAAACCTATCTTAATATGACTTGTCAAATTCCATCGATTGGTGCATAACCGCGTCTGATCAGAAATGATCACTAATCGTTAAGAGCGGGCGTAGCTCAGGGGTAGAGCACAACCTTGCCAAGGTTGGGGTCGTGAGTTCGAATCTCATCGCCCGCTCCAGCGATTTATCCAAAAATCTTATGATAATTTATAATGCCGACCAAAAACCCCGATATGGTTTTGGTCATTGTTTATCTGTGATCTGCTGACGTCGCTGGTATTTTGCGTGCGGCATGATGTATTGACTTGCTGTTGACCATGCTTTTCACTGAGTGAATGTAATAATGATAAGCAGAGCAAGCATGACCTATCCAGATAATGCCGATCACGGCGCTCGGTTTAATGAATTGTGCCAACAGGCTCGTGACGAAAGTCAGGCGTTTGAAGCTCAGAGGCAGTTAAGCCCAGATTTTGCCCG
>CBFHJI010000031.1:7772-11560 GCA_965656255.1 Alphaproteobacteria bacterium
TTTAATGAATTGTGCCAACAGGCTCGTGACGAAAGTCAGGCGTTTGAAGCTCAGAGGCAGTTAAGCCCAGATTTTGCCCGGGCTATGGCCAACGAAAATTTGTTTAGGTTATTTGCCCCCAAAGATATTGGGGGTCCTGAAGAAAGCCTCATATCAGGTTTAAGTAAAATAGAAACACTTGCGCGGAATGATGCGGCATCGGGTTGGGTGAGCATGATTGGCTCAACCGCGTCGTTAATGGCTGCTTATTTAGATCAAGCAACGGCGCAGCATGTTTTTGGGGGAGAGGCAAAGGTATATTGCGGTATCTTCGCGCCCCATGGCCGTGCTTATGTTGATGGTGATGATATTATTCTTTCAGGCCGTTGGGCATGGGCATCGGGTTCAGCAAATGCAGACTGGATTGGTTTGGGCGCGATGGTGCAAGACAATCAAGACGCCCCGCCCGAGCAGGCCCAAATGCAAATTATAATGGTCCCGCGCGAATATTTGATATTTCATGATACATGGCACACGATTGGCTTGCGGGCATCGTCCTCGGGCGATATTGAGGTCCAAAATGCCCGCCTGCCAAAATCCTATGCCTGCACTATTATAAATAATGCGCCTCGCATTTCGGCGCCGCTTTATCAATTGCCATATTTCGGGTTTTTGGCGCTTGGTGTTGCTGCTTGTGCTTTGGGAAATGCGCAGAGTTGTTTGCAGAGTTTTAAGACTCTGGCCATGGAGAAAACACCGGCTAGCTCTTCTCGCCGCTTGGCTGACCAAGGTCGTGTACATATTGCTTATGCACAAGCTCTGGCAAGCTATCATGCTGCCCGCGCGTTTTATGTGCGAACAGTTGAAGGATTGTGGGCGTCTGCGCAAACACAGTCTGCCCCTTTTAGCCCTGAGGCCAGGGCAGAATTAAGAATGGCAGCAACCCATGCGACACAAACCTGTGTTCACGTGGTTCGCACCATTTACGATCTTGCGGGCGGTAGTTCCGTTTATGATGAGAATATTATTCAAAAACATTTACGAGATGCCGAGACGATGACGCAACATATGATCACTGGGTCGCAAACATATGAGCTTGTCGGTCGTGTTGCGATGGGCGGATATGCACCCCACATGCAATTGTGAGAGCTTTTAGGCATTCTCAATTGGTTTGGGGGGGCTCTTATGAAATTTTGCCACGCGCTTTAAGTGCATCAAATATTATTTGGGCAGCATCTTCAGCCGAGACTTTTTCGGTGTCGATGGTAATTTCGGGATCCTCTGGTGGTTCATAAGGGCTATCAATTCCCGTAAAGTTTGCGATTTCACCAGCGCGGGCTTTTTTGTAAAGCCCTTTAGGGTCTCGCGTTTCAGCGAGCGCGAGTGATGTGTTCACATAGATTTCAATAAACTCACCATCTTCCATGAGTTCGCGCGCCAACCGACGTTCGGCGCGGAAAGGTGAAATAAAAGACACGATCGTGATCAGTCCGGCATCTGCCATCAATTTGGAAACCTCGCCAACACGACGAATATTCTCGACGCGATCGACATCGGTAAAACCAAGGTCTTTGTTGAGACCGTGACGCACATTGTCTCCATCGAGTAAATAGCTATGGCGCCCATGACTATGCAGCAAAGCTTGTAATGCATTTGCGATTGTCGATTTACCCGAACCGGATAATCCGGTTAGCCAGAGAACAGCTGGCTTTTGCCCCTTAAGGCTTGCATGCGCTTCGCGGTCAACCGAGAGGCTTTGCCAATGTACATTGGCGGCCCGACGGAGCGCGAATTTAATCATGCCCATACCCACCGTGGCATTGTTCATACGATCTATTAAAATAAATCCGCCAAGCGTGCGGTTTGTGTCATAGGGCTCAAAAGCAATATTGCGATCAAGAGATAAGGTGCATAAACCAATTTCGTTAAGCTGTAATGTTTTAGCAGCCATTTTCTCAAGCGTATTTACATTCACCTTATGTTTGGGCGAATTGATGGTTGCCGTTGCTGTTTGTGACGCCAGCTTTAATGTGTAAGGCCGGCCGGGTAACATTGCCGCTTCATCCATCCATAAAATTGTCGCCTCAAATTGATCAGAGACTTCGACGGGTGCGTCTATTTTTGTAATTACGTTGCCGCGGGATATATCAATCTCATCATTAAGTGTGAGCGTGATGGACTGTCCTGCCTCGCCTTGAGCAAGTGCAGTATCTGCTAAAAGGACTTGTTTTATGGTGCTGGTTTTTCCCCCCGGCAAGACGCGAATGGCGTCCCCTTCTTTGATAAGACCGCTGGCAATTGTGCCTGCAAAGCCACGAAAATCTAAGTTTGGGCGATTGACCCATTGCACAGGAAAACGGAAATTTTCATCCGTGAGTTCACTGGCCGTTGGCGCTTGCTCAAGATAGGCCAAAAGGCTTTGGCCCTTATACCATGGTGTCTTGTCGCTGGTTGTAATGATATTATCACCACGTAATGCCGATAATGGGATAGGCGTTACCTGCTGAAAATTCAGTTCTTTTGAAAATTGCGTAAAGTCCTTGAAGATGTTTTCGAAGACAGTTTGGTCGTAATCAACCAAATCCATTTTATTAACAGCGAGCACAATTTGACGAATACCCAAGAGCGACGCGATATAGGCATGACGTCTTGTTTGGGTCATAATCCCTGCACGCGCATCAATAAGCAGAATAGCAAGATCTGCTGTTGAGGCGCCAGTTGCCATGTTACGCGTATATTGTTCGTGTCCTGGTGTGTCAGCGACAATAAATTTGCGTTTATCCGTTGAGAAGAAACGATAGGCGACATCGATTGTAATTCCTTGTTCGCGTTCGGCCGCGAGGCCATCCACGAGCAAGGCAAAGTCTATCTCGCCATTTTGTGTGCCGACAATTTTGGACTCGCGCTCAAGGGCAGCAAGCTGATCTTCAAATACAAGTTTTGATTCATAAAGCAAACGCCCAATCAAGGTGGACTTGCCATCATCCACGGATCCGCAGGTGATAAATCTTAAAAGAGACTTTTGTTCTTGCGCCGCGAGATAGGCGCGAATGTCTTTTTCAATGAGAGCATCATTATGGGCCATTAAAAATAACCTTCCTGTTTCTTCTTTTCCATCGAAGCAGTTTGGTCGTGATCGATCACGCGGCCTTGCCGTTCAGAGGTTGATGTGAGAAGCATTTCTTGAATAATATCTTCAAGCGAGGTCGCCTCGCTTTCAACGGCGCCGGTTAGAGGATAACAGCCAAGGGTCCGAAATCGGACGGAGCGCATTTGAGGCACTTCTCCCTCATGTAAGGGCATGCGGTCATCGTCGACCATAATTAGGGTTCCGTCCCTCTCAACGACTGGTCGCGGAGCAGAGAGATATAAAGGCACAATCTCAATATTTTCGCGCAAAATATATTGCCAAATATCAAGCTCGGTCCAATTAGAAATTGGAAAAACGCGAATGGTTTCACCTTTGTTTATTTTGGTGTTGTAGATCGACCAAATTTCCGGGCGTTGATTTTTGGGATCCCAACGATGTTGTGCGGAGCGGAAGGAGAAAATACGTTCTTTGGCGCGGCTTTTTTCTTCATCACGACGCGCGCCACCAAAAGCGGCCTGAAAGCCATGAGCGTCGAGCGCCTGTTTGAGCGCCTGGGTTTTCATAATATCTGTGTGAACTGCTGAGCCATGGGTGAAAGGCCCAACATTTTGAGCAAGCCCCTCAGGGTTTGTATGACGAATAAGTTCTAATCCATATTCTTTTACTTTGCGGTCCCGAAAGGCAATCATCTCTTTGAATTTCCAGCCCGTATCTACGT
>CBFHJI010000031.1:11649-18044 GCA_965656255.1 Alphaproteobacteria bacterium
GGCACCGGCTCTGACCTGCAAGCGGTTAAGACAACCGCACGCAAAGAAGGCAATCAATATGTCATTAACGGGTCTAAGACCTTTATTTCCAATGGACAAAATGCAGATCTGGTTATTGTAGTTTGTAAAACCGATGCCTCTCAGGGTTCAAAAGGTATTTCACTGATTGTTGTTGAGACAGCCGAAGCCGACGGCTTTAAGCGTGGACGCAATCTTGAAAAAATGGGTCAGCATGCCGCCGATACCTCAGAACTTTTCTTTGATGATGTAAAAGTGCCAACCAGCAATCTCATCGGTGAAGAAGAAGGCCGTGGATTTTATCAGTTAATGCAACAACTACCGCAAGAGAGACTGATTATTGCCAATCAAGGAGTTGCGGCAATGGAGCGGGCGATCAATCTAACGGTTGAATATACAAAAGACCGCAAGACATTTGGTCAGTCTGTTTTTGATTATCAAAACACACAATTTAAGTTAGCCGAATGTAAAGCGGATTGGATGGCCGCCCGCGCAATGGTCGATCAGCTCACCATGCAACTCTTAAAGCAAGAATTGGATGCTAACACAGCAGCAGCCGCAAAGTTTTGGGTTACCGAACGCCAATGTGAAGTGATTGATAAATGTCTGCAATTATTCGGTGGTTATGGCTATATGGACGAATATCCTATCAGCCGTATGTATACAGACGCTCGCGTTCAACGCATTTATGGCGGATCAAATGAGATTATGCGCATGTTGGTTGCGCGCACGCTCTAACAGGGATAAGACAAAAATATAAAAGGCCGCGATTAATCGCGGCCTTTTTTGTTAATGGGAATTAATGTCGGTTAATGGGAATTAGTGTCGGAAGTGGCGCATGCCGGTAAAGACCATTGCAAGACCCGCTTCGTCGGCAGCAGCAATAACCTCATCGTCTCTTATAGACCCGCCAGGTTGAATGACGGCGGTAGCACCAGCTTCTGCGGCACTAAGTAAGCCATCGGCAAATGGGAAAAAAGCATCGGAGGCAACAACAGATCCTTGCGCAAGCGGTACGGATAGGCCGGCGGCCTCAGCGGCATCTTGTGATTTACGCGCGGCAATCCGAGAACTGTCGAGACGGCTCATTTGTCCGGCACCGATACCAACCGTTGCGCCGTCTTTTGCATAAACAATCGCATTTGATTTCACATGTTTGCCAACGCGGAAGGCAAATAAAAGATCATTCATTTCTTGTGGGCTAGGCTTTCGTTTCGTCACGCAGTTGAGATCACTTTCGGTAATACGGCCGGCATCTCTGTTTTGGAATAAATAGCCACCTGCAACGCCACGAATACTTAATCCAGGCGAGGTTGGGTTCGGAAGACCGCCAGCAATAAGCAAGCGTAAATTTTTCTTACGTGCAATAATGTCTCGTGCGGCATCATCAGCGTCAGGAGCAATAATGACCTCGGTAAATAAGGCACTTATGCGCTCTGCCGTTTCGGCATCTAAAGGCGTGTTAAGCGCAATAATTCCGCCAAATGCGCTCACAGGATCGCACCGCAATGCACGTTCAAAAGCCTCGACGGCTGAATTACCCGTGGCAACACCACAAGGATTGGCGTGTTTGATAATGGCGCAGGCAATCGTTTGGGCGGGGTCAAATTCGGCAACAAGCTCATAGGCAGCATCTGTATCATTAATATTATTGTAAGAGAGTTCTTTGCCCTGAATTTGCTTTGCAGTTGAAACCCCTGGGCGTAATTCACCATTGACATAGAAGCCTGCTTTTTGATGAGGGTTCTCACCATAGCGCAAACTTTGTTGAAGCTTGCCGCCAACCGCGCGGTATGTCGGCATATCAATATCAAGCGCTTCGGCCAACCAATTTGAAATTGCTGAATCATATGCGGCGGTGCGTGCATAGGCTTTTTGGGCGAGCTTTTTTCGCGTTTCAATTTGTGTGGCGCCATGGTGAGCATCCATTTCAGAAAGGACAAGATCATAGTCTTCATTATCAACGATAACAGTCACGTCATTGTGGTTTTTCGCTGCAGCTCTAATCATTGCTGGGCCACCAATGTCGATATTCTCAACACATGTTTCGTAATCAGCGCCAGCAGCCCGTGTCGCTTCAAACGGGTAGAGATTAACGATCAATAAATCAATTGCGGATATATTATGAGCCTCCATCGCGCTGACATGATCTTTGTTATCGCGAATAGCTAATAAGCCCCCATGCACATTAGGGTGCAATGTCTTGACGCGCCCATCCATCATTTCGGGGAAATGAGTGAGATCGGAAACATCTTTGACGGGGACCCCTTCTTTAGCCAGCAGGGCGGAGGTGCCTCCCGTTGAGACAATCTCAACACCACGTGAAATCAACTCTTGGGCAAATTGAACAATACCATCCTTGTCAGAAACAGAAATAAGGGCGCGGCGTATAGGGTGTGATTGTGACATGCGATTGATCCTTGAGGTTGAGGCTACTTATGTGAGGGGCGGTTAACATGGGTTGTAGATTATGGCAAGTTATCTAGCGCTTTCTTCTGTTGAGCTGGCCAGAAAATTTAAAGGCCCATTGCACACGGCAATCATGGGGTGTGAGATCACCCTGGAGAACAATTTGATTAGTTCTTTGAGGTTCACCAAATTCATTCATGTAAACGCTTGGCTCTAAAAACAATCGTCCATTTTGTGCAAAGCGTGTACGGAATTGCCACCCTCTGCCCGACCGGGTAATGAGCAAGCATGATTGTCCACCTGCTTGTAATGTTGGTGTCACGTCGGGGTGGAGGTGAAAGCGGATGGCATAACTGCCCCCAATGAATGGTTTAATACGATCGGGCACAAAGCTATCTTCGCCCCTAAAGTCCTGTCCCGTATCTCCTAAGTAAAGACGACGTAAAACATTTACGCCATGGGTTTCGACAAAATAATTATGTCCCGCTTCTAGCCAGATATTGCTCTCGTCATCCGTGCGCCGCGCGGTAACATCCAGAGAAGGCACATTGAGTCTCGGGCCAATGAAACGTCCAATCACCCCACCGGCATAAAATGGGTTGGCCATATTGCGTTCCATGGTTGGACAACTATGCGCCGCCATCCCGCGGGTTGCGAGATGCCAATCATCGCCACTCATGCGATTAGCGCCGCAATTAATAATAAGGCGGTCATCACCGTGGCTAAGCTCAAAGGCCAATGGACTCAAATGAGCCTCTTGGCTGGGCAAACCTTTGGGGGGTGCAAGGGTATCAACCAATATATTTGTTTTGCCTATGGCCATACGTTGATAGCCGGTTCGCCGTGCAAATGTAAATAATGCGTCGCGTTTCTTATGTCGTCCAAGGAGTGGGGTTATCTCGGTCGCATTGCGGGTACCGCCGCCGTGAAATTGACTGAGGGCGCCGTCACTATGACACAAAAAAGCAAGCATGGCCTGCATGCGCGGAAGGTAATCGCTAAAGATTGATGGAGGTTCGATATCGCGATCGAGTAAACCCTGATAGAGTGCAGAGAAGTCAGCGAGAATATGGGATAAGGTTTCAGGCGACCTATTGGCAGGGCCACCATCGACCAAAATATGTCTTTTGAGTTCACGCCCTACTTTGTCGATTGCGGGGCGAAGATAGTCTATGCAACCACTAAGCCATAAAGCGGATATGGCTAATCCTAGAGCTGCCTCTAGGGCGGCTGGCCCCTCTTCACAAAGCTCAATTTTGGCACTTAGTAAACGCGCATCACGACCAGCTTGGTGCAATAAGGCACTACGTTCGACGATTGTGATGCGATCACGGGATTGCCCTAGAAATTGGCACCATCGCATTAGCCGCCTTGCGATAATATGGGGCGCGCGGGCAGCTGGTTTGCGATCCAATTGCATCGTGCCAAATTCTGAAATCAATTTAATGCCCAGTTGATATGCGGCGGGCGACCCTTCCGCTACAAGATGTGTTAGAAAATGGAAACCATAGAGCTCTTGAGCCCATCGGGTTGAAGGAGGGGTTAATAAAAAGGGTGATCCACTGGTGGGCGGCACGCGCGCTGTGGCAAATGAAAAGTTGCCAGCCAAGAGGCGGCGACCAATCTCTGGTGTTCCAGGGCGTAAATGCCCTGGGTAAGCAAAGAGCACATCGTGATTGGCCGTGCCAGAGCGTCGATCGCTTAACGGTAATTTTAAAAGCGCGTCGGCCCAAACGACGCGGCTATTTCGCAACATAATGCGTGCGCTTTCAACTAACAGACCTGCGCGATCTGTTCTGCGCATCACGCGCCTCGTAGGGTTGCTATATTTTCGGCATAGGCTGTTGGGCCGCCGACAAATGTTGCAGTACCCGCAACAAGGACATCGGCGCCAGCCTTGATAACATCTTTGGCTGTATCGCGGTTGACGCCCCCATCCACCTCAAGCTCAATTGAGCGACCAGAGGCTGAAATCATTTTTCGGATTGCTGAAATTTTATCAAGTTGGCTTGGAATAAATTTTTGTCCGCCAAAGCCAGGGTTTACAGACATAACGAGAATGAGGTCAAGATCCCCCATAAGAGGTTCGAGAACAGATATCGGCGTCCCTGGGTTGAGTGATAATCCCGCGCGCGCTCCACTGGCCTTAATGGCTTGAATGGTACGGTGCGGATGTGGTCCCGCTTCTGGATGAAATGTGATGATATCAGCCCCCGCTTTTGCGAAGGCTTCAATATAATTATCAACAGGACTGATCATAAGATGCACATCCATTGGCTTGGTCGCATGAGGCTTAAGGGCGGCAACGACATCTGGTCCAATGGTAATATTGGGGACGAAATGTCCGTCCATCACATCGATATGAACATAATCGCAGCCAGCGGCACAAATCGCGGCGACTTCCTCGCCAAGCCGAGCAAAGTCGGCCGATAAAATAGAGGGTGAAATTTTTACTGAGCTCATAAGTCAGAATTAAGCATATTTGTGCTAATGCGCAAGATTATCCGGTCAATTTACGCCATCGAGCCACAAAAAAACCATCCAGTCCATTTGGCAATAGGTCGGGGCGCGTGCGTAATTGCCCGTCTTGGGTGATTGCAGCCGCTAAAAGCGCCGGTATTTCTGTTGGTAAAATTGGCATGGGTGCGAGGTGAGCCTGGCGTTGGCTGAAAGCTTGGGCGCGCTCTTCACCCTCCTGTGCTTCGAGTGAGCAAACGCAATATATAAGCGTTCCGCCTGGTTTTGTGAGTTCAAAAGCGCGATCAAGAAGCGAGTCTTGCAACGCGGCACGCCCTTCTATATGCGAGGCGCGACGGTGTAATGCAATATCTGGGTGTCGCCTTAAGGTTCCCGTGGCCGAACATGGGGCATCGAGCAAAACATTGTGCCATTGTTGGCCTGGTTCCCATGTCGTGAGATCAGCCTCAATTAATGAGGCCTTCGCGCCACAACGTTTTAAGTTTTGAGATAATTGCGATAGGCGTGAAGCGGAAATATCGAGGGCAGAGACATCGTGGCCAAGATGGTATAATTGCATTGTTTTACCGCCTGGCGCGGCGCAAAGATCGAGTGTGTCGGCTTTTTCAGGAAATAATTGTGCGGGCAGCTGGGCCGCAATATCTTGAATCCACCATGTGCCGCGGTCATATTCGGGCAACATATCGACAGCGCTGCTGTAGATTATTCGAACATGGTGCGGAGCCAATTGCTCGGCATTATAGTCTGCACCGTAATTTGTCAGCCAATCTGAAGCATGTTCGGGCGTTGAGAAATGAAGGTCCAGCGGCGGTGTCTGAAGCAACCTATCAGCGATTTGCGCCATAGCATCGGCGCCATATTGAGTTTGCCAACTGTCCGCCAGCCAATCGGGCAGGTTTATGCGGTCAGGTTGTTTGATGGCGGGATCGTCAGGCTTGCCTTCAAGGGCGCGCGCGAGATTGCGCAAAACACCGTTAATGAGTCCCCGATACATTTGTTCAGGTTTTCCAACGGCATTAACCGTCTCATTAATGGCAGCATGAGGCGCGACATCCATAAAGCAAAGCTGAACAATACCGATTTGGAGTAAAGCGTTAGCAATATGTGGACGTCGGGGAATTGGTTTTTTAATGAGATCGCTCATGATTTGCTCGATTTGTCGGCGACGACGTAATGTCGTTAAAACAATCGCACGCGCAAAGCCTGCATCGCGAGGATCGAGACCCTCAAGACGATCTCCCGCCTCGTCGAGTGTTTTCCCGCGTTCGATCGTCGCCAGCATATTTGCGGCTGCCCGACGGAGAGATTTTTTGCCTTTGCTCAAGATGCCTCTTTTCAATCAGATAAAATAATAAAATGTTTCTAATATGCCTTGGCAAATTTACCTAATGCTATCATATAGAAAAGATGGATGACGAAAAATTAAAGAGACTGCAAGAAGCCACCCGACGCGCAAACGCCGAAGCTGCGGCGCGTCGTGATCGCAATAA
>CBFHJI010000032.1:0-393 GCA_965656255.1 Alphaproteobacteria bacterium
CTTTCTTACTGTGGCCTTTTCCGGGTTAACAATGTCCCCGAAGAAAGCCTTCGCCCCGTTTTGCTAATAGAAGCACCGAGACAGCTTTTTCCGTTTGCCCGCCGCATTCTGTCAGACATGACACGCGATGGAGGTTTTCCGCCGCTCCTACTCGATCCGATAGATTTTGTGGCGCTTTATCAAAATGGTCTTAATGAAGATCAAAATAACAATAACCCATCAGCCGAGCTAACTTCAGACCAAGATAATTAGATCTTAACCAAATAAATTTAGTGTCGCCACATGGCCGACACGGGTAACTGATCTAAAAATAATCCGTGGGCCTCTTTTTCTTGGTCGGATATGCGGCCCGGCAAAGGTGTTGCCCGACGCGGCTGCGGATGGCGCTGCTGC
>CBFHJI010000032.1:417-996 GCA_965656255.1 Alphaproteobacteria bacterium
CGTTGCTTTGATTGGCCTGAAAAACTAGTCCTGGCTGTTTACCCCCCATAAGCTCAAGGTAAACTTCCGCTAATAATTCAGAATCCAAAAGCGCGCCGTGTTTATCGCGCGATGAATTATCAACGCCAAACCGTCGGCACAACGCATCAAGGCTGGCCGGTGCTCCCGGGAACTTACGGCGAGCAATCGCAAGCGTATCGACAATCTTATTTTTGGTTAAGGCTGCACGCCCAATATTGGCAAGCTCAGCGTTCAAAAACCCCATATCAAAATCAGCATTATGGATCACCAGCGGGTCATTGCCGATAAAGGCAAGAAATTCATCCGCAATATCTTTGAACTTTGGCTTACCCTCCAGCATCGCATCTGTGATGCCGGTGATTTCAATCGTCTTCTCGCTAACGCTTCTTTCGGGGTCAATATAATATTGAAAGCTTCGGCCTGTCGCCTTGAGGTTAACCAGCTCCAGACAGCCAATTTCGATAATGCGATCGCCTTGGCGTGGATCAAGCCCGGTCGTTTCCGTATCAAGAATGATTTCACGCATTTCTATTCCTATCAACCCAGGCGGTTTGCCAA
>CBFHJI010000032.1:1472-2872 GCA_965656255.1 Alphaproteobacteria bacterium
CTTTGGCGTAAAGCTCATGGACTGTTGCATCTGCATCATATACAGGCACACCCTCTTCCATAAAAAGTTTAGCGGTTTGAGATTTACCCATTCCAATTGATCCGGTTAATCCAATTAAAAGCATAATATTCCTTCCGCTTTATAACGTACTCAAAATTTGGTCACGTAACGTTTTATCGACCTCTGGGCGAACACCAAACCATTGTTCAAAAGCCGGAACCGCCTGGTATAAAAGCATGCCCAGACCGTCAACAGATTTAAGTTGGCGCGCCCGCGCCTGGGCTAAAAGAGGTGTTTCTAATGGGGCATAAACTATGTCGTAAACACAACCCGTCATATCTGTTAAGTCAATTTCAAGCGGGGCCTTACCAACCATTCCAAGGCTTGTTGTGTTAACCAGTAAATCACAATCACCCAGCCCCGCGCTTCGATCTGACCAATCGCCAATGCGGGTCTTTGGGGAGAGTTTGGCAATATCCTCCGCGCGGTCACGGCTTCGATTATAAATGTGAATTTCTGAAACGCCCGCCGCGTCAAGCGCAGCGACAATCGCCCGAGCCGCACCGCCCGCACCCAAAACATTGATGCTGGTGCCCGACCAGTCATAAATTTCCGATTGCGCGATAAGGTTTTCTATAAAACCATAGCCATCCGAATTATCGCCAATAATCTCTCCGCCCTCGAACGTCAATATATTCACAGCACCCAACTGTTGCGCGGTTTGGCTGAGCCGGTCTGCCGCGGCAAAAGCAGCTTCTTTATGCGGCGCCGTTACATTTGCTCCGCGCCAACCGGCATCCATAAGCTTTCTGAGTTCGGATTTAAAGTCACGGACAGGGTCAATGCCATAGCGGCCATATTGCGCATCTATATTATATTGTTGAAGCCAATAATTATGTATCTGCGGTGATCGCGATTGCGCCACAGGCCAGCCCAGAATACCTGCCTCATAATGGGTTAAGTCCGTCATGTTTGAATGATATCGTGTTTTCGCAGCTCTTCAAGCAGCGGCAAAAGAGGCAGCCCGAGCGTTGAAAAGTAATCACCCTCTATATGGGTAAAAAGCTGCGCGCCCATCGCCTCTAATCGATAACAGCCAACCGACGACAAAATACTATCACCCTCATTTTCAATATAGAGGTCTAAATATTCATCAGAAAAATGACGCATTGTTAAAGACACATGATTGGTGAAAGACCAAACTTCCTCACCATCGCAACATAGCGATAGACCATTTATTAAGTAATGCGTTTTGCCGCGCAAAAACATGAGGTTTGTCCGCGCCTCTTCGCGCGAGCGAGGCTTGTCAAACAAACGGTCCTCACACTGCAAGAGTTGATCCGCTCCCAAAATATAGCGGCCATCATTTTCGCACACGGCCAATGCTTTCGCTTTGGCTA
>CBFHJI010000032.1:3321-5079 GCA_965656255.1 Alphaproteobacteria bacterium
GTTCTTCAGGCGGCTTGATGCCCGGGACAAGCGGAACATTCGCCGCCTTAAACCCCCGATTGGCCAGATACATACATGTGGGTGTTTTTGATGTTCTGCTAACACCCGTTAAAACAATATCGGCTTCATTTAGATCACCCTGACTTTGTCCGTCATCATGCATCATCGTAAAGTTAAGCGCTTCGATCCGCGCAAAATATTCCGAGTCCATCGCCTGTTTAGAGCCAGCCTTGCCGCTGACAGCAAGGTTTAAGAATGTCGCCATTGGCGTCATAAAGGGATCAAGCACGGACATACAGGGAATATGGAGTTTCAAACACGCAGTCTCTAAACGTTGTCGCAAATCAGGATTAATTATTGAAAAAAAGACTGGGCCTGGATAAAGGCTAATATTTGCCAATGTTCGCTCGAGTTGTTTTTCTCCGCGCACCAGACCATAGACATGTTCAAGGGGGCGTATATTTTCAAATTGTGTACATACGGCGCGCGCTAAAGTATTAACGGTTTCACCTGTACTGTCGGAAATAAGATGTAAATGAAATGTCTGTTTATTGGGCAAAATCATACCGATCAAAAATAAGGCAACCTGTTAATAAAGTGGATAAAACCGCAGTTAATGGCAAGGGCTGATTTTTATCCCCGCTAACACATATTCTCAAGGCATGTTATTGGGCATTTAATAAACCAGATTTTGTGCTGTGAATAAAAAGAGTTCTTTTTTTATCCTATGTTCAGTAAAACAATCCCCACTATCCCCATTATTAATTCTAAACTTATGCTCTCTTTAAGACATGATGAGCTTTAAATCTCACACTTATCCATAAATGCACTTTTTGTTTGGCATCTTATCCCCGCTACAAACAGCTAAAATTTTTGTCGTCTGGGATGTGGGCAATTTTGGAAGAATGAAATAATCCACAAGAAGTGGCTTTATCTACTACAACTACTATCCTTTTTATATATATATAGAATATGACAAAAACACTCCTTTCGCTTTTTAGCAGCAATCAGCCTTTAAAAACGCCTCCTATTTGGCTTATGAGACAAGCAGGTCGTTATTTACCAGAATATAAAAAGACACGATCACAAGCAGGGTCTTTTCTGGAGCTATGTTACAATTCTGAACTTGCAGAAGAAGTAACTTTGCAACCGATCAGACGTTATCAATTTGATGCATCGATCGTATTTGCTGATATTCTTCTTATTCCTCAAGCTTTAGGACAAAAACTCTGGTTTGAGGAGGGCGAAGGGCCACGATTAGATCCAATTCAAAGTGCTGATGTGTTGGATCATAAGGATTTACATAAACATTTAGCGCCCGTTTATGAGACATTATCACGATTATCAAAAAGTCTTCCAAGCGAAACAACCCTTATTGGCTTTGCTGGTGCGCCTTGGACAGTTGCAAGTTATATGGTTGCGGGGCGCGGAACCACTGATCAAGCTCCGGCCAAAGCATTAATTCAAGCCGATCGTGAAAAATTTCTTCATCTTATCAACTATTTAGCTGATGTCACGAGTGATTACCTCGAGCGACAGGTCCATAGTGGCGCAGAGGTTTTACAAATTTTTGAAAGTTGGGCGGGCAGTTTATCTGGCAATGATTTTGAAGAATTTTGTATTAAGCCGGTTCACCGCATTGTAAAAACCCTTCGCGATAGAGGCATTAGGGTTCCAATTATCGGTTTTCCGCGTGCTACTGATTATGATTTATCGACTTATGTTAAAGAAACTCAAATAAATGGGCTATCTGTTGAT
>CBFHJI010000032.1:5178-8911 GCA_965656255.1 Alphaproteobacteria bacterium
ATCGGTTTTCCGCGTGCTACTGATTATGATTTATCGACTTATGTTAAAGAAACTCAAATAAATGGGCTATCTGTTGACCAACATTGCAATCTTGAGAGGTTAGCCGCAAATCTTGATAAAGATATTGTTATTCAAGGAAATATGGCGCCAGAGGTTTTGGTTGCTGGTGGGTCTAACATGTATAGTGAAATTGATCGTATTTGTAATATGCTCCAAGGTCGAAAGCATATTTTTAATCTCGGTCATGGAATTGTGCCCCAAACACCTCCAGAACATGTCGCAGATATGGTTCATTACATTCGGAAAGGGCAAAAATAATGAGCTTTTTAGCTGATTATTATCTTTGGTTTCTCGCGTTTCATCTCATTTCAGTGATGTTTTGGATGGCGGGTATGTATTATTTACCGCGCTTATTTGTTTATCATCACGAAGCCTATGAGCAAGGTGAGCCCTTTGAGACATTTGTGACAATGGAACATAAACTCCTAAAAATTATCATGAATCCGGCAATGATCGCTGCCTGGATCTTTGCGCTTTTGCTGATGGCGCGCCCAGGGTTTTTTGAAATGGTGACGTATTGGTTTTGGGTCAAATTTGTCTGCGTTATTTTAATGACTGGTTTTCATGGGTTTTTAGCAGCGACAAGACGGAAAATGGCGGAAGGACTTATGCAAAGATCCAGCACGTTTTACCGTAAGATCAATGAAATACCGCCCATTTTAACTGTTATTATTGTTATTATGGTGATTGTTAAGCCATTTTAACCAAGCCTAAAGATATAAAACTATATAAAGAATCTCCATAGACGTTTCCTATTTCTGTGATATCATTAGGGAACACTGAAACTCTGTGATGTGTTCCCTTTCCTTAAATGATCAGCGGTGACGTTTTCCCGCCTGTGTTATTTCCCATTTTGGTGACCCTATGGATCAAGTTAAACTCCAAGACTTAAAGATTAAATCTGCAACAGATTTATTGGCAATTGCTGAGCAGAATGAAATTGAAAATGCGTCATCCATGCTCAAACAAGACATGATGTTTGCTATTTTGAAAAAATATGCAGATGACGGTGTTGGTATATTAGGTGAAGGCGTTGTTGAAGTCTTGCAAGATGGGTTTGGCTTTTTGCGGTCACCAGATGCAAACTATCTTCCAGGCCCAGATGATATTTATGTGAGCCCATCACAAATTCGGCGTTTTGGTTTAAGAACAGGTGACACAGTTGAGGGCGATATTCGAAGCCCACGTGACGGCGAACGTTATTTTGCTCTCGTTAAAGTTAATAAAATTAATTTTGAAGATCCAGAAAAAGCCCGCCAAAAAGTACATTTCGACAATTTAACGCCCCTCTATCCAGACGAACATTTTCGTATGGAAATTGAAGATCCGACAAATAAAAATATGTCCTGCCGTGTGATTGATATTGTTGCACCTTTAGGTAAAGGACAGCGCGCACTTATTGTTGCTCCGCCGCGGACTGGTAAAACTGTGCTTATGCAGAGTATTGCCCAATCCATCGCCGTTAATCACCCTGAATGTTATTTAATTGTGCTTTTGATTGACGAGCGGCCTGAAGAAGTAACCGACATGCAACGCAGTGTGCGCGGTGAAGTTGTTTCTTCAACATTTGACGAACCAGCAACACGCCACGTTCAGGTTGCGGAAATGGTAATTGAAAAAGCCAAACGCCTCGTTGAGCATGGCAGGGACGTTGTTATTTTGCTTGATAGCATTACCCGCCTTGGACGTGCTTATAACACGGTTGTTCCATCTTCTGGTAAAGTCTTGACGGGTGGTGTTGATGCTAATGCCCTACAGCGCCCAAAACGTTTTTTTGGTGCAGCGCGTAATATTGAAGAAGGCGGCTCCTTAACGATTATTTCGACAGCGCTTATCGAGACCGGTAGCCGTATGGACGAAGTTATTTTTGAAGAATTTAAAGGAACGGGTAACTCCGAGATTGTTCTTGATCGTAAGATCTCAGATAAGCGCGTCTTCCCTGCGATAGATATTATGAAGTCAGGAACGCGGAAAGAAGAGCTGCTTGTTGACCGAGACACATTGAGTAAAATCTATGTGCTCCGTCGTGTTCTTAACCCGATGGGAACGGTTGATGCGATCGAATTCTTGCTCGACAAACTCAAGAAGACAAAAGTGAATGACGAGTTTTTTGACGCAATGAACACTTAAAGACGAAACGGCCCAAATGTAACCTTATAAGAACCGGGTTCCAGAATTAAGCTTCGTCGAGAACGCTCGCCAATAAATCAAAACTTCTTTGATCAGCAATGGATGCAGATTGGGCACTGTAATGCTCACCGCCTTCACGCGCAAAAGCATGATCGTCATCCGGGTAAATGTGTAGCGTAACGTGCTTATGTCTGCCAATGCCCGCCTCTATTGCAGATTGAGCATCTGGGGGCACGAATTGATCAAGCCCGGCAATGTGCAGCATGAGTGGGTTTGTAATATTGGTCGCCTCATCTAACATATCTTGAATACCAACACCGTAATAGCCAATGCTGGCATCTGCGTCTGTTCGCGTTGCTGCTAGATAGGCCATCTTGCCGCCCAAGCAATAGCCGATAACGCCGACCTTGCCTGTGCATGCTTTGTGGTTTCGCAGAGCGCTGATAGCGGCTTGTATATCTTCGGTGCCCTTATCTGCGTCGAATTTCCCAAATAGCTCAAATGCTTTTGCCCATTCAGCTTCGGTTTTATCTGTGATATCGACACCGGGCTCGATACGCCAAAAAAGATCTGGGCAAATTGCAACATAGCCCTTTTCGGCAATACGGTCGGCAATGCCTCGGATGTTTGCATTTACTCCAAAGATTTCTTGGATAACAACAATGCCGGGGCCAGACCCCGCCTCTGGAATTGCAACATATGCATTGAAGTCGCCATCCGGTGTATGAATAGAAATGTAACTCATGACAGTCTCCAGAGTAATTAAGTTTGGAATAGATTAGGCCTAGCTAATATTTCTTTCAAGGATTCAATCGATGTGACAGGCGCCAAACAATTATTGTATCCACATATATAGGCGGTGGGCTGACCGCCCACACATGTTTTGCCAAAGGCGGGGTGTGTGCTTGAGAGGCTTGAAATATTCTCCTCAAGATATGGCGCGATAATAATATCGGGGCGCGCGGCTTGAGCCGCGGCTTGGTGAAGGCTGCGATAAACTGTGTTTTCCATGCTGGGCGTTATGATGGCCACACAGATAGCATGGTCAAGTCGATGTGCGCCACGCATGAATTGTGGCATTTGAACAAAGGAGCGTGACAGATGCCCTGAAAACAGGCGGCGATGCGCCACTGCGGCCTGATGATCTTCTGGGTCCCCGGTTATATGAGCGATGCTTGATAAAACACATAAGGCTGTTCCATTAAGGCTTGGGACGGCCCCGTCAAAAACGGGTCGATTATGGACAAGAATATCTTCTTGATCTGTTTGCGCTGAGCTGAAACCGCGACCGCTGTCGTGATATTTGAAAAGTGACGCCATTAATGCTTTGGCTTTTGTAACATAGGTCCAATCGCCCGTTGCTGAAAAGAGAGCAATGGCGGCCTCGGCCATATGCACATAGTCTTCCCCGAGGCCGATATTTAATCGGACATCGCCACAGGCGCTATGCATGATTTGATCACCGACCATGAGCCGATCACATGTTGCTTGAAAAACGGTTTGGGCAAGCTCAAGCCAATCACGGCGTGAAAACAAATTTGCT
>CBFHJI010000032.1:9008-14019 GCA_965656255.1 Alphaproteobacteria bacterium
CGGCATCACATAGGGCTGTTATTGTCATGCCGTTCCAGTCGGCAAGGATTTTATCGTCACGCCCTGGCCGAACACGGCCTTGACGCTTTTTAAACAAAGCCTGTTTGGCGGCAATAATCGTTGGGTCTTCTCGGTCTAAACTATCGGGCGTAGCGTATAAAAGGCTTGGAATATTATGACCTTCAAAATTTCCATCTTCTTGACAGCCATATGTCTGGGCAAATGTGGTGCGAGCAGATCCGAGCGTTTCACCCAATTCATCCCAATGCCATATATAGAACTTTCCTTCTTCGCCCTCGCTATCGGCGTCAAGGCTTGAGGTAAAAGTGCCCGATTGCTCATCGCGCATCTCTCGGCATAGCCAATCAATGGTTTCATGAATGTGGTTTTTAAACAGAGGGTTTTGATTGCGCTTATATGCGGTAGATAACAGGCTTATAATAAGCGCATTGTCGTAAAGCATTTTTTCAAAATGCGGAATGAGCCATTCGGCATCGACCGTATAACGCGCAAATCCGCCGCCTATATGATCATATATTCCTCCCTCACATATTTTTTGCAAACTATAGAGCGTTAACTCTTCGGCATTTGCATCATGCGTGTAGAGCGCTTGTTCGAGCAAAAACCGATAAAGGGTTGGCTGAGGAAATTTTGGTGCCCCGCCTATGCCGCCGAGATCGCGATCAATATGCCCGGCGAGTGCGCGCATGGCGCGCGATGGTGTGTCGCTTGGGTAGTCAGCGGTACTATCGGCAGTAGCGCGTGCACGTAATCCATCAACAAGGGCTTTGCTATTTGTAGCAATTTGCGGGAGGTCTTCTTGATAGGCGCGAGAGATTTCCAGCATTAATTGCTTAAAGCCCGGGCGTCCATGTGCGGATTCTTTGGGAAAATAAGTGCCGCCCCAAAAGGGTTGAGCGTTGCTATCCAGGAACATGGTCAGTGGCCACCCCCCTTGTTCGCCCATAAGGGAAAGCGCTGTCATGTAGATGTCGTCAATATCCGGGCGCTCTTCACGGTCAACCTTAATACAAACAAAATGCGCGTTCATAATATCGGCAACGTCTTGGTCTTCAAAGCTTTCATGCGCCATGACGTGGCACCAATGGCAAGCGGCATAGCCGATTGAAAGTAAGATCGGAAGATTGCGCGCTTTGGCTTCGGCAAGCGCACTCTTACCCCAAGGCGCCCAATGGACTGGATTTTCCGCGTGTTGGCGCAAATAGGGGCTGGCTTCGAGACGTAGAAGATTTTCATTAGGCATGGTATGTAAATTACACCATCATCATAATTAGACCAGCTAAATTGAATTATTAGTTTCAGGAGGCGTAGCGTGACAATTTTTGCTTTGGCGACAGCACCGGGACGGGGCGCTTTGGCAGTGATCCGGATTAGCGGTGATCGGGCTGGCGCATCGTTGGATATTTTATCAGGTGCTCCTCGTCCCGAAGCGCGGGTGGCGCGTGTGCGGCGCTTAAAAGACCCGCGCACAGGACAAGCGCTTGATGAAGCCTTAGTGCTGTGGATGCCTGGCCCGGCAAGCTTTACGGGTGAAGATTGTGTTGAGTTGCATGTTCATGGCGGGATTGCTGTGACAGATAGCATTTTATCAGCCTTAGCCGAGATAGAGGGTTTGTCCCCAGCGGAGCCTGGCGCCTTCTCGCGCCGCGCCGTTATGAATGGCCGTCTAGACCTGACGGCCGCCGAGGGCATTGCCGATTTAATTGATGCCGAAACAGCAGCACAACAAAGCCAAGCCTTGCGCCAAATGCAAGGGCGGTTGCGCGATCTCTATGAGGGTTGGCGTGATGAACTAAAATCTGCATTGGCGCATCTTGAGGCCGATATTGAGTTTGCAGATGAAGACTTGCCCGGCGGTCTGGGCGAAAGCGCGCTCGATCGTGTCGAGACTCTTGTTGAAAGCTTAAACGCCCATCTTGGTGAAACCCGGGGGGAGAAGTTGCGCGATGGCCTATCTATTGCCATTATTGGCCCGCCAAATGCAGGAAAATCAAGTATAATCAATGCTTTAGCGGGAAGAGATGCGGCAATTGTCTCGGCCCGTGCGGGCACAACGCGTGATATTGTTGAGGTGGCGATGGTCTTGGGTGGTGTCCCTGTCACTTTGTCTGATACAGCTGGATTGCGCGACACGGGGGATGATATTGAAGCCGAGGGCGTTCGCCGCGCCCGTTTGCGCGCGCAAGAAGCCGATATCAGATTATTGGTCACCGCTTATGACGCCCCGCTTGCTCAAACAGAAGCCGTGGCGCTCTTACAGGCGGGTGACTTTTGGTTACAAAATAAACAAGATGCGCAATCTCAAATCGATAACCCGCAAGTAGAGCCGCCGGAAGATGTGACTTATCTAGAAATGAGTGCGCATGATCAGGCCAGCATTGATGCATTTATGGCAAAACTTGAAGCGCTTGTTGCTGAGCGGTTTGGGGTTGGTGAGCGTCCGGTCTTAACGAGGGCTCGACACCGCAATGCGCTTGAGGAGGCGGCGACGCATCTTGTGCGTGCATTGTCCGCTCGCGATATTGGCCTTGAGTTAGCGGCAGAAGACTTGCGTTTGGCTAGCCGCGCCCTTGGCCGGATTACAGGGTCGGTTGATATTGAGGCTTTGTTGGATGTTGTCTTTGCTGATTTTTGTATCGGTAAATAATCCTGGATTGTTTCACGTGAAACAATGAAACCAAAAGGCCGCTTGCGTGCGAGCGGCCGAGGCGGTAAAAGCGAATTTATGATGGATAAACAAAGTCAGTTCTGGGATGTGATTGTTATTGGTGGCGGGCATGCTGGCTGTGAGGCAGCCGGCGCCGCCGCACGATTTGGTGCGCGCACCTTGTTGCTGACCCATAAATTAGAAACAATTGGCGAAATGTCCTGTAATCCCGCCATTGGCGGTGTTGGCAAAGGCCATTTGGTTCGCGAAATTGATGCTTTGGACGGCTATATGGGGCGTGTTGCTGATGCGGGCGGCATACAGTTTCGGATGTTAAACCGTCGAAAGGGGCCCGCTGTTCGTGGTCCACGCACACAAGCAGATCGCAAGCTTTATCGATTGGCTATGCAAAAAGCCATTCATGAAACACCAAATTTAACCGTTTTGGCCGGCGCTGTTGATGATATTCATATGATTGATGGGGTGGTAACGGCGGTTGAAACGGCGGATGGTCAAATTTACCGAACCAAATCTGTTGTCTTAACAACGGGGACGTTTCTTGACGGCATTATTCATATTGGTCCCGAGCGTTTTCCGGCAGGCCGTCATGGAGAAGCGCCCGCCAAAAAACTATCCGAGCGTCTTTATGCGCTGAAGCTCGATATGGGGCGCCTGAAAACCGGCACACCAGCCCGTCTTGATGGCACGACAATCAACACGTCTATTCTCGAGGCCCAACCGGCCGATGACCCGCCTACGCCTTTTTCATTTTTAACTGAAAAAATAACGACCCCTCAGACGGTTTGCCATATTACAGGCACAACCGAAGAAACTATCCGCTTTATTGCTGAAAATGTCGGTCAATCGGCGGTTTATTCAGGCCAAATTGCGGGGGTTGGTCCTCGCTATTGTCCCTCCATTGAGGATAAGGTTGTGCGCTTTCCGGATCGGATGCGCCATCAAATTTTTCTTGAGCCCGAAGGCCTGGATGACATTACCGTATATCCAAATGGCATATCGACATCACTTCCGGCCAATATTCAAGATGCATTTATCCGCACCATTCCCGGTCTTGAAGATGTGCGCATTATTCGTCCAGGCTATGCGATTGAATATGATTATGTTGATCCGCGAGAACTCCTGCCCAGCCTAGAAGCCAAGAAAATCAAAGGCTTATACCTTGCGGGGCAGATAAATGGAACAACGGGATATGAAGAAGCGGGCGGACAAGGCTTGGTTGCGGGTCTCAATGCTGCGCGGGCTGCGGGAGCGCAAGACCCGGTTATATTTGATCGGGCAGAAGCCTATATTGGGGTGATGATTGATGATCTCGTGACCAAGGGGGTCAGCGAGCCTTATCGGATGTTTACCGCGCGCGCCGAATATCGGTTAAGTTTGCGAGCCGATAATGCTGATCAGAGGTTGACGGCAAAGGGCATTGCCGCGGGGATTGTCGGGCGCCAGCGCCAAGACCATTTTGAGTCTAAAGTGGCGCGCCTAACCACCGCGCGCGCTCTGGCTGAAAAGCTGACAATGACACCGAATGAAGCGGGCAAGCACAATTTACATATTAATGCCGATGGGGTTCGTCGAAACATTATTGATCTGCTCGGTCATCCCAATGTTGAATTTGATGCGCTTATGACGATTTGGCCTGAAATTGGCTCTTGGGCTCCTGATATTCGTGAGCAGATAGAGATTGATGCTCAATATGCGGGATATTTGGATCGTCAAAAAGCCGATATTGCCGCCTTCCGCCGAGATGAGGGATTTGTTCTTCCTGTTGATATTGATTATTTAACGGTTGAGGGCCTGGCAACTGAAATACGCCAGAAATTAGCAGCCGCCAAACCCGTTACGCTAGGTCAGGCTGCTAGAATAGATGGCATGACGCCAGCAGCGCTGACGCAATTGCTTCATATTGCGAAAAAAGCCGCAATTGCGGCCGAATAGTCATCGAGCATATTAATGGATGCTGCCACATTTCAAGCTAGGTTTAATGTTTCACGTGAAACAATGGCGCGGTTTTTGGCATTTGAGTCCTTATTGCGCAAATGGCAGGCTAAAATTAACCTCGTCGGGCCAGCAACGCTCGATGCTTTTTGGGGGCGTCATGTTGCAGATAGTTTGCAACTGGCGGAACTTGCGCCTCATGAAGCCAAAACTTGGCTCGATTTGGGAAGTGGCGCTGGTTTCCCGGGCTTGGTTATCGCTTTTAGTGATCAGTTTGACGGTACAGTCTATCTTGTTGAGAGTGATAAGCGAAAGGCGAGCTTTCTTCAGGCTGCCTTGCGCGAGGTACCGGCGCGCGTTGTCATTCTCAATCAACGCATTGAGGATGTT
>CBFHJI010000032.1:14118-15711 GCA_965656255.1 Alphaproteobacteria bacterium
GAGAGCGTGTTGCTTGTTGACCTTGATCCTCAGGGCAATGCCAGTACGGGGCTTGGTCTTGACCCTGACGCGCGTTCTTTCACAAGTTTTGATCTTTTACTGGGCGAGTCACCGGCAAAAGATGTTATATATCAAACACTTGTGCCGGGCCTTGACCTTATTCCGGCGAGTATGGATTTGTTGGGTGTTGAGGTTGAATTGGCTGATAACCCGCGCCGGCTTTATGCTTTAAAAGATGCGCTCACTGCTCATTTTGAGCTAGGCGCGCATTATAATTATGTTTTTATTGATTGCCCGCCATCGCTCAATATGTTGACACTTAACGCCATGGTTGCCGCACAATCAATTTTTGTACCATTACAATGTGAGTTTTTTGCCCTAGAGGGGCTAAGTCAATTGGTTGCCACCATTGAACAGGTTCAGCATACGTTAAACCCGAAGCTTGATATTCAGGGTATTGTTTTAACAATGCACGATCCTCGGAATAATTTATCAACGCAGGTTGAAGATGATGTTCGCCAACATTTTGGTGATATTGTTTACAAGACGCTCATTCCGCGAAATGTCCGTTTATCGGAAGCGCCTTCGCATGGAAAGCCGGCGCTCCTCTATGATCACAAATGTGCGGGAAGTATTGCTTATATGAAGCTGGCCTCAGAGCTTATACGCCGTGAGGCCGCTGTTGCGCCCGCGTCTAACATATCGACGGAACATCATAATAATGGGGTCGACTGATTATGAGTAAACCAAGAGGACTAGGCCGCGGATTATCCGCTCTTATTGGTGATGGTGCAGATGCAACGCCTGATCAGCAGCAAAATGCTGCACCAAAGTCAAAGGCAGATACGGCGAAGGCAGACACAGCACCGCCCAAAGGCCCCTATATGCGTTTGGGCGTTGACCAGTTACGCCCAGGAACATTCCAGCCGCGTCAAAATTTCGATGAGGATGACTTAGAGTCTCTCTCTAAGTCATTGAAAGAAAAGGGTGTATTGCAACCTTTGCTCGTAAGGTCTGTGGCTGATGGTGGTTATGAAATTGTTGCAGGGGAACGCCGCTGGCGTGCCGCGCAACGCGCTGGCCTGCATGAAGTACCGGTTGTCGTTGAGGCCTTAACGGATCGAGAAGCGCTTGAGATTGGTATTATCGAGAATGTGCAGCGTGCTGATTTAAATGCCATTGAAGAAGCGGAAGCATTTCAGCGGCTTATGGATGAATTTAAATATACGCAAGATGCGCTGGCCAAGGTGATTGGCAAAAGCCGAAGTCATATTGCAAATACATTGCGCTTAAGTTCATTGCCCAAAGGGGTGCGCGCTTTGGTGATAAGCGGTGCGTTAAGCCCTGGCCATGCACGTGCATTGATTGGTCATGAGAACGCAATTTCGCTGGCCAATAAAATAGTAAGCGATGGTTTGTCTGTGCGCGATGTTGAAAAATTGCTGTCACAGAAGAAAGAAAATTCGCCGCAGAGACGTAAATCTGATCCGTCAAAACATGAAAAAGACGCCGACACTCTAGCGCTTGAAAAAACACTTTCTGATGGGCTGGGTTTAGCTGTGTCCATTGAGGATACGGGGCGCGGCGGTAAGT
>CBFHJI010000032.1:15806-18017 GCA_965656255.1 Alphaproteobacteria bacterium
GACACTCTAGCGCTTGAAAAAACACTTTCTGATGGGCTGGGTTTAGCTGTGTCCATTGAGGATACGGGGCGCGGCGGTAAGTTGAGCGTTGATTACAAAACGCTCGAACAATTAGATGATGTTATTCGTCGGCTATTAACGAGTTAGTCTTAAGCGCGCCAAACCTCAAAGTGGGTCTTGCGGTTAAGTGCTGAGCCTGTTTCAACGCGAAACACTTCATCCTGTGATATGATATGTAATATTCTATCTTCGCGCAGCGCGCGCTAGCCGTAATAAATTATAGGCTGTGCGTGTTTCACCGCGAACGCCAGTTTGGCGACATTCGCGCTCCGTATCATGAAGAATTTCAAGTGCTGTCTCTACTTTGCGCCGAGACCATAATCCGCATTGACGCTCAACTAAGGGGCGCCGCTTAAAATGCAGGGGGGGCCTAAAGGCAGAGAGTGCTTCAGTGCGTGGCACGCCCGTTTCTATATTGCCGAGCACGACATGGAGCGTTTGGAAATGCCGTCGAATAGCAGAAATAGCACCTTCTGGTCGTGTGCCCATAAGCAATAGGCGACTCCATGTTTTATCGGCGCGGTCAACATCGCCAAGCGCAACAGCATCAATGAGACCATCCAAGCTGGCATGGCTTTGGTCGTGCATGGCTGTTGCAATATCATCGCTGGTCACCATGGCACCATTGGGTCTGGCGGATCCTTTTGGCCCTTTAAATAAAATCAATCGTTCGACTTCGCGGCGGGCAACTCCTCTGTCTGCGCCAAGGAGGTTGGCGAGTTCTGACAAAGCACTGCTTTCAATCTTAAGTTCCTCTTCGGCTAGAGCGGCGCGAATAAGAGCTTCAATATCGCGTAATTCGGGTTCGTAAAACGGTAGGGCCAGTCCAGCATTTTCTTTTTCGATTAATTTTCTAATGCCGGATGCGGGGGTTAGATTTCCGGCTTCAATTACAACAAGCGTCTCGGGGCTTACCCCGATGGACATATAGGTCTCAACGGCTTTGCGAGTTCCATCTTTATCGCCACGAATGATAATGACTTTATCGCCACCAAACATCGATATGCTATTGGCTTCATCGGAAAGCCTTGCCGCGTCGGCTGAAAGCTCGCTTTCGGTCAGGTCAATCGTTTGCATTGCGTCAGGGTCTGAGCCGAGAAAAAGGCTCTTAAGGGCCATGGCAGTGTCATGCACGGCTCCCTGGTCGCGCCCGTATAAAAGGATGACTTTGCCCTTGCCCTCTTGGGGCCCGAAAGACTTAATAAAGCTGTCGACCTTGCTCGCGGCTAACTTCATTTAGTTTTATTAGCTTTAAGCAATTCGTTTTGGATGCGGGCTTGCACACTTTGAGAGATTGTCGACCGTGCTGTGGCTTGTTCCAGTTGGCTGCTAATTTCAGAATCCGAGAGGGTGTAACTTGTTTGTTCTGTGAATGAACCGCTCATAGATTGGTTCGTTTCTCGGTCATAAATTGTGTAAGTCACAGTCGTTCGAAGCGTTTCACGAGCAGCTTCACGAAAACGGTCAATGTTTTCTTCAAAGACAAATTCTTTGACCTTCACACTCAAGGATAGGCGCGCAGTATCAGAATAAATAATGCTCTCTTGTAATTGTTCTTTGAAAGCGCGGGCATTATCGCCGGTAACCTCGAGCATATAAACGCTCACTTTAGCAAGAGCACCATTTTGATATACGGGCGTAAAGCCACAGGCTGAGATGAGCAAAATGCTAGACAGTAAAAAGAAATTGCGGGTGTTAGTCTTTAATGACGAGATTAACAATGCGCCCCGGTACAATAATGATTTTTGTAATATCGCGCCCATCGATTATTTGCTCCACTTTTTCATCTGCCAATACCATAGCTTCTATCATAGACTTATCTGCCGCTTGCGGAACAGTTATTTCTCCACGTTTTTTACCATTGACCTGTATCGGGAGTAAAACAGTATCTGCGACTAAGACCGTTTCATCGGCTTTTGGCCAAGGCTCATTGGCAAGTAATGTCTCATGGCCCAAAAGCCGCCAACAGCTTTCGGCCAGGTGTGGCATCATCGGCCCAATTAGGGTGATGAGAATATTGCATGCGGCGCGGCGCGCGGATTTGGATTCATCATCGGGCGCTTCATTTTGACTAAGGGCATTTGCCAATTCATAAATCCGGGCAACGGCGCGGTTGAAAGACAAATGCTGTAAATCATCGGTCACATGGTT
>CBFHJI010000033.1:0-16708 GCA_965656255.1 Alphaproteobacteria bacterium
TATGCTTATCATTTGTGTGTTATTCTATAGCGGAGAAGCTGACCTGTGGGGGCTGTTCTTATCTTTCAGTCTTACGGCAATGAGCATCCCTTTTTTAGGTCTTTTAATGCAACGTGTGCTGTCAATTGATGGCGATAAACGGGAGGGGTTATGATCCGGCGCCGTGAAACACGTGAAGATGTTTTTACCCGACGCGCTCTTATTATGGCGGGGGGGCAGCTTGGCCTATTTGGTCTTCTCGTTGGGCGTCTGCAATATTTGCAAGTGAACCAATCTGCACTTTATGCAACTTTGGCTGAAGATAATCGCGTGAACTTTGAGCCGCTGCCTGTTGCGCGTGGTCGTATTTTAGATCGCTATGGGGCTGAACTTGCCGGAAATGATCAAAATTTCTTAGTTACAATGATGCCTGAACAAGCAGGCGATATTGCTGAGGTTTTGTCGCGGCTTCGTCATATTGTTCCAATGTCTGATCGAGCCTATGGCCAAACACTCAAGCGCCTAACAACTAATCCTAAATTTATGCCCATCACGATTGCTGACAATATTAGCTGGGAGCAATTTTCAAGGGTTAATCTTGAAGCGCCCTTTTTGCCCGGTGTAAATGCCGTTGTTGGTCAAAAGAGATTATACCCGCTCGGACCACAAAGCGCGCATATTGTTGGATATGTCGGGTCTCAAAGCTCCCGAAATGGCCGACCTGTTAGTTATGAGTTTGAGGGGCGCGCTGGATTGGAGCGGGTCCTCGATAGTACATTGCAAGGTGAAGCGGGAAACAGACGTGTAGAGGTCAACGCTATTGGGCGGGTTGTGCGTGAGTTAGAACGCCGCGAGGGTGTTGTTGGTGCTGACACCAAACTGACAGTCGATGGAGAGATTCAGGCCATTGCCTTTAATGCGCTTGGCAACCACAGTGGAAGTATCGTTGTTATGGATGCAGAGACGGGCGAGGTTTATGCGCTTGCGTCGACACCGGCCTTTGATCCAAACCAAATTTCGGTTGGTGTGGATGAAAAGACTTGGTCGCAATTGATTGGCGATGAGAAAAAGCCGCTGCTGAATAAACCTGTTTCTGGGCAATATGCGCCAGGTTCAGTATTTAAAATGATTGTTGCTCTCGCGGCACTTGATGCCGGGGTTGTGACAAGCGATCATAAAGTAGATTGCACAGGTGTTTATGAGTTTGGTGGACAAAAATTCCATTGTTGGGAAAAGAAAGGCCACGGCGTTTTAGATATGGTCAATTCCATTGCCCATTCTTGTGATATTTATTTTTATGATCTTGCGCTTCGCACCGGAATTGATGCCATTGGACGAATGGCAAAGAAATTTGGTTTTGGCGTGAAAACAGGTATAGAAATCTCAGGTGAGAAATCAGGTGTTATGCCTTCGCGTGACTGGAAGCGGGCTAATTATGATGCCGCATGGCAACCTGGTGAAACTGTTATTACTGGAATTGGGCAAGGCTATGTTTTAACAACGCCACTTCAATTGGCAACGATGACGGCACGTATTGCGAGTGGTAAAGCAAATGTAAAACCTCATATTCTGCAACACGAGGCATCTCAGGATAAAGCTGAGGGGCATTCTGAAGAGGATGTTCAAATCGATGTTGATACAGGATTGGATATAAAACCTGAACATTTGGACGTCATACGTAAGGCTATGGATATGGTCATTAATAGTTCTGGGGGAACTGCCTTTGGCTCGCGCATTTTGGTCAATGGTCTAAGAATGGCCGGTAAAACAGGCACTGTTCAAGTTCGCCGTATTCATGAAGAAGAGCGTGAAACAGGTGTGCTCAAGAATGCCGAGTTGCCTTGGCACCTTCGCGATCATGCAATTTTTGTAGGTTTTGCGCCTCTTGATAAACCCAAATACGTTATTTCTAGTGTTATCGAACATGGTGGTAGTGGTTCTTCGGTCGCGGCGCCAATTGTCAGTAAAGTCATGACGCGTATTTTGCAAATTGACCCGCGTTCGAAAAAAACACCTGAGCGGGTCAGCTAATGTCATTTTATGCAACACGTTCGAACAATATTCGCGAGACGATTCAAAGCCTGAATTGGACAATCATATTGCTCACAATCACCCTTGGATTGGTTGGAGTTGCATTTCAATATTCGGTAGGTGGTGAGTCATTTTCGCCTTGGGCTTGGCGTCATTTGCTGCGTCTGGGGTTTGCTGTGGTCGTCATGATTTTGATTGCGAGCATTCCTTTGCGGACGGTTTTTAACAGTGGCTACGTGCTCTATTCCGTATTATTGGTCGGTTTAGTCGGAGTTGAGTTGTTTGGCTCCACCGAGATGGGTGCCCAAAGATGGTTGGATCTAGGTATTGTCAAGCTTCAGCCGTCCGAGCTTATGCGTATTGGCTCTGTTCTCGCTTTAGCAAAATTTTATCAAAGTGTGTATATCGAAGACGTTTCAAAAATACGGTTTCTAGTCATTCCCATTATCTTGATTGTAGCGCCAGCCGTTTTGGTTTATCGACAGCCTGACCTTGGGACGTCCATTCTTTTGATGGTGACAGGTGTATCTGTCTTATTTCTCGCAGGTGTGAATATACGTTACTTTCTTGCGGCCACGGCCTTGTTGCTGGCGAGTATGCCGCTCGTTTGGGGACAGTTGAAAGAATATCAACAAAACCGCATTCTCACCTTCTTTGATCCGGAGCGTGATCCACTGGGAGCTGGCTATCATATTATTCAATCCAAAATCGGAATTGGATCAGGCGGCCTGTCTGGTAAAGGCTTTGGTGATGGAACGCAAAGTCGCCTCAATTTCTTGCCTGAAAAGCATACGGATTTTATTTTTACAATTTATGCGGAAGAAATGGGTTTTTTTGGAACACTTGTTCTAGTGGCACTTTTTGCAAGTTTATTGATCGCGATCTATCTGGTGACGCGTGAAGTTAAAACTCAGTTCTCGCGTTTGCTTGTCGCTGGTTTGGCTGTAAGTATCTTTTTATACATATTTGTAAACTTAGCTATGGTGATGGGTATTGCTCCGGTTGTTGGCGTTCCTTTGCCATTTGTTTCTTATGGCGGTACATCGCTCTTGACCTTTGCCATTACGATTGGTCTGATACTATGTGTCGACCGACAACCAACGGCCGATATCGGTAAATAAAGGCTATTAAACTTTATAGCTTTGGAGGGGGACATATGCGCATTTTAAAAATCGTTGGACTTTTAATCATCGGGATCGTGGTCGTTATATCCGCAAGAACTTTTATGCCAAATGAAGCAGAGGGCAGAGGTGACGCCGCCATTTATCTCTTTGATGTGCCACGCGCTCAGTCTTTGGACCTTATGAGTAAAGCGCTGACCTTTGAAACGATTTCTTACGGGCGCGATAAGCCAACATCGAGCGCAGCCTTTTTAGAGTTTCACAAGTTTTTAGAGAATAGTTTTCCGCTCGCGCATAAACGTTTGAGCGTTGAGATTATCAATAATTACAGTCTTCTATATCATTGGAAAGGAACCGGAAATAATGCCGAGCTACCGGTTCTCATTCTTGCGCATATGGATGTCGTTCCGGTTATTCCAGGCACGCAGAGTGATTGGGATCATCCCCCTTTTAGCGGATTAAATGATGGTGATTATATTTGGGGTCGCGGGGCGATTGACGACAAGCTTAATATAATTGCAAGTCTTCAGGCCGTAGAGCTTATGCTTCAGGCTGGTCAAAATCCCTCACGTGATATTTATTTTGCTTTTGGCCATGACGAAGAACAGGGCGGTCTTGATGGTGCATTCGAAATTGCCAAACGCTTAGAAGAGCGCGGCATTAAAGCAGAGTTTCTGATCGATGAGGGAGGTGCCGTTGTCAGTGATGTTGTGCCTGGTTTAACAAAACCTGTCGCTATTATCAGTCCTGCTGAGAAGGGCATTGTCACATTAGAACTTACAGCACTTGGCCAGGGTGGGCATTCCTCTATGCCATCGCCAAACTCATCAATTGGTATTTTGGCCACCGCTATTACGCAAATTGAAAGTAATCAATTTCCAAATGACTTTTCTCATACGCAAAGTTTTCTAGAAGCTATCGCCGATGAATTACCATTTGCACAGCGATTGATTATGAAAAATCTATGGCTATTTAAGCCTATTGTTATGTCGTCCTTAGCTAAAGATCCCAGTGCACAAGCTGGTATGCGTACAACGACAGCAGTGACGGTAATCAGTGGGGGCGTAAAAGCAAATGTGTTGCCGATTTCGGCAACGGCGCTTGTGAATTTCCGGATTATGCCTGGCGAAACCCCGGAAACCGTTATGGCACGGGTGATTGAGACAATTGATGATCCGCGCGTCGAGGTGCGTTATTCACAAACAGGTCAAAAGGGAATGGCGCCGTCGCCAACATCACCCTTGTCTGGGTTTGGCTGGGATTATTTAACATCAGCTATTCACGATACAGCAGCTCCTGGAGAAGTTGTTGTTGCTCCGCGTTTGCTTGTTGCTGCAACTGATACGCGTCACTACCGAGAGATTTCAGATAACCATTACCGGTTCAGCTGGTTCACGGCAAAACCAGAAGACCTAAAACGTATCCATGGAACAAATGAGCGCATAGGCACCGATAATGTGATCGATGCCATTAAGTTTTTCCATCGGTTTCTGAGCGGCCTATAGAAAATAGTAATATGTGAATTTTAGTTAAATGCTTAACGCGTAGGGTTAAGTAGCTTGTCTAATTTATTCTGATGATCGAGCGCATATAGGTCATCACAACCACCAATATGTTCATCATTGATGAAAATTTGAGGTACAGTGCGTCCACCATTGGCGCGTATTGTCATTTTTTCACGCGCGGCTTGGTCGCCTGTGACATTAATTTCATTAAAGGCCACTTTTTTTTGTTGCAACAAAGACTTTGCAGCATGGCAATAAGGACAAGTGGAGGTTGTATAGATCTCAATTTTACTCATGTCTTTTTTTGCCGTAAACGGATACTAAACACAAGTGCTAAAGAGAGAATTATTTGATCGAGATTAACTGTTCAAGATGGTGGACGCGCATCTTGATTATTAAGAGCCGAATTGATGAATGGTTTGACTAAGCGCACGGCAACATAGCCATATCGCGTTTCTATTATAATATTCTCTGGTACCACAAATCCAATATGATCTATTTCAGTAAATATTGCGCGAATTGGAGCCATTGTTTGCGCAAATTTTACGCTTTTTTCCCTGACACCGGCAATTGGAAGCCAGGTTATATCGCATTTCAGGGCGCTTTGAGCTTTATCTTCGTTTATGGGTGTGAGAGCTGAAAGGCGTAAACCATCAAATAATTTTTGTTCTCGCGCACAAGGGGAGCTTCCAGCGGCTGCAAACATAGATGAAATAGGGTCTATGGTTTGCGTTGTGATTGTTTCAATATCGACTTGTTCGCTATCGGAGCGTTTTTTTGCCCATTTATTATTTGTTTCAAATGAAAGTGCCCGCCCATTTTCATAGATTAAATTGGCGAATTCAGCTTCGCCATCTCTATTGACCCAAGAGGTTTTGGTCGAACGTGGTTGAAGGCGGTTTTCTAAAATATCCCCTTCAAACTTGGCTGCTGCCTTAAAGTCGCTTACAAAATCTACAATTCCACTCGGCGTAAGATCCACATTTAATTGATAACTTCGATCTTGTGTGGTGATTGTGACCTGAGCGTTGGCAATTAAAAGTCCACCAAAATATAAGCTATACATGCCCGAATAATTATTAGGTGACCGTGATTGTTCGATGGCGGCTGGCAATAGGGGGGTGTTCTCTATCTCATTGGCCAAAACACTCGATAAAGCTATGGCATTTAAGATTGCCATTCGTGTGATGAGTTTTAGTGCATTTAATTTTTTAAAAATGGTCATTCATTATTTTCCCGAGAAAATACTTTTATTACTATTTCGGTCAAAAATGATCCGAAACACGAGCAGTATGATCAACGAGATTAAGAAGAACAGAAAAATTTGTCCGAAATATGTCGAGAAAATATCTTGTACCGTTCTGTCAAAAGAAAAGGAAACACCATTTACAGTTGAACTAATGATGGATTTGGAACTTGTGGTGAGAAGGCTGGCATAAATTGATTTTTCAAACACAGATGAGCGCTTGGCGAGAAAGAATAAAAGCGCAGACCAAACACACACCGCAAAAAAATTTTCCAGTGATGGAGGGTATCCTATGATATTCAGCCAGTCTGACACTTTACCACCAATCAATTAAGTTGTCAGAAAACACTAATTCTTACCAAAGGTCAATGTTGGGAATAGATTAGGACCATCCCATTAACTCAGATTCTGAAATTACGCTTAATAAATCAATGCTTTGCGGTGTATCGTTCAAACATGGAACCACTGAGAAATGGCTGCCATTATGAGACATAAAGGTCTCTTGGAGTTCTATCCCTATTTCTTCAAGTGTTTCGACGCAATCTGAAATAAATCCTGGTGTGATGACCAATATTTTTTTGACACCTGATTGGCCAAGGGATTCAACGGTTTTATCGGTATAGGGTTCAAGCCATTTGGTGGGCCCAAATCGTGACTGAAATGTTGTTATCATTTGTTCTGCGCTATAGCCCATCTTCTCTCTTAAAAGGCGCGTCGTTTTTTGGCAGTGGCAATGATATGGGTCACCTTTATCAAAATAGGCTTGGGGTAAGCCATGATAGGATAAGATGATTTTTTCAGGTTTCCAGCCTAAACCTCGGATATGCTTTTTAAGACTTTTTTCTAGCGCCGTAATAAAGGCAGGGTGATCATGCCATGGCGGAGCGGTACGAATTGCGGGTTGCCATCTCATGCGCATCAGTGCGCGGAAGACATGGTCATAAACCGAAGCGCTCGTTGATGCGCTATAATGTGGATATAGGGCGATCACAGAAATACGGTCATATCCTTGTGCACGCATGTCTTTTAAAGTATCCTCAATCGACGGTTTGCCATATCGCATGGCCCAAAAGACATCAGAGCGTCCCTTTAATTTTTTCTGCAGAAGCTCAGCTTGGCGACGCGTATAATAACGCAATGGGCTCTCATTCGTCTCTCTATTCCAAATCTTGGCATAAGCTTTGGCTGACTTCCGAGGGCGTGTATTTAAAATAATACCACGTAATATGGGTTGCCAAATAAGCGGCGAGGCTTCAATTACGCGTCGATCGCTTAAAAATTCTTTGAGATAAGGCCGTAAAGCCTTGGCGGTTGGATCCGTCGGTGTGCCTAAATTAACAATAAGCGTGGCTGTTTTGCCAAACCGAACATTTGGATGCCCATCAGGAAGGCTCATGAAGCCACCGTCATATTCTCGTTCTTGGCTTTAGAAATATTGAGATGATCCCAAACTTCAAGAACAGCATCAACAAGATCATCAATCATTTCATCTGTGTGAAGCGGTGAGGGTGTTATGCGAAGCCGTTCAGAGCCGCGAGGAACAGTTGGATAATTGATCGGTTGAATATAAATGCCATGTTTATTTAATAATCTGTCTGAGGCTTGTTTACATAAAACCGGATCATAGACCATTAAAGGCACAATATGGGTTTGCGTCATTAATACAGGTAAACCTGCGGCGCATAATTTCTGTTTGAGCTGGTTTGCTCGGTCTTGGTGTTGAATGCGAAGCTCATTATGAGCCCGAACATAGCGCATGCTCTCAATGGCACCAGCCGCGATTGTTGGCGGTAGGGCTGTTGTGAAGATGAAGCCGGGCGCATAAGAGCGAATGGCGTCCACTAATTTTTGTGTACCTGTGATATAGCCGCCCATAACGCCAAATGCTTTTGCCAGCGTGCCTTCGATAATGCTAAGGCGCTCCATTACCCCATCTCTATCGGCAATGCCGCCGCCTTCAAGGCCATACATACCAACGGCATGAACCTCGTCAAGATAGGTCATTGCATTGTATTTTTCTGCAAGGTCGCAAATAGCAGCAATCGGGGCGATGTCTCCATCCATTGAGTAAACCGATTCAAAAGCAATAATTTTAGGACGGTTAATGTCGGTTTCCTTAAGCAATTCTTCAAGATGTGCCAGGTCATTGTGCCGCCAAACCCGCTTTACAGCCGATCCATTGCGAATGCCAGCAATCATTGAGGCATGGTTCAACTCATCGGAAAGTATGATGCAATCTGGCAATAATTTGCTTAGGGTTGAAAGGGTCGCATCATTTGAAATGTAGCCTGAGGTAAAGACCAAAGCCGCTTCTTTTTTGTGGAGGTCGGCAAGTTCTTTTTCTAGCTCAACCATGAGGTGGTGTGTGCCGGAAATATTTCGCGTGCCACCTGCGCCAGCGCCGAGCTGATCAATCGCGTTTTTCATGGCATTCATAACGGAGTCATTTTGGCCCATTCCAAGATAATCATTCGAACACCAAACTATGATATCTTGAGGCTCACCTGAGGTATAATCAATGGCGCGCGGAAATTGCTTCGCTTGACGGGCGAGGTTGGTAAATACGCGGTAACGGCCTTCATCTTTAAGAGCTTGTAAGGCCGACGCAAAATGTTGCTCGTATATATCAGTCATTTTCTGATCAACTTACCATTGCTAAAGCTCAAAACTGTCTCATTGATATAGCACTGCAAATCCAAAAAGCCCAGAAAAACAGCCCTAAAACACCCAAAAGAGCAAAATTGCCGCAGTTGCCGCATTCAAAAGGCCCGCTATGCAGTTGATTTGGAGTATTACTCGGTCGCTTCCTTGCGTACAAAGGTAACAGAATACATTTCTTCCCCTTCGAAAAGGTCTTTAGGTTCCTCAACACCTTCAATCATCATGAAGCGTCGGGCCGTAATTTGACCTTCCATCCGATATCCGCGTGCGCTCATATTACGGCGATGAAATTCCATCGCAGCAGGCGTAAAGTCCCTAGCAAGGACAGTGATACGTTCAGGTTGTTCGATTTTATCCGTCATGAGATCCCTCAAATGTTTTGCCAAAATTAACTTTTCTCAAGCCATATGTCGAGATACATAAGTCAGATAAGTGATTTTTTACTTAATAAGACCCTAGTGTGGCATAACGATCAGTATGAAAATTTGCATCTCCAAGCGTTTGGGCTTGAACGCGCGCGCGTTTGATGAAAAGACCGACATCAACAGCATCGGTCATACCAATGCCACCATGCATTTGAACACCCTCATTGGTGATCAATCGCGCTGTTTCAGATAAGCGCGCTTTTGCCAAACTGGCAGCACGTTGAACGTCATTTCGGTTCTCTTCCAAGGCGGCTAGACCATCGAGAACAACAGATTGGGCAATCTCAATTTGGCAAAACATCTCAGCGGCGCGGTGTTGTAGAGCCTGAAAAGTCCCAATAATTTCACCAAACTGCTTGCGGTCTTTTAAATATTGGAGCGTTGTGTCAAAGACGGTTTCAACGCCACCTAGCATTTCTGCGGAAATGATGATGCGGCCTAAATCTAAGACTTTTTCAAGGCTTATAGAGGCTCCGCCAAGGTCGCCCAGCAGGTTGCTCGCCGGAACTTTAACCGCATCTAAGGTAATATTGGCTGCATTGCGACTATCAACCATCAATGTTCTATTCAAGCTAATACCAGGTGTATTTGCATCAACCAAAAAGAGGCTAATGCCCTGTACATCGTCTTTGTCTCCGCTTGTGCGGGCAACAACAATCAGTTTATTCGCAATATGGCCATCGAGCACGAATGTCTTTTCACCTGAAATAACAAAGCTATCGCCGTCTTTTTTTGCTGTTGTAGCAATTGACGTTGGGCGGTGATGTGCGCTTTCCTCAAGGGCTAGTGCGAGCAGGAGCGAACCATCAGCAACTTTTGGAAGTAGTGATTGCTTTTGCTCTTCGTTTCCAAGTTCTAAAATTAAGCCAGCGCCAAGGCATGATGTAGAAAACAAGGGAGTTGCCGCTAGCGTTTTGCCGGCCTCTTCCATAACAATGCCAAGGCCAGTCGGGCCAAAACCCGTTCCGCCATAATTTTCAGGGATCAAGATACCGGCAAAGCCAAGCTCGACAATTTGTTCCCAAACCGCTTTGTCATAGCCATCGGGGCTATTTTCATCGCGTATTTTACGTAAATTTGCGGTCGGCACTTGCTCAGAAAAGAATTGGGCGGCCATGTCACGCAACATGTTTTGTTCTTCGGTTAATACGAAGGCCATAGGAATCTCCTTAAAATTTATCCGCCGATTAGGCTTTTTTGGCTTCGGGTAAACCGAGCACGCGTTTTGAAATAACGTTTAATTGAACTTCTGATGTGCCGCCTTCAATCGAGTTACCTTTTGAACGGAGCCATGAACGCGTAACAGCAAGTTCACGACCATCAAAGCCATCACCTTCCCAGCCAAGCGCTTGCGTGCCCATGACATCAAGAAGAAGTTCAAAGCGGCGTTTGTTCAATTCAGTTCCATAATATTTAAACATGGAAGCTGCCGCACCAGGACCTTGCCCTGCTTTTGCTTGTTCTGCACTTCGGCGCAGGCTCAAGCCAAACGCGTGTTGGTCCATTTTATGATGCGCAATGGCGTCACGAACAGTTGGATTAGCAATCTTGCCATTGGCTTCACCAAAGTTTTCTTTAGCCATGACTTCCATACCGCCCATAGATGCTGCACCAGCCCCCATATTCATGGAGGAGATCATGGTGCGCTCATGCTCAAGAAGGCGCTTGGCAATGGTCCACCCTTTGTTGAGCTCGCCAACCAAGTTTTCTTTTGGCACTTTTACATCCGTGAGGAATGTCTCGCAAAACGGGGAGGCACCAGAAATGAGTTTAATCGGACGTGCCTCTACACCTGGGTTATCCATATCGATCAAAAGGAATGAAATACCATCATGCTTAACACTGGTGTCTGTGCGCACAAGGCAGAAAATCCAGTCGCATTTGTCAGCGTAGGATGTCCATACTTTTTGGCCATTGACCAAATAGTGGTCACCTTTATCTTCTGCACGCGTTTGAAGCCCGGCCAGATCAGATCCGGCTCCTGGCTCAGAATATCCTTGGCACCAGCGAATTTCCCCACGCACGATCTGAGGTAGGTATTTTTTCTTTTGTTCTTCACTTGCAAATTCAAGAAGTGCTGGCCCAAGCATCCATACACCAAAACTGGTGAGTGCAGGGCGTGCCTGGATGCGTGCTAATTCTTCTTTAAGAATTTTATCTTGCGCTTTGTCGAGCCCGCCACCGCCATATTCTGCTGGCCATGTTGGCGCAGTCCAGCCGCGAGCCGCCATACGGTCTAGCCATAGTTTAGAGTCAGGGTTCGGGAAATGTGCATTACGCCCGCCCCACGGCATTTCGCGCTCCGGCATTGGTGTGCGCATTGATTCTGGGCAGTTCTCTTCAAGCCATGCACGTGTTTCTGTGCGAAATTGTTCTAAAGCATCCATGATAAACTCCGTAATTTCTTAAGCCCATAGTTTAGCGCGTTACCAACGAATAACAAGTCAGCACATTTTTTATTCAATATTTAATGAGAGCGGCATTGGGTCGCATATTTTGTCTTGGGTACGTCCTCGCGCTGAGAAACCCAGCTTGATGCGACCCTTTTATTCGCCGCCGGTCCCTGTAATGACGTGACGTTTGATTGTTTCACCTTTTGCATAGCTTTGTAGGCTCTCAGATACTGAAACATATCGCCCATAATCGGCCCCTTTGGTGTGGGCTGCGGCATGTGGCGTGGCCGTAACATTGTCTAGGCTAAGAAAATCAAACCGCGAGCCCCGAAATATGCCACCGCGGTCAGGGTCTTCTTCGGGGACTGTCACATCGGTCGGGTATCGATACCATGTATCAATCGTCGCCCCGGCTATGGTTTTATTTGCAAGCGCATTAAAAAAAGATTCTTCTTCAATCACTTCGCCGCGTGCGACATTAATAATATGGCAATTCGGTTTCATGGCTGCAAATTGATTAGCCCCGATCATGTCTTGGGTTTCTTCATTGAGGTCACATGTCAAAACAATATAATCACTCTCTTGGCATAGACGATCAAGGTCAGAGCGGGTTCCGATCCATGATAAAGGAGCCGGTGTTTCATTGCGGGAAGATCGTGCGACGGCAATGATATTCATATCAAAGGCCTCTGCGCGTTTAGCAACAGCTTGCGCTATCTCGCCATAACCGATAAGGCCAATCGTTTTACGTGCCACATCATTATGAAACGCTTCAAGAGACGTATTGCGCCCGCCACGGGACCAGTCCCCTTTGGTTTTTAAATTATGAGATAGTGTGTTGATTTCTGTTGCCTGATTGAGGATTGCAGCCATCACATATTCAGCAATCGGTGCTGCGTGTCCACTGGCATTGCAAAAAATGAGGTCTTTGGGCAATTGCGCAGGGTCAATCCAATCAACGCCAACCCAGGGCTGACAAATCAGCTTTAGGTTTTGGCCAAGCATGAGAGCGCCAAAGTTACCTGGTGTCAGCACAAAGTCGGGACTGACAACAGCAGCCTCTGCTTTGCTGATAATTTCATCACGCAATGCCTCACCATCGGCATTTGTCCAGCCAATGACATCCCAGTCGGGAAGGCTATTTTGAATGAGCGGAATGAAATCTGCGCCCGTTATGCCGAAAACGGCAACACTTTTTTTATGATCCATCATCACTCACTTATATACAATGACTCGCCCTCATCCTCAGCGGATGCGAAAGCGTTAGGCTCGATTTGCTAATTGCTCAATAGCAAATGCCGTTACAGATTTATAGTCAGCCTTACCATTGGGAGCTCTAAAGGGAGGGCCATCCGTCAAAATATGCTTTGGTGTTTTATAAGCTGCTAGCTTGGATTTTGTGAATGCTTTGAGCTCATCTTCGTCGAGTGTCGCGCCATCAACCAATGTCACCACAGCCGTTACAGCTTGGCCCCATTTTTCATCAGCGACCCCAACAACCAATGCATCATCAACACTATCATGAAGTTTAAGGGCTTCTTCGACTTCTTCTGGGTAGATCTTTTCACCCGCGGAATTAATGCAGACGGAGCCGCGCCCGAGCAGGGTCAGTGTGCCATCTTCAGCAACCAAACAATAATCACCCGGGATGGAATAGCGGTGGTTGCCGATCATTTTAAATGTTTTAGCTGTTTTTGCTTCATCTTTATAATAACCAAGTGGAACAGGGCCGCCAAAAGCAATAAAGCCCGGCTTGTCGCTACCCCATGGGATCTCGACATCGTTTTCATCAAATACTTTGCAATATTCATTGGTTTTGAATTCAGCTGTTTTAACAGGCATATCTTTCATTGTGAGAGATGATCCAAAGCCAATCGCTTCAGAAGAGCCAAAACTATCGGCTAGGATGATTTGGGGAATGTGCTTAATAAGACCTTGTTTGATTTCCATGCTCCACATAACACCCGAAGAAATCATTCCGCCGAGACTTTCAAGATTATATTTTCCTGGATTCTTCTCAAGCTCTTGGAGCATTGGTTTTGCAAAAGCGTCACCAACAATCGCCATATTATTGACTTTGCGGCGCTCGACTGTTTCCCATAATTCGACTGGGTCGAGTGATGCAGCATTAAGAGTAACAATTGTGCCGCCCATCATCAGAGCGTTCATGGCTGTGAAGAGGCCAGTTCCATGCATGAGTGGGCAGGCGGGAATAAAGGTTTCTCCAGTGCCTTGTGATTTTAAGAAATCAATCAACTCGTCGTAGGTTTCAGGTACATCGCCTAGGGCGCGCAATGTCAGCGTTTGTGCTTCGCGTAAATTATGGTGTTCCCACATCACCCCTTTGGGCATGCCAGTGGTGCCGCCGGTATAGAGCAAGAGAAGGTCCGATCCTGAGCGCTCAATGCCAAGGTTTTCGCCATTTCCGTTTGTGGTTAACGTTTCATAGCCAATGACGCCTGCTGGCTTATCTTCTGTTCCGTCAACTTCAATCCATAATTTTACCTTGGGTAGTCGGTCCATGAGTTGCAGAATATTATCTCTAAATTCTGCACCATAAACGACCACAGTTGCATCAGAATTATCAAAGATGTAATGCACCTCGTCGGCGACATAACGGTAGTTTACATTGACATGCGCCAAGCGCGCCCGAAAGCATGCGGCGAGTGTTTCTGTATATTCGGGGCGGTTACGCATGTAGAAGCCGACCTTGTCGCCATAAACAGCGCCGTGTTCGAGCATATTGCGCGCAAGATTGTTACTGCGTTTATCTAATTCTTGCCATGTGATGACGCGCTCATCATGGATAAGTGCGGGATGCCCCTCTGGCATTAGCGGTATAATCGTGTCTAAAATATCCCCAAAATTCCACTGCATGTTTCTCTCCCCAAGAATTAAGTTACGCAGCTAAATTCTTGACTAAAACAGCTAGCGAATACAAGTCCTAGTTTATCCAATTATACAAAAAAAGACATATTGCGGTCGTCAAACCTCCAAATATCATATTTTTTATTCACAAATTGAGATAGTGTGGAATTTGGATTTTTTAGTTTATGTAAATCTATATTCAAATTCCATATATCAATGAGTGGGCGGTGATTATGTTTTTAGCAATGGGTTCTGTTATTGCCGGTCTTGTGCTTTTGGCTGGAGCAGGCGAAGTGTTTGTGCGGAGTGCAATTACTGTTGCCTCGCGCCTGAATATATCTCCTATGGCGATAGGTTTAACTATTGTTGCCTTTGGTACATCTTTGCCGGAGCTTATGGTTTCTCTTCAAGCGGTCACATCAGGGCAATCGGATATCGCTGTGGGCAATGTTGTGGGCAGCAATATTGCAAATGTCTTGCTTGTTTTAGGGGCTGCCGCTGTGATTAGTCCATTTGTTTGCGACCTTCAGACTATTCGCCGTGATGGTGCTTTTATGATTGGTGCAACGCTTTTCCTCGTTGGTATTAGTTTCCTTGGAGATGTGCCGCGTTCTTTTGGCATTGGCATGTTATTGATTTTGGGCATTATCGTTTTTGTGCAAGTGCGGTCAGGCGATGAGCCTGAGGTCGAGGATGTTGAGCATGTTTTACCCGGTGGACTCATCTTAAATGTGCCGCTGATGATTATTGCCCTTGGTGGTGTTGTTTGGGGTGCCGACCTACTTATTATAGGTGCTGTCGATATCGCAACTTTTATTGGTGTCAGTGAGGCTGTGATTGGTTTAACGGTTGTTGCCGTTGGGACATCATTGCCTGAGCTTGTGGTCTCTATTATTGCGGCGCTTCGCGGTCATGCTGCCGTTGCAGTCGGTAATGTAATTGGTAGTAATATCTTTAATATTTTGCTTATTCTGGGCGCAGCGGCGGCCATTGGTCCATTATCTATTTCGGCTGAAATTGCTGGTCGTGATATCTGGGTCATGCTGGTATCGAGCGCAGTCATGCTTTACTTCTTACGATCGGGCGCATTTTTATCTCGCCGCGAAGGCTTGATCGCAGTGGGATTATATTTGTGTTATAATCTTTACCTCTTTAATACTATTTCCTAAGTTCACTAATGATCCTGATTGGTCTGATCTTCTAATTTTAATAGACCAAGGCGGTTAAACATGTTAGCGAGAATTTAAGGATGGCGTGACCTATCCAAAACATAAAATGCTATTGGGAATTTTGATGAGACACCTGAGATCTGATTATCGACGAAAAATCTGACGGCGACGCCGTCAGTGCGCTACTGCGCGATGTTCGATTAGATTTACAGGGAACTTATTCATGACCATCTTACCTTATTGCCCCACTTGGGATACTGCCATTTCAGACCTTCTCGATCAGTCGATGGGCTCTGGTCGTTATGCGCGCACTGCTGAGCGTTTGCGTGAACATAATCATAAGATTGATGAGGCCTGTTTCGTCATGCTGGATGAGGCGGATCATTTGCGCGCATCGATCAGTTTTTGGCCGCTGTTAATTGGTGATGTGCCTGCACTTTTGTTAGGACCTTTGGCCGTGCGGCCTGTTGATCAAGGCAAAGGCTATGGTCAAACTTTAATGGCGCATGCCTTGAGCGTTATAGATGAGCGCATGCCACAGCCTGTTTTATTAGTAGGGGATGAGCCTTATTACCGTCGGGCAGGGTTTGGGGTTATATCCGAGCAGGTCTCCTTGCCTGGACCGGTTGATCGTGAGCGTCTTTTGGTAAGGTCACATCAGATACCTGCATCAGAATTTCATGGTCGTGTTGTTCCAGCGTCTTATCTTTTGACTTAATTGCATTATATTAAAACAATAAGAGGAGATGCAAATGTCAGATGATGTTGTCGCTATGGGCCTTGGGCATATTGTCAATGCTGCACAAAAAGCCAGTCAAACTGGACAGGAGCAGGGCGCAACTCCTAAGCAACGCGTAATACCGCCAGTGCACCTTTGGGAGCCTGATTATTGCGGCGATATTGGGCTTAAAATCGCCTATGATGGACAATGGTCCTATGCTGGCTCACCTATTGGGCGCCAAAAGCTCGTGGATCTTTTTTCGACCATCCTCAGGTTTGATGATGACGGAGAATATTATCTTGTTACGCCCGCAGAAAAAATTCGCGTTGAAGTTGAGGATGCACCTTTCATTGCGATTGCCATGACTGTTTTGGGTCAGGGCACGGATCAAATCATTCGTTTTTCAACAAATGTTGGCGACCATGTTGAGGCCAGTGAGGCCCATCCGCTTCGATTTGTTATTGACCCTGAAACACAAACCCCCGCTCCCTATGTGCATATTCGGGCGCGGTTGGAGGCGCGCATCAATCGCCCTGTATTCTATGATCTGGTTAATCTTGGATCAACGCATGAGGGTCACTTTGGTGTA
>CBFHJI010000034.1:0-14330 GCA_965656255.1 Alphaproteobacteria bacterium
TAACAATTGGGCTCACCCCTTACCAAATTACAAAAATAATGCATTATTATTTCAGCATCGCTCTAAATTGGGCGTTTAATGCAGGTATGTCTTTTATTACTAATCACGACTTGAAACGAGTAACGATATATAAATGAGTTTTTGGAGAACATTATGACTGAAGCATGGATTATAGACGCTTGCCGCACACCACGTGGCATTGGCAAGCCTGGCAAAGGCGCATTAACAAGTATTCACCCCCATCACCTTGGATCAACAGTTCTAAAGGCATTGGCAGAGCGCAATAAAATCAACACAGCTGAAGTCGGCGATATCATTTGGGGCACAAGCTCACAAAAGGGCACACAAGGCGGAGATTTGGGCCGCATGGCAGCGCTCGACGCAGGATATGATGTGCGTTCAAGCGCAATGACATTAGACCGCTTTTGCGGTTCAGGCATTACCACTGTTAATATTGCTGCTGCAAATATCATGTCTGGCATGGAAGACATGTGTATTGCCGGCGGTACAGAAATGATGTCACTCTATGGGAGCGAAGCGTTTAAAGGCACATCTCCATTTATGGATAATGGCAACCTACATCTTCGTGATTTGCATCCTCAGCCGCACCAAGGTGTCTGTGCTGATGCAATTGCAACACTTGAAGGCATTAGCCGCGAAGCCGTCGATGACCTTGCATTTGAGAGTCAACAGCGCGCCAAACACGCCATTGAAAATGGACATTTCGACAAGTCTCTTATCCCTGTATATAATCAGGATGGAACGCTTGCTCTGGACAAGGAAGAGTTTCCACGTCCACAAACGTCTCGTGCGGATATTGGCAATTTAGAACCATCATTTGCAAAACTCGCGGACTATCCGCTTGACGAGCAAGGCACAACATTCCGTAAACTTGTTTTACAAGCCTACCCAGACCTTAAAATCAATCACGTTCACCATGCTGGTAACTCATCTGGTGTTGTTGATGGTGCGGGCGCGCTTTTGCTGACATCAGCTGATTATGCAAAAGCACATGGGATGAAACCCCGTGCAAGAATTGTTGCTATGGCAAATATGGGCGACAGCCCGACGCTTATGCTTAACGCTCCTGTTCCAGCAGCTCAGAAAGTTTTGCAAAAAGCCGGTTTGACGATTGATGATATTGATCTTTTCGAAGTGAACGAAGCATTTGCTGTTGTCACTGAAAAGTTTATTCGCGACCTCAATATCGATCGTGAGAAAATTAACGTTAACGGCGGTGCAATTGCACTTGGCCACCCAATCGGCGCCACAGGTGCTTTATTGGTGGGAACTGTTTTAGACGAACTAGAACGCCGCAATGGTCAATTTGGTCTTGTCACAATGTGCGCCGCTGGCGGCATGGCACCAGCTGTGATCATTGAACGCATCTAAGTTCACCGAACAAATGATTGAAAAGGGAGGCGTTGCCTCCCTTTTTTATGCAATTTATTTTGTTTGTTTTCGTCGCTATTTTGCGCACATAAATTGCAGCAATCGACCGAACTCTGTAGACTATGTCTAACATAACATAGGAAAGACCCGATTTTATGCCGCGCCTGTTGAGTATTTACATCCTAAAACAATACATCATGTGGCTCGCCATTGTGACTGGCGCCTTGACTCTTTTGATTTCTATTGGCGGTTATGTGGAAAGCTTACGGCTTGTTAATAAGCTAAACGGAGAGACAATAGATGCAGCCATTATTACCGCGCTGACAATTCCTGAACTTTTACTCGCGCTATCTCCTTTTATTATTCTGTTCTCGTCTGTCGTTGCGCTGATCAGATTAAACGAATCTCAAAGCCTCTCGATTATGCGCGCAACGGGATTATCCATCTGGCAGATTGCATCACCGGTCTTACTCGCCACTCTCGCCCTTAGCCTGATACTTGTCTTGGCACTAGATCCCATAGTCAGTAAAACCAGCGACCTCAAAGAACGTTTCGAACGAAAACTTGAAGGTCGCGATGATAGCTTGAACTTATTATCTACAGGGATCTGGGTTCGCCTAAGCGGTGAAGCTGAGAATTATATTATTCACGGTGAAAAAGTGAGGAATACAAGTTCCATGCAAATGGACAATGTTGACTTGTTGATCATGAGTAAATCAAATGAACTTATTGACCAGATATCATCTAAAACTGCAGAAATTGTAAATGGCATGTGGCGCTTTACGTTGCCAGATGGCTCAACGCGCGATTTAGTTACAAATGAAACCATAGATGCAACAGATTTACGCGAAAAGCTGATTGATCCTCAGAGAGTACCTATTTGGCGCCTTCCTGAGCGCATTGAGAGCGGCGCTAAGGCGGGCTTAACAATGACTGCACATGAGTTACGTTTTCATTTATTGCTCGCGACGCCACTTTTTTTAAGCTTAATGGTTTTTATTGCCATTGCATTTAGCATTCCCCGCGGACGTATCGTATCCATGTCTGGCGGGATTATGATTGCTCTCACTTTTGGTTTTCTTGCAAATGCCACAAGTCAAATAGTTGCAAAAATATCTCAGCTTGCCTTTTTGCCAACAATGGCGGCGGCTTGGATGCCTATTGCGATACTTTTACTCATCACCATCAGCTTGATTTTAGAGCGCGAGGAAAGCTAGATTTAAGCTATAATCAAAGCTAAATAGGGCCCAGCCTTTTCACGCGAAGAAATCACCTCTTCGACAAACTCAAAATTAGAAAGAGCGCATTTATGTCTGACCAATTACTCAAATCCGATTTTGAACCTTATAGTGATGCGCGTTGGCTCGAAGCTGTTGATAGTGCCCTAAAAGGAGCTGCGCTCGACACGCTTAACTCTTTAGAGCCAGGGGGCATGACGCGCCAACCGCTCTATCGCGAAACAGATCTCGAAATGGCCGATAATAATTCCGGCATGCCGGGCCTCTTTCCATTCATGCGGGGAAGTTCAAATGCCCCTACACCCTATTTGCCTTGGCATATTGCCCAGCGGTTTGTCCTCAACCGCAAAGGTAGCGATAATAGAGCGATCCTAATGGATCTCGCAGGTGGCGTCAGTGCCGTGGCGATCGACCTAACCAACACCGCTTCATTTGACCATGAGCAAGCCCAAAAATTACTCAGTGGTGTTTTGCTCGATATTGCTCCAATAAGTTTAATGCCAGGCACACATATCCATAACGCAATGGACATTATGGAAGGCCTATGGCGCGACCAAAAAGTAACAAACACCAACTGCAAAGCATATTTAAATGCTGATCCAATAGGCACATCAGCCCAAAATGGAAAACCACAAATTGATCTTGATCTAAAACATTTGTTTGCATGGGGTGCTGAAAGAGAGAACGTCACTCTCCTCTGTGCCAGTGGCCAAATGTATCATTCAGCTGGCGCAAGCGAAGCACAAGAACTTGGGATGATCATCGCAACCTTGGTAGACTATCTTCGCGCTGCTCAAAAAGACGACATAGCCATTGAACTTTTGGCACAAAAAACCACATTGGCGCTTTCTGCCGAGACAGACTTTTTTGCAACGATTGCCAAAATTCGGGCAGCACGGCTACTTTGGTCGCAAGTCTTTGAACAGTTTGGCGTTAAGACAATTGCACCAATAGTTTTTGCCGAGACAAGCGAGCGATGCTTTTCAACGGTAGACCCATGGGCAAATATCCTGCGAGCAACGATTGCGACTCTGGCGGCAGGTATTGGCGGCGCCAATCTTATCACTGTTGCCCCTTGCACATCAGTGAGTGAAGGCGACAACGATTTAACACGCCGTGTTGCCAGAAATACGCATATTATTCTTCAAGAAGAAAGCCATATCGGAAAGGTCATGGATCCAGCTGGTGGAGCCTGGTATATCGAAAAACTTACTCGCGACCTTGCCTCACAAGCGTGGAGCATTTTCCAAGAGATAGAGCGCCAAGGGGGAATGGCAGTCGCCTTATCCTCGGGCTATATTGAGAAACTCATCGCACCTATTCGCGTCGAACGCCAAGACAAAGTAAACCTGCGCAATATTGCGATGATCGGCGTGAGTGAATTTCCAAATTTAGAAGAAGCTCCCCTTAAAGCTCGCGCCCCTAAAGGGGAAGGCCCCCTATCTGAAAAACGCTTAGCAGTGACCATCGAACAGCTCAGACAGATCGCCGAGCCATCGAAGCCAAGCGTATTTCTTGCTGCCATTGGCACGCCCGCTCGCGCCACACCGCGGGTGAATTTTGCTGCCAATCTATATGCAATTTCTGGCGTGCATGGGATTGCCGGTCAAGGCGGAGAGGATATTGGAACGATTGTGTCAGATTTTAAAAAGTCTGGTGCTAAAATAGCCTGCCTTTGCGCAAGTGACAGTGACTATGAGACACATGCGGTAGCTCTCGCACAAGGCCTTCTCGATGCCGGCGCAACACATATTGCATTGGCTGGCAAAGACCGCAAAATCGACGGCATTGACGATTACTGTTTTGCTGGATGTGACATCATTACGTTTGCCACCAAAATCCACAACAAACTCGGCTTAGGAGTTTAAGAGATGAATAATTTTCCAGATTTCACTCAAATTAAATTGAATACAGATATCGCTGCCGGCAACACACCTTCAATAGAGGGCGCCCGCAAGACCCCTGAAGGCCTTGCCATTAAGCCACTTTATACGGCAAATGACATATCGGATTTACCCTATATAGACAGCTTACCAGGACTGGCGCCGTTTATACGCGGACCCTACCCCACAATGTATGTGAATAAGCCCTGGACTGTTCGCCAATATGCCGGTTTTTCAACTGCCGAAGAATCTAATGCATTTTATCGACGCAACCTCAAAGCCGGTCAAAAAGGCCTTTCCGTCGCTTTTGATCTCGCAACGCATCGCGGTTATGACAGTGACCATCCGCGCGTTTCAGGCGATGTCGGCATGGCAGGCGTTGCCATTGACTCTATCTATGACATGCGCACCCTATTTGATGGAATTCCACTCGATGAAATGAGTGTATCTATGACCATGAATGGTGCTGTTCTTCCCATAATGGCACTTTATATCGTCGCGGCCGAAGAACAAGGCGTCAGCCCAGATAAGCTTGCAGGCACTATTCAAAACGATATTTTAAAAGAATTCATGGTGCGCAATACCTATATATATCCACCTAAGCCATCTATGCGTATCATTTCTGATATATTTGCCTATACATCGCAAAACATGCCGAAATTCAACTCCATCTCAATTTCGGGATATCATATGCAAGAGGCAGGTGCCACTGCAGATCTCGAGCTTGCTTATACACTCGCCGATGGCATTGAATATGTGCGCGCCGGTGTAGCAGCGGGACTTGATGTTGACGCATTTGCCCCACGTCTTTCTTTCTTCTGGGCAATTGGCATGGATTTCTTTACGGAAATCGCAAAAATGCGAGCTGCGCGTCTATTATGGGCGCAACTCACACGCGGACTAGGTGCTAAAAAAGAAAAGTCTATGGCGCTCCGCACTCATTGCCAAACATCTGGTTGGAGCTTAACTGCTCAAGACATTTACAATAATATTGTGCGAACCACTGTTGAGGCCATGGCAGCAACCCAAGGACATACACAGTCATTGCATACCAATAGTTTTGATGAAGCACTTGCATTACCAACCGACTTCTCAGCCAGAATTGCACGCAACACACAATTGATTTTACAAACTGAAAGCAATACGACAAAGGTTATCGACCCTTGGGGCGGTAGCTATTTTGTTGAACGCCTTACCCATGATCTGGCGGCTCGCGCCTTAGAGCACATTAAAGAAGTCGAGGCTTTAGGTGGCATGGCCGCGGCAATTGAGCAAGGTGTACCTAAATTAAGGATTGAAGAGGCGGCAGCTCTAACCCAAGCCCGCATCGATAGCGGACGTCAAACAGTTGTTGGGGTTAACAAATTCAGGCTTGAGCAAGAAGATCCCGTCGATGTATTGAAAGTCGATAATTCTGCTGTGCGCAAAGCCCAAATTGACCGCCTAAAAGAACTGCGGGCCAACCGCGATGAGGCCAAAACTCAAGCATGCCTAGAGGCACTCGCGCAATGCGCAGCTACAGGACAAGGTAATTTGCTGGCATGTGCTGTAGATGCTGCGCGCGCAATGGCAACAGTGGGTGAAATGTCTGATGCTATGGAAAAAAGCTTTGCTCGGCATGCCGCAACGCCGCAAACAGTTTCAAATGTTTATGGCAAAGACTTTGGCGAGACCTCTGAAAGTTTTCTCAAAGTGCGTGATATGATTAGCCGCTTTAGCGAACGCGAAGGACGTGCCCCCTGTATTTACATCGCCAAAATGGGACAAGACGGACATGATCGCGGGCAAAAAGTCGTTGCGACGGCATTTGCTGACCTAGGTTTTGACGTTATTACTGGACCATTATTTCAAACCCCAGAAGAAGCCGCCCAAGATGCTATCGCAGCTGGCGCACATGTGATTGGGGCAAGCTCATTGGCTGCTGGTCACTTATCACTCGTACCAGAACTCAAAGCCAGCTTAAAACAGCATGGGCACGAAGAGATAATGGTGATTGTAGGCGGCGTTATTCCGCCGCAAGATTTTGATGCATTACGTGAAGCTGGCGCCAAAGCGATTTTCCCTCCCGGAACAATCATTCCCGACGCAGCGATGGAACTCATCACAACGCTTACGGCGCATTTAGGTCACAATGAAGCAGCCTAATGAAAAGCGATTGATTTGTTTTAAATAGCGAAAGATAGCTGAGGGTAGCCAATAATCTGAGGATATGATGAGGCAAGCAGGGCTTACGACTTGCTTGTCTTCAAATCAGATCTAGGCGTCATCTTTATGTAAGCGGATCAGACCTTCTTGGGCTGCAGAACATACCAACTTTCCATCTTGGGTGAAGAAATGACCAAAATTCATCCCTCGCCCCCCGGCTGATTTTGGCGAATCCTGTACATAGAGGATCCATTCATCAACCTTAAATGGATGGTAAAACCACATTGCATGATCCAAACTTGCAGATTGCAGCTTTGGATTTAAAAAACTCAATCCATGAGCACGTAAACAAGTATCTAATAAAGTGGTGTCAGATATATAAGCAAGCATCGCCTGGTTAACATCGACATCATCAGGCATTTCTTCTGTCGCTTTAAACCAAACCATCTGCTTTGGCTCCTGCACTTTAGGCCGAAGCATATTGTTTGGGCTCACGGGTCGCATATCATATGGCCGCTTACGCAAAATACGATCTCTAAATTCTGCAGGAAGCTTTTCAGCCAAACGTTTACGTAACTCACGATCAGACTCAAGTGATTCAGGTTCTGGCGCTTCCGGCATTTCAATTTGGTGTTCTAAACCTTCTTCGAAGCGCTGAAAACTTGCCGCTAGGTTAAATATTTGTTTGCCATGTTGAATAGCAATGACCCGACGACTAGCAAAACTTTTTCCGTCACGGGCGTGATCCACTTCATAAATGATAGGGCAAGTTGGGTCACCAGGACGCAAAAAATAGGAATGAAAACTATGGCAGGTCATGTCTTCAACCGTGTGCGTGGCCGCCCGCAAGGCTTGTCCTAACACCTGCCCACCAAACACGCGCTGGCGTTCTTCTTTGGGGCTATCTCCTCGAAAGAGATTGACCTCAAGACGTTCTAAATTCAGCATATCTAACAATTGTTTAAGCGTTTGTTCCATTATTTTTAACCTTAAAAGGGCAAATATTTCAGAGATCTAAGGCGTTTATAAAGGCCTGTCTCTTTTAATTAAATGATGCCGCGTCGAACACTAAACCTGCGCTGGGACTAATGTAACGCTCTCGCCACAGCCACAGGCATCCGTTTGATTAGGGTTATTAAATATAAATCCTGATGATAATTTGCTCTCGGCATAATCCATCTCAGTACCTAAAAGAAACAAAAGGGCTTTCGCCTCAATTAAAATTTTAACACCTTTATCTTCGACAACTTCATCTAATGGTTCTGCAGTCGTTGCATAATCTAAGGTATATTCCATGCCAGCACAGCCCGCATTTTTAACCCCAATACGCAAACCAATGGGGGCATCGTCGCGACGCGACATAATATCTTTAATCCGCGTTGCGGCATTATCTGTAAGTGTGATTGCTTTTCTCATAATAATATTCTTGCCCCTAAAACATATTTAATGCAACACGCGCTTCATCGGACATGCGACTTGGGTCCCAAGGTGGGTCAAAAACCATATTCACCTGAACATCACAAACACCTTCAACCGAACGTACAGCATCTTCAACCCAACGCGGCATATGCTCAGCGACAGGACAGCCCGGCGCCGTTAATGTCATATCAATCGTCACATCACGATCATCGGATACATCGACACGGTAAATCAAACCCAGCTCATAAACATCAACTGGGATTTCAGGATCATACACACTCTTAATAGCACCAATCAGATCATCGGTTAACGCAGCCATTTCTGGCGTCATTTGTTCGGGTGTCAGGGCTTGTGTATCCATATCATCTGTCTCTGTTACGTGATCAATATCATTTGTCATTTTCTTGCCCATTCCAATTTTACTTGAAGAATTTAATTGCTTTATCAAGCGCTTGAGCAAATTGCTCTGCTTCCTCTATCGTATTATATACCGCAAATGAAGCCCGCGCAGTAGCCGCAACATTTAAACGCCGCATCAAAGGTTGCGCACAATGGTGCCCGGCACGAACCGCAATACCCGACCGATCAAGAACCATGGCAATATCGTGTGGATGAACACCATCTACGCTAAAAGACACAATTGCGCTCTCGCATTTCAGTCCATGGACCTTAACACCATCTATGTTGGAAATCAGATCGCGCGCAACTTTCCCACATGCTTGCTCATGCGCGTGCAGTAATGCACGATCAAATTCTAGTATATAATCAATAGCAGCGCCCAAACCAATAACTTCCGCTATGGCGGGAGTGCCAGCCTCAAACTTATGCGGCGCATCTGCATATGTAATCCGGTCCTCATGGACCTCACGAATCATCTCGCCACCACCACGATAGGGACGCATTGCTTCCATGTGTTTTTTCTTGGCGTAAAGCACGCCAACGCCTGTCGGTCCATAAACTTTGTGACCTGAGAAAACATAAAAATCGCAATCTAAATATTGCATATCAGTCACGTCATGAACCGCGCCCTGACAGCCATCGAGAAGAACAGGCACACCCTTTTGATGCGCAAAATCAATAATATCTTTCGATGGCAAAGGTGTCCCCAGAGCATTAGACATTTGAGATATGCTCACAAATTTTGTTCGCTCAGAAAAAGCCTCTTTATAGGCTGCCATATCTAAAGCGCCATCCTCTTGCATTGGGATCCATTTTAATACGGCCCCAAAACGCTCTCGCAAAAAGTGCCAGGGTACGATATTAGAGTGATGCTCAAACACGCTTAAGATAATTTCATCGCCTGGTTTAATATCAGGCTCTACAAAACTGCTTGCGACCAAGTTGATGGCATCAGTTGCCCCACCCGTAAAGACAATCTCAGATTCATGCTGTGCATTTAAATATGTTTGAACATTACGACGCGCATCTTCAAATAATTGTGTCGATTCATTTGAAAGATAATGAAGCCCGCGATGAACATTTGCATATTTCGTCTTAAACAAATCTGTCATCGACGCAATGACCGATTTTGGTTTCTGCGCAGAGGCCGCGTTATCCAAATAAACAAGAGGCTTGCCATAGACTTGCATATCCAAAATCGGAAAGTCAGAGCGTAAATCCGCTACATTAAAATCACGTGTTATTTTTTCATTATTCATGATTGCTTATCTTCAGAATTAATTTGGGACACATCAATATGAGAAAGTCGTTCTGTGATAAATTGTTGAACGAATGACTGAAGAGACTCATTTTCAAGCCCCTCTAAAACCTCGCTCACAAACCCTTGCAGTAAAAGCGTGATCGCCTCTTCTGCGCCAATCCCCCGACTGCGCAAGAAAAACAAAGCGGCACGATCAATCTCGCCAATAGTTGACCCATGCGCACAAGCAACATCATCGGCATAAATTTCAAGCTCAGGTTTAGCATTCATTGCCGCACGATCAGATAGTAAAAGGGCGTTTGAGTTTTGCTCTGCCTCGACTTTTTGTGCGTCTCGATCAACGCATATTTTACCTTGGAAAACGGCCCGAGCATCATCAGCAATAATACTACGGATTAATGTCGCGCTCGATGTATCACCTGATTGATGACGAATAGTGCTCGTTAAGTCGATATGCGCCTTGGCTTGAGCCACTATTATACCATTTAACTTTGCATGGGCGCCCACACCGCAAAGCGATACTTGCACATCGTGGCGAGCCACTCGCGAGGTTGCGCAAATAATATTTTTATTAAATTGCGCATGTTCTCCAAGCAGAATGCGATTTAAAGACACCACAGATCCTGTCTCCTGCACAACCGTGTGCTGTAATTTTGCACCAGATTCAAGCTCGGTATCCATGACCAAGTTGATATATTGCTCAGTATCTAAAATTTCGACAAGCTCGACAAAAACACCAGAGGCAATATTTAATTTTTGTCGCACATGCTGACCTGCACTATATCGCAGAACCAAAGGCTGCGCGAGAGTACTTTGTATTTCGATCGCATAGCCGCCATCAAAAAGGGCTAGATTATAAGCTGCCATTGCATCGATCTCATCGATAGATGCAAGGTAGGTTTCATTTTCGAGTAATGGCGAAATCGTGATTGCGTCGCTTGCCATAAGCTCGGGAGAAACAATAATTTCTTCAGCCTTTAATTCAATATAATAGGGACTGGAAATGGCTATTTCTGATCCAATATGAGCTTCATTTTGGTGGGCTTTAATATCTGTGTCTTTTAACAATTGGCGCAAATCTGTGTAGTGCCATGCCTCAAGACGCTTTGTCGGCAAGCCAAGCTTTTCAGCATGAGCCAAGGCAGCAACGCGTTTTTCAACCAGTAATGGCGAAAGCGAGAGATCAACGCGCGAGGAAATATTTTGACCACTATGCATCTACGCGCTCCACATAATCCGCATAGCCACTCTTTTCAAGTTTTAGCGCAAGCTCAGGGCCGCCACTATCAACAATACGACCCTGTGCCATCACATGAACAACATCCGGTTTAATATAGTCAAGCAAGCGCTGATAATGCGTAATCACAACAAAAGAACGACCAGCACCACGCATAGCGTTAACACCCTCTGAAACGGTTTTCAGCGCATCAATATCAAGACCGCTATCCGTCTCGTCCAATATCGCTACACGCGGCTCAAGAACAGCCATTTGCAGAACTTCATTACGTTTTTTCTCACCGCCAGAAAAACCAACATTTAATGGCCGCTTCAACATCTCGTCCCGCATGCCCAGCGAGGCCGCTTTCTCACGAACAAGCCGCAGGAACTGAGCTGCGTCTAACTCGTCTTCTCCACGACCACGACGCACAGCATTAAGGGCCGTCTTTAAGAAGGTCATATTGGTAACACCAGGTATTTCGAGCGGATATTGAAAAGCGAGAAACAATCCAAGATAAGCCCGCTCTTCAGGCGATAAAGAAAGGAGATCTTGGCCGTCAATAGTTGCGCTACCTTGAGTAGCTTCATAGCCCTCGCGCCCTGACAACACATAGGATAAGGTTGATTTACCAGAACCGTTAGGTCCCATTATCGCATGGACTTCTCCAGCACCGACATTAAGAGTAAGCCCTTTTAATATTTGGGATCCACCGACAGATGCATGTAGGTTATTTATATTAAGTAATCCGGTCATCCGACGCTTCCTTCCAAAGAAATTCCAACTAACTTTTGAGCTTCAACAGCAAACTCCATCGGCAAATGCTGGAGAACATCGCGGCAAAACCCGTTAACGATAAGCGCCACGGCCTCTTCAGGGTCTAAGCCACGCTGACGACAATAAAATAATTGATCATCGCTTATTTTAGATGTGGTTGCTTCATGCTCGAGCGTGGCACTGGGGGCACGCGACTCGATATAGGGCACGGTATGGGCTGCACATGTGTCTCCAATCAAAAGACTGTCGCACTGTGTAAAGTTTCTTGCATTCTTAGCTTTGGGGTGAACGCTCACCTGCCCCCGATAAACATTGGAGGAACGCCCCGCCGATATACCTTTTGAAATAATGCGGCTCGAGGTGTTTTTACCAAGATGGATCATCTTCGTACCGCTATCGACCTGCTGGAGGTTATTTGAAATAGCGATGGAATAAAACTCACCTACAGTATCATCACCACGCAGGATACAAGATGGATATTTCCACGTAACCGCAGAGCCTGTTTCAACTTGCGTCCATGAAATATGCGCACGATCTTCTCGGCAATCACCACGTTTGGTTACAAAATTATAAATACCTCCAACACCATCGGCATCACCAGGATACCAATTTTGTACTGTTGAATATTTAATTTCAGCATCTTCTAAGGCCACCAATTCAACAACAGCTGCGTGCAACTGGTTTTCATCCCGCATTGGAGCCGTACATCCTTCAAGGTAACTTACATATGACCCTTTATCGGCAATCACTAAAGTACGCTCAAACTGACCCGTATTTGCTTCATTTATTCTAAAATAGGTCGACAGCTCCATCGGGCATCGAACGCCAGGGGGAATATAAACAAAGGATCCGTCCGAAAACACTGCCGAATTTAAAGCGGTAAAATAATTGTCAGATTTAGGGACAACGGAGCCTAAATATTTTTTCACAATATCTGGATGCTCTGTGACAGCCTCAGAAAAGGAGCAAAAAATAACGCCGTCCTTAGCGAGCTCCTCACGAAATGTTGTGCCAACCGAAACACTATCAAAAACGGCATCGACGGCAACTTTTCGAACACCTGCTAAAACCTCTTGTTCAATAAGAGGAATGCCAAGTTTTTCATATGTCCTAAGCAGTTCTGGATCCACCTCATCTAGACTTTTGGGACCATCCTCCATGCTTTTAGGCGCAGAATAATAGCAAAGATCTTGATAATTAATTTTAGGATAATTGACATGGGCCCAATCTGGTTCATCCATCGTTAACCAGCGCTCATAGGCGTCAAGACGCCACTCAAGCAACCAAGCCGGCTCATTCTTTTTTGCAGAAATAAATCTTACAATATCTTCGTTTAAACCTATCGGCGCCTTATCAGCATCGATGTCAGATACAAACCCATATTTGTAATTTTGTCCCGAGACATCGCTAACGCGTTCAACTGTCTCATGATCAATGGATGCTTTGGCTTCACTCATAGACTTTACTCCGCTGCCGACATTAATTGCCGGCTCATTTCTTTTTTAAAACTATGCATAAACGCATCTAAGTCATTCATTGTATTGCCACGGCCTAAACTCACACGCAAAGCCGCTTGCGCAATTTCTGTGTCAACACGCATGCTTTCTAATACATGGCTACGGCCAACCTTACCGCTCGAACAAGCTGACCCTGAACTAATGCTAATCCCAGCCAAATCAAGCCCCATCAGGAGCGTTTCGGCCTTAACGCCAGCTATTGCAAAACAACTTGTATTCTCAAGCCGCGGCGCGTCTTTACCCACTATATGTACATTAGGAAAAAAAGCACTTAGCTGCTTTTCAAACGCGTCTCTAAATTGACCCAATTGACTCATGTGAGGGAGTTCATCAATAGCTTCCTCAAGAGCAGAAACCATAGCCATGATCGCCGGTACATTCTGGGTGCCACTTCTACGACCAAGCTCTTGCCCACCACCCGCAACCAATGGCCCAATAGGTAGGGATGGACGCACAAGTAAAGCGCCCACACCAACTGGGCCTCCAAACTTATGCCCCGAGACAGCTAACATATCGACGCCAAGTCCGATAAAGCTAACAGGCATTTTACCAATCGCCTGGGTAGCATCACAAAACACCAAACCGTTATGCTCTTTTGTCAGAGCGCAAATTTCCGAAATTGGCTGAATAACGCCTGTCTCATTATTCGCGAGCATCGCGCATACCAATGCCGGCTCACCAGCCAGCAGCTCTGCGAGGTGATCAATATCAATCACCCCATTAGGCTTTGTGTTGATAACAGAAACATTAAGCCCACAGGCGCTCGCAGGTTTGCGCACAGCGTCATGCTCGATACCGGAAACCAAAATACGATTGAACGGACGAACAGCCTCATCCCATCCTTTAATCGCTTGATTACAAGACTCGCTTCCACCGCCTGTAAAAATAACACCCTGGTGTGGGGCCGATAAATGGGCCGCCAATGCATGCCGGGCTTTTTCAAGCTGTGCCATAGCAAATCGTCCTTCAGCATGGATCGACGACGCGTTTAAAGGACGTGAAAGAAGATCTTGCATCGCGGAAATGGCGCAATCCCGCATTGGCGAGGTGGCATTATGATCAAGATAAATGCGGGTCATAACA
>CBFHJI010000034.1:14340-16489 GCA_965656255.1 Alphaproteobacteria bacterium
CAAAGAAACCACGAATATGGGAGCTTAATTGAGACCATAAGTCATGCGTCATGCAGCGCCCGGCCTTAATTGAACATCCAGCACCAGATTTACACCGCGTCACATCAACGGGTTCATCTACAGCATCAATAATTTGCGATAAGAAAAGAGCATCAGGCGCGAGAGATAATAAATATCCGCCGTTTTTACCACGCACGCTCTCAACAAGGCCAAATTGGCGTAAATCAGCAAAGATTTTCTCTAAATATTGCAAAGAAATGTCCTGCGCTTGACTGATACTAACCAGTTTTACAGGCAATGACATATCGTACTCACTCTGACGAGCAAGCTCAACCATGGCCATAACAGCATATCTTCCGCGTGTTGATATTTTCATAACATACTGATCTTACAAATAAAAAAATAATTATCTTGCGTTTCGCATAGAGAGTTGGCTAAGAAGCCGTCTATGAAGTTGATATAGTAATCCCGACTAAATTAGTCAAGTTAACTAAAGGCGAAATTCGCCATAAAAAGAGTTATTGAGGTTTAAATTTATGCCCGAAGTTATTTTCGCTGGACCAGATGGCCGCCTTGAAGGCCGCTTCACACAAAACAAGAAAAAGGGCGCACCAATCGCAATGGTTTTACATCCACTCCCGCAACTGGGTGGTAATATGAATAATGCTATTACCTATCAACTTTACCAAGAGTTTTTGGAACGCGAATTTTCAGTGTTACGCTTCAATTTTCGAGGCGTTGGTCGAAGCCAGGGTACATTTGACAGTGGTATTGGCGAATTATCTGATGCCGCCTCTGCGCTTGATTGGGTTCAATCATTATGTCCGGATGCACGCCAATGCTGGATTGCCGGTTACTCATTCGGTGCATGGATTGGAATGCAACTTCTGATGCGACGCCCAGAAATTTCCGGGTTTATTTCTATTGCGCCCCCCGCCAACCTCTATGACTTTACATTTCTTGCGCCCTGCCCTTCTTCGGGCCTTATTGTACAAGGGGATACCGATCGCGTTGTCTATCGAAGTGATGTCGACAAACTTGTTGAACGCCTTCATGCACAAAAAGGGATTGATATCACCTATAAGGTCATTGATGGCGCCAACCATTTCTTTGAAAAAGATATGGATGAATTATTCGATCATGTGCGCACATATTTAGACAAACGCATCCCAGAAATTGGTGGGTTTTAAGCTAGATTCTATATGCCTAAGGACGCGGCTTTGATAGGCGCCCCCCGTGCACACCATATTTAGCACCTGTCGTTTCTGGAATTGACGTTACGAAACCCCGCACAGTTCGAATGGCAAGATAAGCAAATGCTTCGGCTTCAATAGCGTCCCCTTGCCAGCCGAGCGTGTCGCAGGCCACAACCTCACCGTCTAGTGCCTCGGATAAGCCTGACATAATAGTATTATTATACCGACCACCCCCACAAATGATCCAACGCTGAACAGGCTTTGGAAAATATGCTTGCGCAGCAACAACAGCCGATACACTAAATGAAGTTAATGTTGCTGCTCCATCTTCTACCGACAAATCTACCATGAGTGGTTTTGGAACAAATCGATTGCGATCAAGTGATTTGGGAGGCGACAGGCTAAAATAAGGATCGGCCATTAACATTTGAACAATAGGATAGGACACATTGCCTTTTTGGGCATAGTCCCCATTTGGGTCATACTCAAGGTCGAGATGTTCTTTCATCCAATCATTAATCAAAGCGTTACCCGGCCCTGTGTCAAAAGCCAACAATTGTGGCAGACCATTCAACCTTTCGCCGATATAGGTCACATTTGAAACCCCACCAATATTCAAAATAGCAATTGGACCGCTTAACTCATCACACAAAGCTGCATGATAGAGCGGCACTAGCGGTGCTCCTTGACCACCGGCAGCAACGTCGGCTATCCGAAACTGATCTACAACCTGAATGCCTAGCGCGTCGGCCATGCCTTGCCCATCACCGAGCTGAACAGTGATACCATTATCCGGATCATGCCAGACTGTCTGACCATGAAATCCAATGAGCGAAACAGAAAGCCGATGCTTATCTAAGAAGCGAGAGGTCGCAAGAATATGCGCTTCTGTCACATGAGCAGTTAAATGGGCGACTTCTGGATCATGCGCCCAATCAATAGCGCCGCTCTGA
>CBFHJI010000035.1:0-16472 GCA_965656255.1 Alphaproteobacteria bacterium
GAAAATGATGACGCGAACCGCGCTTTGATGGGTTCAAACATGCAACGTCAGGCTGTGCCGCTTCTTCAAGCTGAGGCACCGCTTGTCGGAACGGGCATGGAAGAGGTTGTGGCACGCGATAGTGGTGCTGCCATTTCGGCACGTCGTTCAGGTGTTGTGGATCAGGTTGATGCAACGCGTATTGTTATTCGTGCCTCTGATGAAACCGATGCATCTAAATCTGGTGTCGATATTTATAATTTGCGGAAATTCCAACGCTCTAACCAATCAACATGTATTAACCAGCGTCCGCTTGTGCGGGTTGGTGATCGTGTTGAGCGTGGTGATGTTGTCGCGGATGGCCCTTCAACTGAGCTTGGAGAATTGGCTCTTGGACGTAACGTCTTAGTGGCCTTCATGCCATGGAATGGTTACAATTTCGAAGATTCGATCCTGATTTCTGAGCGTATCGTGCGCGATGACGTTTTCACATCAATTCACATTGAGGAATTCGACATTATGGCTCGCGACACCAAGCTTGGGCCAGAAGAGATCACGCGTGACATTCCAAATGTGGGTGAAGAAGCTCTTCGTAACTTGGACGAAGCCGGCATTGTTTATATTGGTGCTGAAGTTAATCCGGGTGATATTTTGGTCGGTAAAATTACCCCAAAAGGCGAGAGCCCAATGACGCCGGAAGAAAAACTCTTGCGGGCAATCTTTGGTGAAAAAGCTTCTGATGTGCGTGATACATCTTTGCGCTTACCTCCTGGGACAACAGGAACTATCGTTGAAGTGCGTGTCTTTAACCGTCACGGTATCGAAAAAGACGAACGTGCAATGGCGATCGAACGCGAGGAAATTGAACTTCTTGCAAAAGACCGTGATGACGAGATGAGCATTCTTCAGCGGAACGTTTATGACCGTTTGCAGAATATTCTGGTTGGCAAGCAAGCAGCGGCTGGCGTTAAAGGCATTGATGCTGACGCTAAAATTACAACTGCAATGCTTGAGGAATTGCCGCGTCATCAGTGGTGGCAGGTTGCTCTTAAAAATGACTCAGCGATGAGTGAGCTTGAAGCAATCAAGAAGCAATTTGATGAAGCTAAAAAAGCACTCGAAGAGCGTTTTGAGGATAAAGTTGACAAGCTCCAGCGTGGGGATGAATTGCCGCCTGGCGTCATGAAAATGGTCAAAGTCTATGTTGCGATTAAACGTAAATTGCAGCCTGGTGATAAAATGGCCGGCCGTCATGGCAACAAGGGTGTGATTAGTCGGATCGTGCCTGTTGAGGATATGCCATATAATGAAGATGGTACGCCGGTTGATATTGTTCTCAACCCACTCGGTGTGCCGAGCCGAATGAATGTTGGGCAAATTCTCGAAACCCATATGGGTTGGGCTTGCGCAAATATTGGTAAGCAAATCGATGAAGCGCTGACCATTTATGAGCAACAGGGCAAGGTTGAAAATGTTCGCAATCTTCTAACGACCGTTTATCCAAACAATGAGACGCTCTCAAATATGGATGACGGCCAAATGATTGAAATGAGCCAGACCTTGCGCAAAGGTGTACCGATTGCGACGCCGGTCTTTGATGGTGCCCATGAAGCAGATATCGTAGATATGTTAAACGCCGCAGGTGTGGATGCTTCGGGACAGGTTCAGCTTCGCGACGGCCGCACGGGTGATCTCTTTGATCGCAAAGTGACGGTTGGTTACATCTATATGCTGAAACTACACCACTTGGTGGACGATAAGATCCACGCACGTTCAATTGGTCCATATTCACTTGTCACCCAACAGCCACTTGGCGGTAAAGCGCAATTTGGTGGTCAACGGTTTGGTGAGATGGAAGTCTGGGCGCTTGAGGCATACGGTGCCGCATATACCTTGCAGGAAATGCTGACCGTTAAATCAGATGACGTTGCTGGTCGAACAAAAGTCTATGAAGCAATTGTTCGTGGCGATGATACGTTTGAGGCGGGGATACCCGAAAGCTTTAACGTGCTTGTGAAAGAAATTCGTTCGCTCGGCTTAAATGTCGAACTAACAAGTGATAGCAAAGAACTTTAATCAGGCGCCATAGCGGCGAAACACTGAGGAGCCCAACATGAACCATGAGGTCATGAATATTTTCAACCCACAGGCTAACCAACAAGCCTTTGATCAAATCCGCATCTCTATTGCGAGCCCAGAGAAAATATTGTCCTGGTCGTATGGCGAGATTAAAAAGCCAGAAACGATTAACTATCGTACCTTCAAGCCAGAGCGTGACGGTCTTTTCTGTGCTCGTATTTTTGGTCCAATCAAAGACTATGAATGTTTATGCGGTAAATATAAGCGCATGAAATATAAAGGCATCATTTGTGAAAAATGTGGTGTTGAGGTTACGCTAACCAAAGTGCGTCGTGAGCGCATGGGCCATATTGAGCTTGCCGCGCCTGTTGCTCATATTTGGTTCTTAAAGTCATTGCCAAGCCGTATTGGTTTGCTTTTGGATATGACACTTAAAGATCTTGAGCGCGTGCTTTATTTTGAGCAGTTCATTGTTCTTGATCCAATGCTATCACCGTTGAAAAAAGGCCAGCTCTTGTCTGAAGAAGACTATATGCAAGCCCAAGACGATTATGGCGAAGACACATTCATTGCAGGCATTGGCGCTGAAGCTGTTCGTATCCTTCTTGAGGAGCTTAATCTTGAAGAGCTGCGCGACAGTTTGCGTGTTGAAATTGCCGAAGCGACAACAGAGCTCAAGCCGAAAAAACTTGCGAAACGGTTGAAAGTTGTTGAGGCATTTTTGCGTTCGGGTGGTCGTCCTGAGTGGATGATTATGACGATCGTTCCTGTCATTCCTCCAGAACTTCGTCCGCTTGTGCCACTTGATGGTGGTCGTTTTGCGACATCGGATCTTAACGATCTTTATCGTCGTGTGATCAACCGTAATAATCGATTGAAGCGTTTGATTGAGCTACGTGCGCCCGATATTATTGTGCGTAATGAAAAGCGCATGTTGCAAGAATCTGTGGATGCGCTTTTTGACAATGGTCGTCGTGGTCGCATTATCACGGGTGGTAATAAGCGCCCTCTGAAATCTCTCTCTGATATGCTGAAAGGCAAGCAGGGCCGTTTCCGCCAAAACTTGCTTGGTAAGCGCGTTGACTATTCAGGTCGTTCGGTCATCGTTGTTGGTCCTGAATTGAAATTGCATCAGTGCGGATTGCCGAAAAAAATGGCGCTTGAGTTATTCAAGCCCTTTATTTACTCGCGACTTGAAGCCAAAGGTTTGTCTGCGACGGTTAAGCAATCTAAGAAGATGGTTGAAAAAGCCCGGCCGGAAGTATGGGATATTCTCGATGAAGTTATTCGTGAACATCCTGTTCTTCTCAATCGCGCGCCAACATTGCACCGTTTAGGTGTTCAGGCATTCGAGCCTGTTTTGATTGAAGGCAAGGCTATCCAACTTCATCCATTGGTTTGTGCTGCGTTTAATGCTGACTTTGATGGTGACCAAATGGCCGTTCACGTGCCGTTATCACTTGAAGCCCAGCTTGAGGCACGTGTTTTGATGATGTCTACGAATAATATTCTTCATCCTGCCAATGGTGCGCCAATTATCGTTCCATCTCAGGATATTATTTTGGGTCTTTATTATGTGACGCTTGAGCGCGAAGGTATGCCAGGCGAGGGTCATTTGATTGGCTCGATCGCTGAACTAGAACATGCGCTTGATACCAAAACCCTAACAATGCATACGAAAATTCGTGCGCGCATTGAAGAAATGAATGAAGAGGGTGAGCTTATTTCGCGTGTTGTTGATACAACACCGGGACGCTTATTACTGGGACAAGAATTACCTAAACATCCTCAATTGCCGTTCGATACAGTTAACCGTTTGATGACCAAAAAAGAAGTCTCACGTGTGATTGATGCTGTCTATCGTCATTGTGGACAAAAAGAGACGGTTCTCTTCTGTGACCACATTATGCGCCTTGGCTTCCGTCAAGCTGCTCGTGCAGGTATTTCTTTTGGTAAAGACGATATGGTTATACCAGAGCAAAAAGATCAGTTGCTCGAGGAGACATCTGCACGCGTTAAGGAATATGAACAGCAATATATTGATGGTCTTATTACACAAGGCGAGAAATATAATAAGGTTGTTGATGAGTGGGCGCGTTGTACTGATCGCGTTGCCGATGCCATGATGAACAAAATTTCATCAGTCAGTCCGGAAGACGCAAAAGATGATAACCGCTTTATTAACTCAATTTATATGATGTCTCATTCAGGTGCTCGTGGTTCGCCAGCACAGATGAAACAGCTTGCCGGAATGCGTGGCTTGATGGCAAAACCGTCAGGCGAAATTATTGAGACACCGATTATTTCAAACTTTAAAGAAGGTTTGACGGTTCTTGAGTATTTTAACTCGACTCACGGTGCTCGTAAGGGTCTTGCAGATACGGCGCTTAAAACAGCGAACTCGGGTTATCTGACCCGTCGTTTGGTGGATGTGGCCCAAGATAGCATTATTAACGAGCCTGATTGCGGCACCAAAAACGGTATTACTGTTGCTTCTGTGATTGAGGCGGGTGAGGTCATCACGTCGCTTTCTGATCGTGTTCTTGGTCGTTATCCTGTTGAAGATGTTGTTAATCCAGCATCTGGTCAGGTTATTGTACGTCATGATGAAATGATCGAAGAGAAGCACATGGCCGCGATCGAAGATGCGAATTTGATCGGGATCAAGATACGGTCTGTTTTGACATGTGAAAGCAAAACAGGTGTTTGTGGTACATGTTATGGACGTGACTTGGCACGTGGAACGACAGTGAATATTGGTGAAGCTGTTGGTGTGATTGCAGCTCAGTCTATTGGTGAGCCTGGAACACAGCTAACAATGCGGACATTCCACATTGGCGGAACAGCTCAAGTTGTTGACCAATCATTCATCGAATCTAATGCCGAAGGTACTATTCGCTTTGAGAATAAGAATTTGGTTGAAGACAGTAGTGGCCGCCTGATTGTTATGGGTCGTAATGTCCAAATCAAGGTTATTGATGCTAATGGTCTTGAGCGTGCTAGCCACAAATTGTCTTACGGCTCGCGTTTGCGTGTCAAAGAGGGTGACAAGGTTGAGCGCGGAGAGCGTTTGGCTGAGTGGGAGCCTTATGCGGTTCCAATCTTGACAGAGGTCAATGGTGTCGTCGATTTTGAAGATGTTGTTGATGGTGTCACAGTTGCTGAGAATTCAGATGAGGCAACAGGTATCTCACAGCGTGTGGTTGTTGATCATGTATCAGGAACACGCGGGTCAGATCTTAAACCTGCACTCATCATTCGTGGTGACGATGGTCATATCCTTAAGTTGGCTAATGGTTCAGAGGCGCGTTATGTGCTCTCTCCAGGTGCGATTTTATCCGTTGATAACGGCGTTAAAATCCACGCGGGTGACATTCTTGCGCGTATTCCAACAGAGGGTGCGACCTCAAGCGATATTACGGGTGGTTTGCCACGTGTTGCTGAATTGTTTGAAGCGCGCCGTCCGAAAGATCATGCAATTATTGCTGAAATCACCGGTAAGGTCGAGTTTGGTCGCGACTTTAAGAATAAGCGTCGTGTTATTGTTCAGCCACTATCTGCTGATGAGGAGCCAAGAGAATATATGGTTCCGCGTAGCAAGCATTTGTCTGTCCAAGAGGGGGATATTATCGAGAAGGGCGAGTATCTTGTCGATGGTAACCCTGCGCCGCACGATATTCTTGCGATTTCGGGTGTTGAAGAACTAGCCGCCTATTTGGTTAATGAAATTCAGGACGTTTATCGCCTTCAAGGTGTGACAATCAACGATAAGCACATTGAGGTGATTGTTCGCCAAATGCTGCAGAAGATCGAAATTGAGACAATTGGGGACAGTGACCTATTGGCTGCCGAACAGGTTGATAAGTCAGAGTTTGATGAGATTGTTGCTAAACTTCAGGCGGAAGGCAAAACACCGCCTACAGGTAAGCCAATCTTATTGGGCATTACAAAAGCGTCCTTGCAAACGCGTTCCTTTATCTCAGCGGCATCATTTCAGGAAACAACGCGAGTTCTCACAGAAGCAGCGATTAATGGTAAATATGACCAATTGATCGGCCTTAAAGAGAATGTGATCGTTGGTCGCCTGATCCCTGCTGGTACGGGTGGCTTAATGCAACGCCTTAAAGCAGAGGCTGCGAATCGGGACGAGCTATTGGCAGAAGAGGCACGTGCGGCCTCTATCCAAACAGCTGTTGAGGTTGATTCCGAGGGTGTTGAAGCCTAGATTGCTCTTGAATAGAAGAAAAGGCCGGTTTAACCGGCCTTTTTTTATGGCATTTGCGGTTTGAGGCTTGACGGGGGGCGCTCAATCTCGTATCTATCACGCACTTTGGTAGCAGGACTGTGGGCCTCAACATAATCGTAACGTCTAAGTTATTGATTTTATTGGTTCAGACGCTGTTGTTAAATCTGGAGTGAATTATTAGACGCATGATCCCTTATTTGGATCCTCTGCTTAACGGGAAATTGGCCAGTTTTGGCTGGTTTTTCATGGCTCTGATTTGGTGGAAACATCAAATTTGAAGGGCCTTTTTATATTTGATGGAGTGTTGGCTCGATGCCTACGATTAACCAATTAATCCGCAAACCGCGGGTAAAACAAGTCAAGCGTAACAAGGTTCCGGCAATGGAGGCTTGTCCTCAAAAGCGGGGCGTTTGCACGCGCGTTTATACAACGACACCAAAAAAGCCTAACTCTGCTTTGCGTAAAGTGGCTCGGGTTCGTTTGACCAATGGATATGAAGTTACCAGCTATATTCCAGGTGAGGGACATAACCTCCAGGAACACTCCGTGGTCATGATCCGCGGCGGTCGCGTTAAAGACTTGCCAGGGGTTCGTTATCATATCATTCGTGGCACCTTGGATACACAGGGTGTTAAAGACCGTAAACAGCGCCGTTCAAAATATGGCGCGAAGCGTCCTAAGTAAGGGGATTTTGATATGTCTCGTCGTCACCGCGCAGAAAAACGTGAGATTAACCCTGATGCCAAATATGGCGATCAGATCTTAACGAAATTTATGAATAGCCTGATGCTTCATGGCAAAAAATCAACGGCGGAAGGTATCTTATATAGTGCCCTCACGCGTGTTGAGGATAAATTGAAGCGTGAGCCGTTATCTGTTTTCCATGAAGCGCTTGAGAATGTTATGCCGGCCACGGAGGTGCGTTCGCGCCGTGTGGGTGGTGCAACATATCAGGTGCCTGTTGATGTGCGTCCTGATCGCAAGCAAGCGCTTGCAATTCGTTGGCTCATTGCTGCTGCACGTGCGCGCAATGAGAATACAATGGAAGAGCGTCTCGCGGGTGAATTCTTGGATGCGGCGAGCAATCGCGGAAACGCAGTTAAGAAACGCGAAGACACACACCGTATGGCGGAAGCAAACCGCGCATTCTCACATTATCGTTGGTAGAAACGGAAAGTTTGAACTATGTCACGTAAAACGCCTCTCTCTGATTATCGTAATATTGGTATTATGGCGCATATTGATGCGGGTAAAACCACGACGACTGAGCGTATCCTGTTTTATACAGGTGTGAGTTATAAAATTGGTGAGGTTCATGACGGCGCGGCCACTATGGACTGGATGGAGCAAGAGCAGGAGCGTGGCATTACGATTACGTCTGCTGCCACTACTTGTTTCTGGAATGACAAGCGTATTAACATTATTGACACGCCTGGCCACGTTGACTTCACAATTGAAGTTGAGCGTTCTTTGCGCGTGCTTGATGGTGCGGTTGCTGTGTTTGACTCTGTTGCTGGTGTTGAGCCGCAATCTGAGACTGTTTGGCGCCAGGCTGACAAATATAATGTCCCGCGGATGTGCTTTATTAACAAAATGGACCGCACGGGTGCGAATTTTTACCGTTGCGTGGACATGATCAAGACACGTCTTGGTTCGCGTGCGCTCTTATTGCAGTTACCAATTGGTGCAGAGTCTGACTTTGAGGGCTGTGTTGACTTGGTTCGCATGAAAGAGATTGTTTGGACTGATGAAAGCATGGGCGCTGACTACGAAGCTCGTGACATTCGTGACTCGCTCAAGGCCGATGCTGAGAAATATCGCGCTGAGTTGGTTGAAATGGCGGTTGAAGTCGATGACGCTGTCATGGAAGCTTATCTCGATGGCAATGAGCCTGATGAAGCGACATTGAAGCGCTGTATTCGTCAGGGTACAATTGGCCAAAATTTTGTGCCAGTTCTTTGTGGTACAGCCTTTAAAAACAAAGGTGTTCAGACACTTCTTGATGCCGTTGTAGACTTTATGCCATCTCCTTTGGATGTTGCTGCTATTCAAGGTATTGATGCAAAAACGGAAGCTGAGATTGTGCGTAAATCATCTGATGATGAGCCGCTTTCTATGTTGGCATTTAAAATTGCCAATGACCCATTTGTGGGTTCATTGACCTTTGCGCGTATTTATTCCGGTAAGCTTGAAAGCGGTATGACCGTTCTCAATACGGTTAAAGATAAGCGTGAACGTATTGGTCGTATGCTTCAAATGCACGCAAATTCTCGTGAAGAAATTAAATTTGCTTGTGCGGGCGACATTGTTGCCTTGGTTGGCATGAAAGACACAACAACAGGTGATACGCTTTGTGCAACTGATAGCCCTGTTATCCTTGAGCGTATGGAATTCCCTGAGCCTGTTATTCAGGTTGCTGTGGAGCCTAAAACAAAGGGTGACCAAGAAAAAATGGGTCTGGCGCTTAATCGCTTGGCGCAGGAAGATCCCTCTTTCCGCGTATCGAGTGATGAGGAAAGCGGTCAGACCATTATTGCGGGTATGGGCGAGCTTCATCTTGATATTATTGTTGATCGCATGCGTCGCGAATTTAAAGTCGAGGCCAATGTTGGTGCCCCGCAGGTTGCGTATCGTGAAACATTTACCAAGCGTACTGAAATCGATTATACGCACAAAAAACAAACCGGTGGTTCTGGTCAGTTTGCGCGTGTGAAAATGATCATCGAGCCGGTAGAGCCTGGTGTTGGTTATGAGTTCGATAATAAGATCGTTGGTGGTTCTATTCCGCGTGAATATATTCCGGGTGTAGAAAAAGGTATTGAGAGCGTCCGTGAAAATGGTGTTCTTGCCGGCTTCCCAATGATTGACTTTAAAGTGCAGCTTATTGATGGCGCTTATCATGATGTTGACTCAAGCGTCATGGCTTTTGAGATTGCGGCACGTGCAGCCTTCCGTGAAGCCTCACGTGAGGCGGGTGCTAAACTTCTAGAGCCGATTATGGCCGTTGAGGTTGTTACGCCTGAGGAACATATGGGTGATGTGATCGGTGACTTGAACAGTCGTCGTGGGCAAGTGCGTGGTACTGAATCGCGTGGTGTTGCCGCTGTTGTGAATGCAATGGTGCCACTTGCTAATATGTTTGGTTATGTAAATACGTTGCGTTCTATGTCACAAGGGCGCGCACAATATTCAATGCAATTTGATCACTACGAACCTGTGCCGCAAGCGGTTGCAGACGAAGTGATTGCGAAAATGGCTTAATCGCCTTAGGGCATAGACGGAGAAAAGAGCATGTCGAAAGAGAAATTTGAGCGTAATAAACCTCACTGTAACATTGGGACTGTTGGTCACGTTGACCATGGTAAGACGACGCTAACTGCGGCGATTACGAAGGTTTTGGCTGAGTCTGGTGGCGCGACGTTTTCTGATTACGCTGATATTGATAAGGCGCCTGAAGAGAAGGCGCGTGGGATTACGATTTCGACAGCTCACGTTGAGTATGAGACGGCGAACCGTCACTATGCGCACGTTGATTGCCCTGGTCACGCTGACTATGTTAAGAACATGATTACGGGTGCGGCTCAGATGGATGGTGGTATTCTTGTTGTGAATGCTGCTGATGGTCCTATGCCACAGACACGCGAGCATATTTTGCTTGCTCGTCAGGTTGGTGTGCCTGCGCTTGTTGTTTATTTGAACAAGGTTGACCAGGTTGATGATGATGAGCTTTTAGAGCTTGTTGAGATGGAAGTACGTGATTTGCTTTCTTCTTATGAATTCCCTGGCGATGATATTCCGATTATTAAGGGCTCTGCTTTGGCTGCGCTTGAGGGTCGTGATGATGCGATTGGCAAAGAGTCTATTCTGAAATTGATGGAAGCTGTTGATGCTTATATTCCACAGCCTGAGCGCCCTGTTGATCAGCCCTTTTTGATGCCGATTGAGGATGTGTTCTCGATTTCTGGACGTGGTACGGTTGTGACTGGTCGTATTGAGCGTGGCATTGTTAAGGTTGGCGACGAGATTGAGATTGTTGGTGTTCGTGATACGCAGAAGACGACTTGTACTGGCGTTGAGATGTTCCGCAAGCTTCTTGATAGTGGTGAGGCTGGTGACAATGTTGGTGTTCTTCTTCGTGGAACGAAGCGTGAGGATGTTGAGCGTGGTCAAGTTTTGTGTGCGCCGGGTTCGATTACGCCGCATACGAAGTTTAAGGCTGAGGCTTATATTTTGACGAAAGAAGAGGGTGGTCGTCATACGCCATTCTTTACGAATTATCGTCCACAGTTTTACTTCCGTACGACGGATGTTACGGGTGTATGTCAGCTTGCTGCAGGTGTTGAGATGGTTATGCCTGGGGACAATGTTGAGATGGAAGTTGAGTTGATTGTACCGATTGCGATGGAAGAGAAGCTCCGTTTTGCGATCCGCGAAGGCGGACGTACGGTTGGTGCTGGCATCGTGTCAGCAATCATCGCTTAATTAACTTCGTTAATTGGGCATTGGTGCTAGCTCTGGTTTGATCAGTGCTGGTTGGGCGGCTTGATTTTTTGAGCTTAAAGCCTTAAGAGGCTTTCTTCTTGGAGATTAAGACGGCTCGTTGATAGGAGTGTAGCTCAACTGGTAGAGCACCGGTCTCCAAAACCGGGGGTTGGGGGTTCGAGTCCCTCCACTCCTGCCAAAGCGATAAGAAGTCGCGAGGGCAGAGATGGGGTTTTGCTTTTAAAGTATTGTTTTTCAATACTTTAAGGTGATTGAGGCGAGAATATTGAACAGAGTGAATGTTATTTTGCTCATGCTGATAGGGTAAAGAATATATGGCTAACCCGTTAAAGTTTGCACAGGAAGTTCGTTCAGAGGCGCGTAAGGTGACGTGGCCAACGCGGAGCGAAACGATTGTGACGACGGTTATGGTTTTCATTCTGGTGTTTTTGGCGTCAGTATTTTTCTTTTTGGCAGACCAAATTTTAAATTGGGCTGTCAGTTCATTACTGGATTTGGTGGGCTAAATAATGACAAAACATTGGTATATTGTGCATGCCTATTCGAATTTCGAAAATAAGGTGGCTGATAGCATTCGTGAAGGTGCGGCTGTTGCAGGTTTGAGCGACAGTTTTGAAGAAATTTTAGTGCCAACTGAAGAAGTGATTGAGATGCGTCGTGGCCGTCGTGTCAATGCAGATCGCAAATTTTTTCCGGGTTACGTCTTGGTTAAGATGGCGATGAGCGATGAGGCTTATCACCTTGTCAAAAATACGCCAAAGGTTACTGGCTTTTTGGGCGCGCAAAACAAGCCGTCGCCGATTAGTCAAGCTGAGGTTGATCGTATCGTCAACCAAGTTCAAGAGGGTGTTGAGCGTCCGAAGCCGTCGATTCTGTTCCAAATTGGAGAGCAAGTTCGTGTTTCAGATGGTCCATTCGCGTCATTCAACGGCTTAGTAGAAGAAGTCGATGAAGAAAAGGCACGGCTCAAAGTTGCTGTGTCTATTTTCGGTCGGTCAACGCCGGTCGATCTTGAGTATGGTCAGGTCGAAAAGGTCTGATCTAACGTGGGAGGTAAGAGGCCCTTACCGCACCACGACCCATAATCGTCTAACGCTCACATTGTGAGCACAGAAAGGAACGAGAGATGGCTAAAAAAATTCAGGGCTATCTGAAGCTGCAGGTGCCAGCCGGCGCAGCCAGTCCATCACCACCTATAGGTCCAGCCTTAGGTCAACGTGGTCTGAATATTATGGAATTTTGCAAAGCGTTTAATGCGCAAACGCAAGAGTTGGAAGCGCAAATGCCCATTCCAACAGTTATTACAATTTTCGAAGACAAGTCTTTTACGTTTGTAACAAAGACTCCGCCCGCGTCATATTATTTGCGCAAAGCAGCCAAGCTTGCCAAGGGTGGCACACAGCCAGGCCGTGAGGTTGCTGGTAAAGTCACCATGGCGCAGTGTCGTGAGATTGCGCAAGAGAAATTGCGCGACTTAAATACGGATGATGTTGAGCAGGGTGCAAAAATGATTGCCGGTTCAGCTCGTGCGATGGGCTTGGAGGTTGTTGGCTAATGGCAAGACGTGGAAAGCGTATGACAGCCGCGCAAAGTGCTGTTGAAAAAAATAAACTTTATTCGCTTGTTGATGCACTCAAATTGGTGAAATCAAATGCCTCTGTAAAGTTTGATGAAACCGTCGAGGTTGCCCTTAACTTGGGTGTTGACCCGCGTCATGCAGATCAAATGGTTCGCGGTGTTGTTGAACTGCCAAATGGTTCGGGTCGGACCATGCGCGTTGCTGTTTTTGCACGTGGTGACAAAGCCGAAGAGGCGACAGCTGCTGGTGCTGATATTGTTGGTGCTGAAGATTTATTGGAAATCGTTCAGGGCGGCAAGATTGAGTTTGATCGCTGTATCGCTACACCTGACATGATGCCGCTTGTTGGCCGTTTGGGTAAAGTGCTTGGCCCGCGTAATTTAATGCCAAACCCAAAAGTTGGCACTGTGACGGCAGATGTTGCCGAAGCTGTGCGTTCAGCTAAGGGCGGTGCGGTTGAATTCCGCGTTGAAAAAGAAGGTATTATTCATGCCGGCGTTGGCAAGGCCAGCTTTAGTGAAGAGCAGCTTTTGGGCAATGTTAAAGCGCTTGTCGCGGCCGTGCAAAAAGCACGTCCAACGGGCGCTAAAGGCACGTATATGCGCCGTATGGCCGTTAGCTCGTCTATGGGGCCTGGTGTGAAGGTCGATTTAACAGGCATTGATGCCTAAATAAGTTTGTCGCGCTCGCAAGGCGCGGTAAAGGGGGCGTTTTGCGCCCCAAGCCTGTCCGAGATTGTTGGTGCATTTAGGTGCTTAATCTCCAACATGAGACGGGAGAACAGTTTTTAAGATCCCTTGTGGGGTTCTTGGTGGCTGGGCCCGGGACAGATCGAACGTCATGTGGGGTAGTCTTACCTTATGTGGCAACTGTGAACCGGCGGAAGGGGAAACCTGACCCGCCCCCAAGCGCACAGGGGTTGTGCGGATGGAGAGAGAAAGTGGATAGAGCTGAAAAATCTGAGCTCGTGGCAAGCTATAACGGTATCTTTAAGGATTCCGGTATTGTTGTCGTGACCCACTATTCCGGACTATCGGTTGCTGAGATCTCTGATCTCAGAAGTCGTATGGCAGAGGTTGGCGGCACCGTTAAGGTGACGAAGAATCGTCTGGTGAAACTCGCTCTTGCAGGAACGTCAGCAGAAGGTATTGAGGCTTTGTTCTCAGGACCAACTGCAATTGCCTATTCAGATGATCCGGTGGCAGTGCCTCGGATTGCGGCAAAATTTGCAAAAGAAAATGACAAACTTCAAATCATTGGTGGTTTGATGGGTGACACAGTTCTAGATGCAGATGGCGTTAAGACACTTGCTTCGTTGCCGTCTTTGGACGAGCTACGTGGCAAACTGGTTGGATTGCTCAATGCACCAGCAACCAAGGTTGCAGGCGTTGTTCAAGCACCGGCTGGTCAATTGGCGCGCATTATGGGCGCTAAAGCTGCACAGGGAGAAGCCGCATAAGCGGTGGTCTGGTATAATTTAATTGGAGAAAAAAATGGCTGATCTTGAAAAGATTGCTGACGAATTGTCAACACTAACTGTTTTGGAAGCTGCTGAGCTTGCAAAACTTCTTGAAGAAAAATGGGGCGTTTCAGCTGCTGCACCTGTTGCTGCTGCTGCGGCACCTGCTGGTGGCGGTGAAGCTGCTGCAGAAGTAAAAGACAGCTTTAGCGTTGTTCTTGCATCTGCTGGTGACCAAAAAATTAACGTCATTAAAGAAGTGCGTGCCCTTACAGGTCTTGGCTTGAAAGAAGCCAAAGATTTGGTTGAAGGTGCGCCTAAAGAAGTTAAAGGTGATGTTCCAACTGCTGAAGCTAACGAAATCAAGGCAAAACTTGAAGCCGTTGGTGCAACTGTTGAATTGAAATAGTTGTTTGATGCGCGTGGCAGGGTAATCCTGCCACGCCGTCTTTACTGTCCACCTTTCGAGGTGTTTTTGGGGAAATTTCCCCGCGCTGAAAACAAGGATTACTCATGTCACAAACATTTGCTGGTCGCAAACGTCTCCGTCGCTCATTTGGTCGTATTCCCCAAGTCCTGGAAATGCCTAACCTTATTGAAGTGCAGAAATATTCATATGATCAGTTTCTTCAGGTGGCACGACCTGATGGCGGACGCGACGAGCAAGGGCTTGAAGCTGTCTTTAAATCCGTTTTCCCGATTTCAGACTTTGGAAATACATCGCTCTTAGAATTTGTCTCTTATGAGTTTGAAACGCCTAAATATGACGTAGAAGAATGTCAGCAACGCGGCATGACCTTTGCGGCACCATTAAAAGTAACTCTTCGTTTGGTTGTTTTTGATGTTGATGAAGAAACAGGTGCGCGCTCAATTCGTGGCATTAAAGAGCAAGAAGTTTATATGGGCGACCTGCCGTTCATGACGGCGAATGGTACATTCGTGGTGAATGGTACAGAGCGTGTTATTGTCTCTCAAATGCACCGTAGCCCAGGCGTTTTCTTTGACCACGACCGTGGCAAAACACATGTGTCTGGTAAATTGCTTTTTGCAGCACGCGTGATCCCTTATCGTGGTTCTTGGTTGGACTTTGAGTTTGACGCGAAAGATATTTTGCATGTGCGTATTGACCGCCGCCGTAAAATGCCAGCGACTGCTTTGTTGCACGCTCTCGACTTTGACTCCGATGAAATTTTAAAACTATTTTATAATCAGGTTGTTTATGAGCGCGTTAAAGATAGCTGGGAAACACCTTTCGTTCCAGAACAGCGCCGTGGCACAAAGCCTGCTGCTGACTTGGTCAATGCCAAAACAGGCAAGGTTGTTGTCGAAGCTGGCAGCAAGTTGACGCCACGCATGGCCCGCAAACTTCAAGAAGATGGTCTTGAAAAATTGCGTGTTGGTGATGACGAATTGCTTGGTCGTTTTCTTGCTGATGAATTGGTTAATCTTGAAACAGGTGAAATTTTTGCCGAAGCTGGTGATGAGATTACAGAAGAGCTTTTGGGCGAATTGGTTGATGCTGGTTATACATCCCTTGCAACGCTGGATGTTGACCTGATCAATAAGGGTCCATTTATTCGCAATACACTCAAAGCTGATAAGTCCTCAGACAAAATTTCTGCGCTTGAAGAAATTTATCGAGTGATGCGCCCTGGTGAGCCACCAACCGCTGAGACAGCTCAAGCCTTGTTTGATGGCTTGTTCTTTGACTCTGAGCGTTATGACCTTTCATCAGTTGGCCGTGTAAAAATGAATATGCGCCTTGATTTGGATTGCCCGGATGATGTGCGTGTTCTTCGTAAAGAAGACATTGTGTCCGTTATGAAGACGCTTGTTGACCTTCGTGATGGCCGTGGCGATATTGACGATATTGATAATTTGGGTAACCGACGTGTTCGTTCTGTGGGCGAACTTATGGAAAATCAGTTCCGTGTAGGTTTGTTGCGCATGGAGCGGGCCATTAAAGAGCGTATGAGTTCTGTGGATGTTGATACAGTCATGCCGCAAGACCTCATTAATGCTAAGCCTGTAGCGGCTGCTGTGCGCGAGTTCTTTGGTTCATCGCAATTGTCACAATTTATGGACCAAACAAATCCATTGTCAGAAATCACTCATAAGCGTCGCCTATCCGCGCTTGGGCCTGGCGGGTTAACGCGCGAACGTGCTGGTTTTGAGGTTCGTGACGTTCACCCAACTCATTATGGGCGTATTTGTCCGATTGAAACCCCTGAGGGACCAAATATTGGTTTGATCAACTCTTTGGCGACTTTTGCGCGTGTGAACAAATATGGCTTTATCGAGAGTCCTTACCGACGTGTTGTTGACGGTAAGGTCACAGATGAAGTTGTTTATTTGTCTGCTATGGAAGAGTCACGTTTTCGCGTCGCGCAAGCGAATATTAAAATTGGCGCAAATGGTGCGATTGAAGAAGATCTTATTAACTGCCGCGTGAATGGCGACTTTGAAATGGTTACACCTGATATGGTGAATCTCATGGATGTGTCACCTAAGCAGATTGTTTCTGTGGCTGCAGCGCTCATTCCATTTTTGGAAAATGATGACGCGAACCGCGCTTTGATGGGTTCAAACATGCAACGTCAGGCTGTGCCGCTTCTTCAAGCTGAGGC
>CBFHJI010000036.1:0-16464 GCA_965656255.1 Alphaproteobacteria bacterium
CAACAATCGTACCCCCTGGGCGGAGTGATCCATTTGCCTCTGCGGCACGTATTATATACAAAGCCGCACGATCTTTAACGGATTGCCCTGGGTTCATAAACTCAGCTTTACCAAGAATGGTGCACCCTGTGAGTTCTGAGGCTTTTTTAAGTTTAATTAAGGGCGTATTTCCAATCGCACCTATAATATCATTGAAGGTTTTCATGAAGTCTCATTTTCTTAGTTCGTTAATAGATCGTCATTCGTAAATATTTTGATAGATTTTACGAAATTGAAAAATAAATACATGTCCTGAGTATAAATTATTTGCCTAAATAGCCAACAATTATATATCTTTAGTACAAGCTAGTAAGAGTTTAGGGAGAAGACTATTTTGAATATGAATGTAGCCCAGTCAATTAACCCAGTATCTGCCTCCCATAACTTGGTTGCACAATATGCATTTGGCTCTTTAAGCTCAGGCATGAATTTACTTGTGGCAAGTTTAATGTCATATCGCCCTGAGTTACGCAGCGAATATGACAATATAGCGACATTAAATGGCCAATTACTTAATGAATGCCCACCAGCACCACTTAGTGACAATGCGCTCGATAGTATTTTAATGAAATTGGATGATCCGGTTATTACAGCCCCCGTAAAGAACCAAACAGTCCCCGGCCTAAACCAAGATATAGCCGCGCCCATTCGAGCGCTTTTAACGACCAAGATAGAAAATCTGAAGTGGCGTTACGCTTATCCAGGTGTACGACAAGTCACACTTGATGTTGGAGACGACGGTGAAGAAGTTACGCTTCTTAAAATAAAACCAGGAAAAAGCGCTCCGCGCCATACACATGACGGCCTTGAAGCAACTCTTATTTTGCGCGGCCACTATAAGGATAATGAAACGCTATATGGCCCCGGTGAACTTGCCCTTGCTGACGAAAGTACACACCATCAGCCGCGCGCTGAAGGTGATGAGGATTGCTATTGTTTGGCTGTTACGTCTGGAAAACTTAAAGTCACTGATTCATACATCAAAATGGCACGTGACTTTTTAGGACTTTAAGGCCCACGCTTTAAGGCAACTAGTGTAATACTGCACATTATTATCGTTCTGTAAGGTCGTCTTTTCAAAAAAAATGAAAATTTCAAATTTTTTATGCTCTAAGTTTAGCATTGCTATAATTCTTGCTCTTTCTCTCTCTTCACAGGGCATAGCCTCCCAAGACCCATCAAGCACAAGTGGCAATGGGAATAATGTTGAGATATTTTCTCCTAGCTGGTCATCGGGCATCCCTGCATCGGGTCAAAAAGGGTTCTGGATCAAACGCAAAGGCGAGAATATTGGCTTTCATCATATGACTTTTGAGAAAGTGGGCGATCAAGTTCACGTCAACATTCATATTGAAATCAAAATCTCAATTGGCTTCATACCTGTCTTTGGCTATGTCCACCAAAATAAAGAAATATGGGAAAATGGCCAACTCGTATCTATGGTCAGCAAAACAGATAATAATGGCAAGCCCGAATACGCAAAAATTACGCGTGATAAAAATGGCATTCTTAAGAGTGAATCCAGCAGATATTCAGGCATTATTGATAATGCCGTAATGACAACAAGTTATTTCAATCCTGATTTCGTCAAACAGTCACATATTATAAGCACACAAGATGGGCGAGAACTCAAAGTTCAAGTTCAAAACGTTGGCACACACACAGTCAATGCATCTAATCGTACTGTGGAAGCCTATCGCTTTCGTCTGAGCGGTGATCTGCCGCTTGATATTTGGTATACACCAAGTGGAAATTGGGTGCGCTCAGCTTTTTTGCCTGCTGGAGACGACGTCAATAATGTTGACCCGTTAAGTCGCGGGGATGTTATTACCTATGAAGACGCAATCTTTAATGAAATACCTCAACCTTCAACTTGGAGAAAGATAAAATGAGCCTTACCCCTTCCAAAACGACCCGCGCTATAAAAGCCGCCAGTGCACAAGATGGTTGCGTATGGATTACAGGTGCAAGCTCTGGCATCGGAATGGAGCTTGCAAAATTATATAGTGCGCAGGGCTGGCGCGTTGCCATTTCTGCTCGCAACGAAGAGGAGCTCAACAAACTCGCCGCACAATTACCAAACTGCGCAGCCTTTCCTTGTGATGTTACAAAGGCCAAGAATGTTAATGAAACGATTGCTGCGATCGAATCCGACTTTGCTCCAATTGCGCTGGCCATTCTCAATGCGGGTATCTACTTACCAACAGCAATACCCCATTTTGATGCAAAATCATTTAAACGGACATTCGATGTTAATGTTGGCGGCGTTATAAATTGCTTGGATGCTCTTATCCCGCTTATGCTCGAACGAAATTTCGGACAAATAGCGTCAGTCGCATCAGTTGCCGGCTTTAACGGCTTACCAACATCAGCAGCATATGGCGCCACTAAGGCGGCATTGCTGAATATGAGCGAGGCTCTTGCTATAGAATATGCGCCTTACAATATATATTTCTCAGTGATTGCACCGGGCTTTGTCGAAACGCCATTAACCGATAAAAATCGTTTTTCCATGCCGTTTATTTTGACCGTCAATGATGCATCACAGCGCATTATAGATGGTCTGTCCAAAGGCACGTTTCTCATTGCATTCCCTAAGCGCTTCGTCTTCATTTTAAGAATGCTTCAGCTCATACCTAGAAACATATATGTTTCTATGATGCGGTTTTTTTTAAAGCTTAAATAAAGAAATCAGGCAGGTTTCTCGAGCCCTATTTGCACGACATCAATTGCGCCTGTTCTAAAACCAGCTTCACAGTAAGCGAGGTAATAAGACCACATATTTTTAAATTTTTCATCAAAGCCGTCAGCTTCGATTTCCTGCCAAACACCTAAAAAACGTTCACGCCATATGGCCAGCGTCTTGGCGTAATCTAGCCCGAAACTCTCATAGGCATATTCGTTTAATCCACTTAAAGCAAATTGCTCGCGAAGCTTTGAGGGACTAGGGAGCATGCCGCCAGGAAAAATATATTTTTGAATAAAGTCAACGCGCTTGCTGTATCTCAAAAAATTCTCATCTTTGATTGTAATGATTTGCAAACCCGCTTTGCCGCCTGGCTTTAAAACATCATAAACTTTACGAAAATATGTCGGCCAATATTTTTCGCCAACAGCTTCAAACATCTCGATAGATACCACGCGATCAAACTGTTCTTTAACATCCCTATAATCTTGAAAACGTAATTGTGCTTTATTGTTTAGCCCACGCGTCTCAAGACGTTTCTGGGCATATTCAAGCTGAGATGGAGAAATTGTGAGACCCGTCACATCACAGCCAATCGAACCCGCGGCATGTTCGGCAAAACCACCCCAGCCACATCCTATTTCCAACACATGATGATCATCTTTTATGTCAGCTATGCGTTCAATTGCTTCATATTTGGACGTTTGAGCCGCGCTTAAATCTTGGTCAGGCGATGTAAATCGGGCTGATGAATATGTCATCGTTTGATCAAGCCACTTTTCGTAAAATGCATTACCAAGGTCATAATGCGCATAAATATTCTTCTTTGCGCCATTGCGTGTATTGGGACGCAGAACATGTACCAATCTGTTTAGGGCACGCATCCAGACAGAGCTGTTAATAATATCCTGTATGCGCTCAAGATTTGCCGAAAGCAAAGTTAGTAAATGAGACAAATTATCTGTCTCAAAATCGCCATCCATATAAGCTTCCGCAAAACCAATGGCACCACCGCGCACAATTCGCGAGAAAGCAGCTTGCCGTTTAATAACAATATTGGCTTGCAGTTCTGAATGGGTATCACCAAAAACAAAGCTAGCCCCATCAGGCAATTCAACAGTTAACTTGCCGCCGCTAATTCGGGAAAGCCCCATAAAAACGAAACGCATCATCGCTGAAATTTTGGCTGGCTCATCAATTGAATTTTTAATGGGGCTGGGCGCTTGCTGATCAGTTGCATTCTTAGACATGACTTAATTTTTCTTTCTTTTATTAGGGTGTCTATGGAACCTTACGCCTTTAAGCATTAAGCGAAAGGCTTGGTAGTGAATTGAAAAAATAATCTTAGCTGTCATTAACGGGTAACTCAAGAATGCTAATCGTAATTCCCGAGCGGAAAAGGCATGACGTTTGCCAACAAAACTTGTGAGCAAGAGTGGTTGATTATCCTCTGTTTCGCGAATAACCAAGCGCACATTATCTTGCCAAATGCCCGTTGAGAAATGATACAGGGCATTCATATCAATGAATGGAGAGACGTGAAACGCCTTTTCGTGCTGGTGCGCATATATTGGGCCATTGTGGCCACAAACTTTTTCGAAATAGATGTGCTTTTCGCCGAAAGTATTTCGCACTTCATAAATAATGGCATCAACAACATCATTGACCATCACAAAATAGACGCTCAATGGATTAAAAACATATCCCAAAATTCTTGGGTAACAGAGCAAATGAATACGGTCTGGCTTAGGGCGTTCATAACGACGCATCACGTCTTCAATGAATGAGCGTGGAGAACGAAGATCCTCATAACCGTGATCAGCATAAAAAAACGAAAACAAATTGAAACGGTTTACTGAAAATAAGCGAAGGCTGCGCGCCTCACGTTCAATCTCATCAAGATCGAGTAGCATAGAAAATACACGATACCGAAACCTATGTAATCGGGGTCGATAACGTGCGTGACGTACTTCACCAAAATAAAGCTGTGAGCCAGGAGTTATCATTGAGCTGCAATTACCTCGTCAATACGGGTATCAGACCATTCAACACCAATAAGTTTACAAACTCGAACAGCCGACTGAAGACCGTCTTCATGAAAGCCATAACCCAACCAAGCACCGCAAAAATATGTATTATTCTCGCCTTGCCGATCAGCAATAGTTGATTGGGCGGCAATGGCGCCTGCATCAAATTGGGGATGATCATATACAGCGTGAAAATGAGTTTTGTCTTTTGCCGGTGCTTTAGACGGATTAAGGCTCACAAAAAGGGGGTATTTCATAGGAATATTTTGCAACAAGTTCATCCAATAACTGACAAAAACAGCCTTATTATCATTGCCTTCATTCATGTAATTCCAGCTCGACCAGACGGTGCTGCGCTTTGGCATTAAATCCTTATCGCTATGAAGGTACACATCATTTGGCGCATACTTAACTGCACCTAATAAAGCTTGCTCTTGTGGGGTAGGGTCAGCCAATAAGGATAATGCTTGATCACTATGTGTTGCAAAAATAATCTTATCAAATTTATGCTCAACGCCACCTTCCTTAACAATCACGCCATTATCACTCCGCCAAATCTGTTCGATATTTGCATTATATTTTATGGATTGAGCAAAACCCGATATGAGCTTGTGAACATAATGACGACTGCCGCCGGAAACGGTCCGCCACTTGGGCCTATCGCGGTCAATCAAACGGTGATTATAAAAAAATTGGATAAGGCTTGCCGCTGGAAAATCGCCAATATCTTCAAGCGGCATTGACCAAATAGAGGCAGCCATTGGAAAAAGATACTGCGTTCTGAATGCGTCCGAGTAAGAATTTAAATCCAACCATTGTTTTAAGGAGAGATCCCCGAGATTATTAGCCTCATGAACGCGTCGGGCTTCTTTATTAAAACGTAAAATATCTAATAGCATACGCCAGAATTTGGGCCTCAAGAGATTTGATTTTTGAGCAAATATCGTCTTTAGGGATTGCCCAGACCATTCAAGGGCGCCTTTATCTTGCGAAAAACAAAAACTCATATCGCTGGCTTGGGTCTGCACATCCAATTCAGCAAAAAGCTTGATCAAACCAGGATAATTTAAATCATTATAAACAATAAAACCGGTATCTACGGCAATCTCATGCCCATCATTAAAAGTAACATCAACTGTGGCGCTGTGTCCTCCCGGACGATCTCTCTTCTCGAATAAGGTAATGTCGTGATGCGGATTTAGAATATAGGCGGCCATATTGCCAGATATACCCGATCCAATAATCGCTATTTTCATTTAACAAGTACCTTACGCAAATTTTAGAATTAAACCTTAATCGACATGAGACGATCAAAAAACAGGCTGACCCTTTATTTTAGAGACCAGAAAAAGCCGCCAAAGCTCGCTCTCGGGCAAACCCATGTTCAACCATTGGGGGCGGGTAGGATACGCCTAAGTCAACACCAGCCGTCTTAAGGACATCTAAAGGCGCTTCCCAAGGCGAAAAGGCATATTTAACCGGAAGATTATTTAATTCTGGCACAAATCGACTTGTATAAAGGGCTTCTGGGTCAAATTTTCGTCCCTGAATAATTGGATTGAAAATCCGAAAATAAGGGGCTGCATCCGCGCCACTTCCTGCCACCCATTGCCAGCTCGCAGTATTATTAGCCGGGTCGGCGTCAACTAATTGGTCCCAAAACCAAGCCTCGCCATGGCGCCAATCAATCATCAAATGCTTGATCAAAAAAGAAGCAGCAATCATGCGAACACGGTTATGCATATATCCGGTTTCCCGCAATTCACGCATACCCGCATCAACAATTGGATAACCTGTTTGCCCATTGCGCCAGCGTTCAAACCCTTCCGTATCCTCTACCCATGGAAAGGCATTAAAACGCTGTTGTAAGTTTTCTTTTTGTAAATTGGGGTTAAAATATAATAATTGAAATGAAAACTCTCGCCATCCAAGCTCAGCTAAAAACTTTTCTGCGTCCTTTGCCGGAACCCGTTCGGCATGAACTGCATCTTGAACCGTATGCCATATTCTAAGCGGAGAAATTTCGCCCCAGCGTAAATGTGGTGACAAACGTGATGTGCCGTCGACACACGGCATATCACGCGCATCCTTATAGCCCGTTAAAATTGTCTCAATGAAATGCTCTAAACGCTTTAAAGCGCCTGTTTCGCCAGTTTGCCAATGTCCATTCAAATGCGTTTCGAAGGGTAGGAGATCCGACTTGGCCCACGCTAATTCTGGCATAGCGCCTTGATAACAATTAATTGCCTTAGGTGCTGCTTGAGGCTGACGTATGATACCCATCGCCCGACAGGCTTTCCAGAAAGGCGAAAAAACTTTAAAAGGCTGACCACTTTTATTTTCAACTTGCCAAGGTTCAAAAAGTAGTTGGCCTGTAAAACTTTGCGCCTCTAACCCGATCTCTTTAAGCTCAGATTTCAGTTGAGAGTCACGACCAATATATTCAGGATCATAACAACGCGACCAATGTACGCCCACGGCTTCAGTCGCTTGCGCGAGTTCTTTTAATATTTGCGCAGTATCACCTTTAAAAACATGAAGTTGGGCCCCGCGTTCGCGTAATCCTTGATTTAAGGCGTTCAAAGACTGAGATAGCCACCACTTGCTTGTTTGCCCAAGAGGACGGGCAACGGCATCATCTTCAATAAAAACGGGGAGTACTGTTGTTCCTGACGCGCAAGCCGCGATTAAAGCAGAATGGTCATCGAGCCGCAGGTCTTGCCTAAACCATAAAATAATTGGACCACTCATTTCCCACTCCACATCAACAAATCAATAAAACACATATAAGCCACACAGCGTTTTTGGCAATGCTGGAGAACCTCTAACGCTTTAAAACAAGATAAATAGGCAAGCTCGCCGCCGGAGTAAAAAAGAGCGTCAATATGATTAAAAACCAGCGCATAAACCCTTCAAGCCTCATAAGGAGCCCTATGACGGCCAAAGACGAGATTAGACAACTGACACCAAGCCCCAGCGATATTGGATGCGACACAACTTGCTGAAAGCTGGCGGATAAATCAAAATCCATGGCATAGATCCAAGCCCAGAAACTGCCTCCAAAAATAACCGACACTATGCCCGAAATCGCAAAGGCCCCAACCAAGCTTAATGATTTATTCATCATGATGACCTATGTGTTAATTAGATATGTGTTTCTTAGAACGTCTGTACCTCATTTAAACCTGAATGAAAAAGGTTCAATCACTTTAATAAACTGAACAGACGACATCCTTATAGACCATCACATATCTGTAATTATGACGCTTTAAAAAATATTATCATAAATGAGAAAGTTAGATATGTGCTGCCATTTGCTTCATCCTTAAAATACCAAAAGAGATTAAAAGTATGTGCTTAAAAGGGAAGCATTTTAACAGTTATGATTCCATAGCCTCAATTACGATCAGTATATAATTACCAATCAGCTTAATAGAGCAACCGTTAAGAGGAAATGCGCATGAAACTTATCGACTTAACAAACTTATCGACTTAACAAAGGTTAAGAGAGATAAGCTTATGACCAAAAGGGGAGCTCCCACCATTAATGGACTCTCATAACATATTCCGTTCTATAAAGTCTGTTCACCGTGAAGGCACAACCTAAGCACTTTTGGGCATATTAACTTGCTCTTCAACCGTAAATGTTTTTGCTTGAGAAAGAGGTACGATTGAAAATATATCGTCCTTTTTGACAATAGAAATGCTTCCTGATTTTAAAATATTCTGATGGAAAATGTTTACAGCGTCAGACTCATCCACTGCGGCGTAGTATTCAATCCCAGAATAGATAAATACTAATTTTTCGCCCTCAAGTGTGTTAATAAAAAACCTATAATATTTCATGATTTTTGCTCTTCTTATGCGCATACAAGCCTTCAATTTATCAAAGGCTTGTATGCATTAATAAAAATGACCGAGGACTATAAAACGCCGTCAATATGGACAAGGCGAACAAGAAACCTTTGATTTTCGGTAAGAGCCGGCTGAAGTTTTGTTTCAAGAAGCATTAGGTCTTCTTTCTTCAGGAAAGAACAACATAATAAAATGCCAATATTTCCTTCAGGGAATTTGCTGAATTTTCTTAATATACTTTCAACGGCTTGCTTAACTTCAACGTTAAAATCAACATTTTTAAGGGAGGGCGGGGCTGTTACATCCCACATGCGCTCCCATCCATCGATTAAATTTGTTTCTATTACTCCGCGCTTAAAAGATATGCCTAAGACACCATCTCTCTCCAATTCAAATCCAACCATAGCTTCAATAAAGCTGGAAACGGTTGTCTTCCCACCATGACTAGGGTCACGTGCCAATTCAAGAACCTCTTCAATAGACCGGTTAAAATGATCGGCTATTTTTTGCCCTAATACGCCTTCATGATACGCCTGAACATATAACTCATAATCAAGTGGAGAATCTTTCATTTCATGCACGTGATTGATAAATTTTGCCATAATTGATGCCTTTCAAAACAATCTTTTAGATTCTTAATCAACGCCTGAACAAAAGCGGTGATATCAATATTATTTTTGACGCGCCCATAGACCAACATTGTTGGTTTATGTTGGGCATGATTGAACCGACACAAACAGAACTAAACACTAAGAAATAACAGGGATAAAACAGGGAAAAACACAGAGAACCAAACCAGAATAGTCACAACCGCCAGGCTGCCCCTCTAATAATAGGCTCACCTTCTGACGAGGCTGAGCCTCTAACAAAGAAACATGCATTATCGCATTGCCTAGATGCGCGAATTATCTTTGCGATTACACGGTAAGGATACAACTCGAAAATATAACGAACACCAATACAATCTTGGTAAAATAAAGAAACGCATAAAAAAGAGAAATATACAAAAAGAAATACAACAAATACGCGGGTATTTCGGGTGCGTGGCTCCCCGGGCCGGACTCGAACCAGCGACCGAACGATTAACAGTCGTTTGCTCTACCAACTGAGCTACCGGGGAACAGCACACGCTAACGAATTAGCGGCACAAAATGTGGCTACCTTATAACAAGGCGTTTGGGAAATGCCAAGCCTCTGTTTTATACAAAACACCTTGATTGAGTGAATCACGGCATGAGGTTAACCTAACCCTAGCTTACAAAAACTTTGGAGGCCACGCCCGGAATCGAACCGGGGTACACGGCTTTGCAGGCCGCTGCGTCACCACTCCGCCACGTGGCCGAAGTCAAATGATAAGCTAGCGCGGGTATAACAGGGGGGCATGAGCTCTGCAATAACTTTTCTTTATTATTGCACATCTTACTCTTGTGGCATCTTCGCATTGTTTTTATTGCCCGAGACGCGTATATAGCTACTAACGATTTAGTGAGCCTTAAACGTGGAGAGACGACATGGCAACACAACATGCCCGAAGCGATATGCAATTCACCATTGCCCGCGAGAATATGGTTGAAAGTCAAATCAAGCCTGGCGGAGTGCGCGATGAACGACTTTGCCGTGCAATGGCCAATATCCCCCGCGAAATCTTCGTCTCTGCACATCAGCGTGATATTGCTTATGCTGATTGCCAATTAACCATGACATCGGGTGAAAAAAGCCGGGAATTACTTATGCCGCATAGTTTCGCCTTTATGGCCGAACAGGCGGCGTTAAAACCATCTGATATTGTTTTAGACATAGCTGGCGGCAATGGTTATGCATCTGCTGTTCTGTCAAATTTGTCTGCAACCGTAATTGCTCTCGAAGATGATTCCGAATTTAGCGAGAAAACAGAAGAGCTTTGTCACTCAATCGGTATTGACAATATTGTTGCTGTTGTTGGCCCTTTAACCGACGGACAGGCAAAGCAAGCGCCTTTTAATGTCATTTTCATAAACGGCTTTGTAGAACAGATCCCAGAGACTCTTTTATCCCAACTTGGGGAGGGCGGGCGACTTGTTTGTGTGTCGCCGCACGAAAATGCAAGAAAATTAACCATTGTCACGCGTTCTGAGAATATTTTCAGCCGACGATACGGGCCAGTCCTTGCGGCACCAACGTTAAGTGCATTTAATCCTTTGCCGGAATTTAAATTTTAAACCGTTCAATAAAACTAGAAATAAAGTTTTAATCACCAAAAGATGAAAAGTATTGGATAAGCACATGCAAAGCCGTCTTAAAATAACATCCTCACTATTAGCAATCATGCTTGGTTTCGGTTTCAGCCAAAGCCTCGCACAGGAGGTGCAAGACGCCGCAACATCTCAAACAGAGAATATAAATGTAAGCCAGAACGACCTGAGAGATGTGAAAGATAGTCTTTTGCTCGCGCTTAAAAACAACCCGCAGCTCTCATCTGCACGTGATGAATATATGGCGGTCCAGCGATCCCAATTTGTCACATTCTCTCAAATGCTCCCACAAGTGACAGCCTTTGCCTCTCAAACATATCATAAGGTCGGGGAAGATGACCCTGGGTTTCAATATGACGAATATGAAGATGATAATTTTGGTGTGAGCGTCAGCTATGATCTTTTTACGAGTGGGAAAAACTTAAACGCTTATCGCAGCAAGCGTGCAGATGTCAGGGCACAAGGTCACACTCGCGATGGAACAGAGCAGGCTGTATTGCTTGATGCGGTTACATCGCATTTTGATGTGTTGCGGGATGCTGCTGTTCTTGCCCTAAATGAGAAAAACCTAGAGGTGCTCAACCGTCAATTACGCGCTGTTAAAGACAGATTTGAAGTTGGTGTTGTAACACGCACAGATGTTGCTCAATCTGAGGCCCGCGTTGCAGGCGCACGATCAGCATTAATTACTGCCCAAACATCCCTAAAAGCATCACATGCATTTTATCAACGCACAGTTGGTGTTCCGGCTTCTGGCCTGACCAATACATCAAGCTTACCTGAATTGCCAGGAACACTCGATGAAGCCACTGCAATCGCTCGCAGCGAGAACCCAACATTAAATGCAGCACGTGAAGGTGCGCGGGGCGCCAAATTAACTGCTTATAGTCAAATTGGGGCAGCCTTGCCGCAAGTTAAAATTGCCGGGTCCTATACGCGCTATGATAACCAAACACCCGTTGCAAACGTTCGCTTAGAAGAGGGCGAAGTTTATGAAGTCACAGCCACTGTAAGTGTTCCTATTTTCACTGGCTTTCGAAATGCCGCCACAATCTCTGCTGCACGTTATGCCGCGAGTGCTTTAACACGTTCAGTGCACGCAACAGCCAATGTTATTGACGAGCGCGTGATTGTTGCTTGGCATTCAAACCTCGCCGCAAATGCAGTGATTACAGCGCGTAACGAACAAATCAAAGCATCTGAAATTGCCTTAGAAGGTGTACGTCAAGAAAACACCCTTGGCACACGCACCATCCTCGACGTATTGGATGCCGAACAAGCACTTCTCGATGCTCGCGTAAATCTTGTACGTGCTCAGCGCGACCAAAGTGTCGCCGCTTATGGCTTACTCCTATCCGTGGGTCGTTTGTCTGGACAATTATTTGTCCAAGGCGAATAAGGGCGGCTGGATATGGCTTCATCTTCTGATAAATTGCAAGGGCAAACTGAAGGTGTGCTCTCTGCGATAAGGTCTTTAATTGAAGATGATATGGATAAATCTCAGATTATGTCGCCCAGCAAAGAGGCGGAGCTCAAAAAATCACTAGAAACTTTATCAACAATCTCATCAACAAAGCCTACATTTTTAGAAGCGACGATCGCTGATACAGTCCGGCCACTTGTAAAGGAATGGCTTGCTGAAAATCTGCCCGATATGGTTGAAAATATCGTACGCAAAGAAATAAAACGACTTACCAAAGGCAAATAACCGTTTTTCTTGAACAAAAATGAAAGCTAGTGTAGGTCTGACGTTTCACACATATGCAGGCAAATACTTCTATGACTTCCTCAAGCGAATTAGACAAAACATATAATCCAGCAGCGCTTGAAACCAAGCACTATGCACGATGGGAGGAAGCGGGCTGCTTTAAAGCTGGACAAAATCCAGATGGAAAGCCCTATACGATCGTTATTCCCCCGCCAAATGTAACGGGTAGTTTGCATATGGGGCACGCCTTAAACAATACGCTTCAAGATATACTCTGCCGTTTTGAACGTATGCGCGGTCGCGATGTCTTGTGGCAACCAGGCACCGACCATGCCGGCATTGCCACCCAAATGGTGGTTGAACGACAGTTAGCTCAAGCCCAACAGCCCGATCGCCATGCCATGGGTCGCGACGCATTTGTTGATCGAATTTGGGAATGGAAAGCTGAAAGTGGTTCAATTATTACCGATCAATTAAGGCGCTTGGGTGCATCATGCGATTGGAGCCGGGAACGGTTTACAATGGATGAGGGCTTATCCGAGTCTGTCTTAAAAGTGTTTATTGCTCTTTATCAGCAAGGTTTAATTTATAAAGACAAACGTCTTGTTAACTGGGATCCGGGTTTGCTCACCGCAATTTCAGATCTCGAAGTTGTACCAAAAGAAATTCAGAGTCATCTCTGGCATTTTGATTATCCGCTTGCTGATGAAGATGGCTTTATTACCGTTGCCACGACACGACCAGAAACCATGCTCGGTGATACTGGTATAGCTGTTCATCCAGAAGATCCGAGATATAAAGATTTAATTGGCAAAATGGTCCGCCTTCCCATTGTCGGGCGCCTCATACCTATTGTTGCCGATGACTATGCTGACCCAGAACAAGGATCTGGTGCTGTTAAAATTACTCCAGCGCATGACTTTAATGACTTTGAAGTAGGTAAGCGCTGCAACCTCGAGCAAATTAATATGCTTGATAAATTTGGCAATGTTGACCTATCTGATCCTGCTTTTGATACAATGATTGGCAAGGAAGACTGGCATGGTCTTGAACGCTTTGCCGCCCGCAAAAAAGTAATTGATGCCATCGATGCTTTAGGGCTTTTAAACAAAATTGAAGATCATACGCATATGGTTCCTTATGGCGACCGCTCGGATGTAGTTATTGAGCCTTGGTTGACGGATCAGTGGTATGTCGATGCCGCAACATTAGCCGCGCCTGCCTTAAAAGCTGTCGAAGACGGTCGAACGAAGTTTGTTCCTGAAAATTGGAGCAAAACTTATTATGAGTGGATGCGCAATATACAACCTTGGTGCATCTCTCGTCAGCTTTGGTGGGGACACCAAATTCCCGCATGGTATGGCCCTGATGGGCATATATTTGTCGCCGAAGATGCCGCAAGCGCCCAGCAGCAAGCTGATTTGCATTATGGTGAGCGCCAGACCCTCACCAGAGATCCAGATGTACTCGACACCTGGTTCTCATCAGCCTTATGGCCATTCTCAACACTTGGTTGGCCAAATGAAAACGATCCAGCCTTGAACCGCTATTACCCGACCGACGTTTTGGTAACAGGTTTTGACATTATTTTCTTCTGGGTTGCCAGAATGATGATGATGGGACTGCACTTTATGGATGAGGTGCCATTCTCAACGGTCTATATCCATGCCCTAGTCCGCGACGAAAAAGGCGCAAAAATGTCAAAGTCTAAAGGCAATGTTATTGACCCGTTAGACCTGATCGATAAATTTGGCGCTGATAGTTTGCGCTTTACCCTCACAGCACAAGCTGCAATGGGCAGAGACATTAAATTGGCCGAAAGCAGGGTAGAGGGCTACCGCAACTTCGGGACAAAGCTCTGGAATGCTGCACGGTTCTGCGAGATGAATGGTTGCTTTGATTCAACACTGAGCTTTGACCCGAGCCAAGCCAAAAGTCCATTAAACAAATGGGTAGTCGGGGAGGTTATCCGCGCTCAAATTTCCGTCACAAATGCGATCGAAGCCTATCGCTATAATGACGCCGCCCATGCCATTTATCATTTCATCTGGCGTAGTTTTTGCGACTGGTATGTTGAATTAGCAAAACCCGTTTTTCAATCTGGAGACATAAGCCAAGCGCAAGAAACAAAGGCAGCTGCGCGGTGGGCCTTGCAAGAAGCCATTAAATTATTACACCCCATTATGCCTTTCGTCACTGAAGAGCTATGGCAATTTATTGCACCAAACCAAGGCTTTATAATGAATGCTGCTTGGCCAACATTTGACGATTCTATGATCGATAAAACTGCCGACTCAGAGATTGAATGGCTGATTGGATTAATCATGGAAATCCGTTCATTGCGCGCAGAAATGAATGTGCCCGCAAGCGCAAAGCTGGATCTTCTTATAATTGATCAAAACAAAGAAACATCAATGCGGTTACCACTCCATCAAGATGCTCTTATGCGCCTGGCAAGACTTAACAAAATTGACCCCGCTGACGCCATTCCCGAGGGGGGCATTCAATTTGTTTATGAAGATCAAGTCATGGGTTTGCCGCTTGAAGGACTCGTTGACCTTGAAGCAGAGCGCACACGTTTGCAAAAAGAAATCTCAAAAGCGGAAATTGAAATTAAAAAACTATCAGGAAAACTCAGCAATGAGGGTTTCTTAAGTAAAGCGCCAGCGGATGTGGTTGAGGAAAACAAACAGCGTCTTGTCGGCGATGAAGCCAGGCGTGACAAATTAAAACGTTTCTTGGAACGAATTTCCTAACCCTTGGCGCCATAAACGTCCCAGAAGAAATAGACTGTGACACCAATCGAGATTAAACTAATGATCATCCGGAGCGGCCGATCAGGAATACGTGTTGCGACGCGAGCAGCAACATAGCTGCCCAATGCAATTCCAATCATGACAGAAATTCCTGCCGTCCATAGAATTGTGTCAGCCGCAATAAATAAGACGATGGCGGCTGTCGAGCTAACTGCTGCAAAAATAAGCTTAAGGCCATTCATTTGAGCCAAATTTGTATAGCCCGTCAGCGCCAGAGCACCCAATGTCAGAATGCCAAAGCCTGCTTGGAAATAACCGCCATAAATACAAACCAAAAACAAACAGGCGGCGGCAACTGCCCCATGTTTTGCAAAGGCGGCATGTCGTGCGGATGCCGTCAAACGAGGAGCCCACCAAAAAAGTAAAGTTGCAAATAAAAGCAGCCATGGCACAGATGTGGAAAACATTCGCTCATCTATGTTTAGCAAGACCCAACCGCCAAGAAACCCGCCCACGATAGAGACGGGCACTTGCCATATAAGTTTATCCCGCGCGGCCCAAATATATTCGCGATAGCCGATCGCGCCAGTAATATAACCAATTGTTGCCGCAAAAGTATTTGTCGCATTCGCCGCAACCGGTGGAAGGCCTGCAAAAATCAAAGCGGTGAAGGTAAGACCGCTGCCGCCACCAGCAAGGGCATTCATAATGCCGCCAAAAAAGCCCGCAAAAAATAAAATAAGCTCTATCATGTTAATTCCTAAACTTTATCTCTCGCAACGGCGACATTGCATGTGCTAAAGGTTGAACATCAATAGCGAATAATCAATAGCTAAGAGGGTATTATGACCAAATTCGACAAATCAAAATTGCCTAGTCGCCATGTTACTGTTGGACCTGAACGTGCACCACATCGTTCTTACTATTATGCAATGGGTATGACAGAACAGGAAATAGAGCAACCTTTTGTCGGTGTTGTGTCTTGTTGGAATGAAGCTGCACCATGTAATATTTCTCTTATGCGCCAAGCCCAAGCTGCCAAAGCAGGTGTTCGCGAGGCTCACGGCACGCCCCGTGAGTTTTGTACGATTACTGTAACCGATGGTATTGCTATGGGTCATGAAGGTATGAAATCCTCGCTTGTTTCGCGCGAGGTGATTAC
>CBFHJI010000037.1:0-15037 GCA_965656255.1 Alphaproteobacteria bacterium
GCTGATCACTTTCAACTGCGGCAGGTTTGTTAATGGTGATCAGCTCAGCAATTAGCCATGACTTGCTAAAAAGAACATTTGCGCCAAACATGTCAGAGAAACAAGAAATGCTCGCTGCACGCTTGGCAGCCTCTGCAGCCGTCATCTCATCAGCTCTTTTAGGGGCTTATGCATCGGCGCTTCCTTTTGTAGCTCAAGTGGTCGCTTTTGCTTTTGGTTTAGCTGCTGCATCTTTATTCCCTATCATCTTCCTCGGTATTTTCTGGAAGCGCATGAATAAAGAAGGCGCTATCGCATCTATGCTTGTGGGATTGATCAGCACATTTAGCTATATTGTCTATTTCAAATTCATGGGGGGAACACCCGATGGATGGTGGTTTGGTATTTCACCAGAAGGAATTGGCTTTGCCTTTATGTTGGTTTCAACACCGGTCGGAATACTTGTTTCATTGATGACGAAAGCACCACCCATGGAGATCCAAGAACTTGTGCAGGATATTCGCATACCTGGCACTCGTCACTCACATGGCATGGCAGAAGGTGGCATGGCGCCAATTAAATAAACAAAAGAGTTTGGCTGCGCTCTTATTCAAAGGGCGCAGCCATTTTATCTAGCGCGATTTAGTCAAGACAATAATAACAAAAGAATTCGTTTCTTGGGGTAAGCTTTTATCTTTTAAATACCTTATTCATCAATGATCAGCATCCATGCCGTGAGGCATTATTCGATCCCCATAGCTGTTCGAATGATAAGCCCGATAAACATGACAGAGCCCAATCCACCACACCAAAGGATAAGAAACCAAGCCCATTGTTTCTGCTTTGGGTTCAGGTATTTTGTCAAAAGCGCTTCTAACTTATTCATCGTCTCACTTATTCATTAATGTCTGACCTAACTTGGGTCGATAGGCTCACCCGGCATAAATTCGTTCAAAGCCCTTAATACATTGCCTCATGGCTGCTTTTGCCTCTGAAAATGTAGTAACAATAGGCAGTATAGCCAAGAATGATTGGTAACATAATGACAGTTCCAATCAGCGTAATTGTTTGCGAAGTAGAAACAGCTGCCGCATCCCAAAGCGTAAATTCGAAGGGCACAATCCATGGAAAGAGGCTAATGCCAAAGCCAATATAACCGAGCAAAAAGATAGCGAGCGACAGAAGAAAAGGGCGAACCTCGCGTGCATCATTATATAAGTCTCGCCATAGGGTAACGAATACCAAAGCCGTTACTAGTGGGATAGGCATAAGGTAATAAATATTAGGCGTGCTAAACCATAAGGCTGAAATACGTGGGTCAATTAATGGCATGGCAATGCTGACAATAGCCATTGCCAGACCAACAAATCCCAATACATATTTAGCGGCATTTCTTGCCCATTCTTGCGTTTCACCATCCGTCTTCATCACCAACCATGTTGCGCCAAGGAGTGCATAACCGAAAATAAGAGAAATACCGGTTACAATCGCAAAACCATTTGCCCAATCGAGTGAGCCACCGGCGAAATTACGGCCATCGACCTCAACACCTTGAATGAAATTGCCAAGCACCACGCCTTGCATGAACGCCGCGAGGAGAGAGCCAGCATGAAATGCAATATCCCATAGCTTACGGTCTTTTTCTTCTGCTTTAAACCTAAACTCAAAGGCGACGCCGCGAAAGATAAGACCCATCAGCATCAAAATGATAGGCAAGTAAAAAGCGGGCATTAAAATAGCATAAGCAACGGGGAAGGCGACAAACAGGCCACCACCACCCAAAACAAGCCACGTTTCATTTCCGTCCCAAAAAGGGGCAATTGAGTTCATGATACGGCTACGGCTTTTATGGGAAGGGGCAAATGGAAATAAAATACCACAACCTAAATCAAAGCCATCCAGAACCACGTAAAGAAAAACAGCGGTAGCGATTAATAGTCCCCAAATCAGGGGAAGGTCTAGCCATGAGGAAAAATCAATCATTTTTGGGGCCTCCTTCTGTAACCGCCTTGGCCACACTGGCACCCATGCTGTGATCGTAATATTTTATACCATCACCAATGGATTTTGGCCCTTTACCGATAAGTTTGAGAATGTAGAAACTGCCGGCACCAAATACAAAGGTATAAACGACAATAAAACCAACAAGAGTGAGCGCAACCTGTCCGGCAATAACAGGGGATATGCTCTCGCTTGTTCGGATCACCCCATAAGCCGTCCATGGTTGACGTCCGACTTCAGTGACAAACCAGCCCGCGAGTACAGCAATAAAACCAGTTGGGGTCATGGCCATACACCATAGTTGGAAATTCCGGGTATCAAATAAGCGTTTTCGGAAAAACAAATAGGCACCAATAATCCCTGTGAGTATCATTGCCATGCCGATACCAACCATAACGCGGAAGGACCAGAAAACAATTGCCACAGGTGGGCGATCTTCTTTTGGAACATCTCTTAATCCTGGAATTTCACCTTGTGTGCTTCCAGTAAGAACCCAGCTTGCTCCACCAGGGATTTTAATTCCATAGTCGGTTGTTTCCGTTTCTTCATTGGGCATGCCAAATAAGTAAAGAGGCTTATTGCTTCCACGCTCCCAATTTCCTTCCATAGCAGCAACCTTAACGGGTTGATGCAACATCGTATTTGCTCCATGCGAATGGCCAATAAAAAGCTGTAAGGGAGAAACAAAAACAGCCATAATCATTGCCATTCCAAACATTACTTTGGCGTGTTGTACATATATGTTTCGCCAAAGATAGTAAGCGCCAATGCCACCCACAACAAAAGCCGTGGTTAGATATGCGGCTGTGATCATATGGAAAAATCGAACGGGGAAGGATGGGTTGAAAATAATAGCCATCCAACTTGTCGGATAGAGCAAACCATCGGCTCCAATCTCAAAACCTTGAGGAGTTTGCATCCAACTATTAGCCGATAGGATCCAGAATGCTGAGATTATTGTGCCAATGGCAACAATACATGTTGCGGTAAAATGCATTCGCGCGCTTACGCGCCCCCAACCAAAAAGCATGATGCCAAGAAATGAGGCTTCCAAGAAAAAGGCTGTCAGTACTTCATATCCAAGAAGAGGTCCTATGACATTGCCAACACGATCAGAAAAAACAGACCAGTTGGTTCCAAACTGATAGGACATCACGACGCCTGAAACGACTCCCATGCCAAAGCAAACAGCAAATATTTTAACCCACATTCGATAAACATCTTGATATATTTTATCACCGGTTCGGAGCCATCTCCACTCAACAACCGCGAGCCAGCTGGCCAGTCCAATTGTAAAAGCAGGGAATATAATGTGAAATGAAATCGTAAAGGCAAACTGAATACGCGCCAATAGGACGGGGTCAAGAGATTCGAGCATAAATATATTTCCTTCTAACTATGCACATTCTCACCATCAGCATGCCTTGCGACCTTTATTTCAATCGTCTTTGTAAAAGGCTAATACTAATTGCTTATATGAATAAAAACTCATACGTTATTCTAACTTATTTTGTATTTTTTGTTCAAGGTAAATAATGGATAGTCCGTTTCCTGTTGATTACGCAAACAACCTCAATATAGCCACTGGCTATATGAAAGTTTTAGCTAGTCGCCCTAGGTTAATAATAATGTTTAACATTAGCCGTGAACCGCACTCGGTTTCTCAATTGATGCAAATGACAGGTATGTCCCAGACAGCATTGTCACACCAGCTTGTTAAGTTAAGAAAAATTGGGATGGTCATGAGCGAGCGAAAAGGCAAAGAAATTTATTATTCCATTGCAAATAGACGCTTATCTGAGCTTGTCGAATATATTTGCTATCAATTCCAATGTTGGGAAGCAAAAAACTAAATCTGCGATCAATTAATTGATCAAGCAAAAAGAAATTTTGATGCTAGAGCGCTTAACAATGTTTAAACGCAGTGGCGGAGAGGGAGGGATTCGAACCCCCGGAACGCGCAAACGCTCAACGGTTTTCAAGACCGCCGCTTTCAACCACTCAGCCACCTCTCCGAACACGACCTTCTTACTGCTCTCTGGACGAAAGCGCAAGACCATAGAAGCTAGATTGCGCAACGAATCTTTCTATATTAGCAAAATTATATAACGAGTAGGCTGTTGATCCATGATGAAATTGACCCTGCGTATTCTCCCAAGCCTTAGTTTGGCTATACTTTTGGCAGCATGCGGCGGTAACGATTATTCCCGAAAAAGCGATATTGAGAAGGGCAGACAGGCCTCTTCAGGCGGAATATACAAAATCGGCACCCCCTATCAAATTGAGGGGCAATGGTACTACCCTGAGGAAAATGTAAATTATGTAAATACAGGTATTGCATCTTGGTATGGAGAAAAGTTTCATATGAAACGAACCGCCAATGGTGAAATATTCGACATGAATCTTTTGACAGCTGCTCATCCAACACTACCTATGCCGATCAGAGCGCGTGTGACAAATTTAGAAAACGGGCGCTCTCTTGTTGTGCGCATAAATGACCGCGGACCATTCGCTCGTGGCCGTGAAATTGATTTATCAAAACGAGCTGCAGAAGTTCTTGGCTTTCTTGAGCAAGGTACAACGCATGTTCGCGTCGAATATCTGTCACGCGCGCCCCTCTATGATACGAGAGGGCAACGCATTTACGGCACCGAAGAAGAGGTGTTTATTGCTAAAAAGCCGACAACGCCAAAAGGTCAAAAGCAAATTGGAGCCGCGCCAGTCAGTAAAGTGCTCACACAAACGCTTGATGGACAAGCCGTCAATTCAGATGAAACAGGATTGGCAAAAACAGCCTACACAATTCAGGTTGGTTATTTTCAAGATTCGGGAAATGCTGAACGTATTCGAGATGCCGTTTCTGGTTATGGCAATGCAGACATAGAAACCGTGACAGAAAATGGTCAAAAATTTTACCGTGTCATTGTTGGTGGCTCAAATATTCGCGACATGTCACTTGAAACACTTCAAGCACTAAACGAAGCTGGCTTTAAAGATGCCCATATCATCGAACGAAAATAAGGTAGGTTAAATGTCAAAACGATCAAAATTTATAGAAATTGTGAAGTCATTTGGCTTTGCTGCACTCCTTCTGACAGGTTTAATGCACGCAAACACAGTTCATGCAGAACGAACTGCTGCTGAATATGCAATTGCAGTCGACTTAGAAAGTGGCATCACATTATTTGAAAAACAGGCTGATGTCTCAATGGCCCCAGCCAGCATGAGTAAGCTGATGACCGTTTTGATGATTTTTGAAGCTTTAAAAGATGGGCGCCTAAACCTTTCCGATGAACTCTATGTCAGCGACCGAGCATGGAAAGAGGGCGGTGCAGCCTCTGGTGGCTCGACGATGTTTCTAGAAGCGCGAAGCCGAGTAAGCGTTGAAAATTTGCTCAAGGGTGTCATTATTCAATCCGGCAATGATGCATGTATTGCACTTGCTGAAGGATTGTCTGGTTCAGAAGAAAACTTTGCAAGTGCAATGAACCAAAGAGCTATTGAGCTTGGTTTTGAAGGCTCACATTTTGCAAATTCAACCGGGTTACCTGACCCCGAACACAAAATGACAGCACGCGATTTAGCATCGCTGGCAAAAATTCTTATTACAGAACACAGTGAATATTACTCTCTTTTTTCGGAACGCTCTTTTACCTGGAATGGCATTACCCAATCGAATCGCAACCCTTTGCTATATGCGAATATTGGTGCAGATGGTTTAAAGACCGGCCATACAATGGAGTCTGGTTATGGCCTTGTGGCCTCGGGTGAACAAAACGGACGCCGGGTTATTTTGGTGTTGAATGGACTTAAAGATAAGCGTCAGCGGGCGAACGAGACCCGCTCTATGCTGAATTGGGCCATGCGATCATTTACAAGTGAGGTTTTATATTCTGGCGGTGACAGTGTCGTCGATATTCCAGTTTGGCATGGCAAGTCGCAACGCGTTAGGCTGACCGCGGAAAAAATGATAAAAGTTATTCTACCCCGCTCTGGACGACGTTCATCCGTTGCTATGACTGTGACTTATGAAACGCCGGCCATGGCGCCAATCGAAAAAGGCCAAAAGCTTGCTGTTTTACGTATCACAGCGCCCAATATGGAGTCTCAGCAATTTGATCTCGTTGCTGCAGATGAAGTACGACGCGCTGGTCTGATAGGGCGCGCCTTTGCCAGCTCAGCATTTTTACTCTTTGGTCAATAAGGAATAGCTCTATGCGAGGTAAATTTATAACATTTGAAGGTGGAGATGGCGTTGGCAAAAGCACCCAGCTTTCGCGTTTGGCAGGTTTTCTTCATAAAAATAATATTCCATTTGTAGAAACGCGCGAGCCGGGCGGTACGCAACAAAGCGAAGACTTGCGAAATCTTGTCGTAAGGGGCGATGTTAATCGCTGGCAACCTATCTCTGAGCTACTTATCATGACAGCTGCACGTGCTGAACATGTGCATCACGTTATTGAGCCTGCACTGAATGCGGGCAAATGGGTTTTATGCGATCGATTTATAGATTCAACAGCCGTCTATCAGGGCGTTGCAGGAGGAGTAGGGTTTACTCCAGTCTTTGACTTGCACACAATGGTCAATGCCAACTTAATGCCGGACACCACTTTTTTGCTTGATATGCCTGAAGAAGTTGGTCTCTCAAGAGCCTCTCGGCGAGGTGGTGACGCACGATTTGAGAAAAAAGGGGAGACCTTTCATAAAAAGATACGCGAAGGGTTCCTTGAGCTGGCAAGCGCTTATCCAGAGCGCATCGTGAAAATCGACGCACAACAAGATTTTGATCATGTTTGGCATGCCATCCAAGCTGAAATGATTAAGCGATTTGATTTAAGTGCATGATCATCTAGACTGCGTGAGATATGAGTGAAATAGACATAAGCCTCAACACGCCTTTTCGAACGCAAATACTCTTAGGTCACGACGAAACTGTAAAATCGTTCACACAAGCCGTTACTGGTCAAAGAGTTGCGCATGGATGGCTCTTTACCGGCCCTGAGGGCGTCGGCAAAATGACATTTGCATTGCTCGTCGCACGCGCAACGCTGAATGCGGGCCCACCAAGCTCACCTCAAGATATTCAGCAAAGCTATGATAGCCCAGCAGGCAAGCTTGTATCGCAAGCTGTTCATCCAGACCTGCGTATCATTTCATGCGAAAAAGAAGGCAAGAAACATATAGAAGTTGACGATATTCGTGAGCTTAAAAACTTCTTTGCTCATAGCGCGGGATCAGCAGGTTGGCGTGTTGCAATTATTGATAGTGTTGATGACATGACACGAAATGCGGCCAATGCTCTGTTGAAAATTCTCGAAGAGCCACCCGCAAAATGCCTTATTATTCTTATAAATCATAATGCCGGAAAAGTGATTGATACAATCCGTTCCAGAAGCAGAAAGCTCGTATTTCATGGGCTTGATGAACAAACAATTTTGACAATTGTAAAATCCATAAGTCCTGAAACCGATCCAAATATTATTGGCGCTGCATCCTTCCTTTCAAATGCAAGTGCGGGACGTGCGCTCACATTAATCGACCAAGGAGGGCTTGAGCATTACAAAGCGCTTATGGAAGCAATGATAGCAATAAACCAATCTGATATTGCTCAAACGCATGCCTTTTGTGATTTTGTCGCGCATCGCGATGCGCCTGAGCGATTTGGTTTATTTATAGAATTACTATCGGATTGGCTCTATCGCCTGACCAAAGTGTCGCGTGGCCTTGCCGAGTTTCAGGCTATCTTTGAGACGGAACATCAATTAATCGAAAAATATAGCCGCGCCAGCAGCAAGCAACAAATATTTGACCTATGGGAAAATATTCAAGATATTGGGCGCGAGACAACAGCACTAAATCTTGATAAGAAACAGGCCGCACTTAACTGCTTAACAATGGTAAATGCCCTTTTGTAAGGGCGCTAAGGTATTTTTATATGGCCGACAAATCTTTTTTCATATCGACGGCGATTTCATATCCTAATGGAGCACCTCATATTGGACATGCCTATGAAGTGATTGCCACAGATACAATTGCCCGTTTTAAGCGCCTTGACGGATATAACGTACACTTTGTGACTGGCACCGATGATCACGGTCAAAAAATGTATCAAACAGCTCGCTTGCAAAACAAAACAGCAATCGAGCTTGCGGATAGTTTGACCCCAGCTTTTCGCGTAATGGGACAAGAGTTAGACTGTCTTCCTGATGACTTTATCCGCACATCTGAGGCGCGTCATCATGCGTCAGTTCAAGAGTTATGGCGCCTCATTGAATCTAAAGGTGATATTTATAAAGATAGTTATGCCGGCTGGTACTCCGTGCGTGATGAAGCTTTTTATACTGAGGCAGAGCTCACAACGAATGACGCCGGTGAAAAGCGCGCCCCTACGGGAACACCCGTAGAGTGGGTAGAGGAAGAAAGCTACTTCTTCCGTTTGTCAGCCTATCAAGAGCCCTTACTGGACCTAATAGAGCGTAACCCGTCCTTCATTCAACCCGAGGCGCGTCGCAATGAAATTATTCAATTCGTCAAAGGTGGATTGCGCGATTTATCCATCTCTCGCACGAGTTTTGACTGGGGCATTCCCGTTCCAAATGATCCAAAACACGTCATATATGTGTGGCTCGATGCCCTCACAAATTATATAACATCAATTGGCTTTCCCGATGTTAATGGCCAAGCTTGGAAAACATTTTGGCCTGCAGATGTGCATATCATTGGAAAAGATATCACGCGTTTTCACAGTGTATACTGGCCTGCATTTTTGCTTTCGGCTGGTTTGGCCTTACCAAAAGCCATTTTCGCGCATGGTTTTTTGACGGTGCGTGGTGAAAAAATGTCCAAATCTGTTGGCAATGTTCTTGATCCATCGAGCTTAGTCCAACGTTACGGCGCAGATGCTGTACGGTTTTTTTTCATGCGCGAGGTTCCATTTGGTAAAGATGGCAGTTTTAGTGACGAAGCAATTGTGACACGTGTAAACGCTGATCTTGCAAATGACTTAGGTAATTTAGCTCAGCGTAGCTTATCCATGATTTTTAAAAACTTGGGCGGGGCCCTTACAAAACCTAAAGCATTTTCTACCGAAGACGATACCATTCTCAAAGCCGCATCTGAAATGCTCGACCAAGCGCGTGCGCAAATGGATAAATTTGAAATTCATAATTACTTGGAAACCGTATTTAACGTTGTTTCAGAGGCCAATAAGTATTTTGCTGCGCAAGAACCCTGGAGCTTAAAAGCAAGCAATCCAGAACGTATGGCAGCTATTCTTTATGTCGCCGCAGAGGTAGTTCGTAAAGCCTCTATTCTATTACAGCCGGTTTGCCCGACAGGTGCAAAAGTGCTTCTTGATACATTGCTGGTTGATGAACATGAACGCCAATTTGAAAATTTTTCAGATATGCTTAATGATCGAATGCTCATGGCCCCGCAGCCTGCTTTCCCACGTCTTGATTTGCCAACGGATATAGACTGATTATTGAAGTGAGTGATCATAGGACAGGTCACTAAACTGTTGCATCTTTGCAACATAGTGACTAGAATTTTATAATTATCCATTAAATATAAGCGCTTATTGCGATATGAACACATATACCGATATTTCATCAAAAAAGCCGCATTGGCGCGCTATGATTCTGCGTTTTATCGGGCCGGATGTCATTAATTTCTTATCTTTATTCTTCGCCGCCTGCGGCCTTATTGGCGGTCTTGCGACTTATTTAATCTTGTCCGGTTTAACGCCGATCGTCCCAAATCGTGACATTATTTGGTTTTTGTTTGGACTAAATATTTTCATGATCACGGGCTTATTGGCCGTTGTTGGGACACATATTATTCGTCTCATTCGACGCCGACAGCGCGGAGTTGCTGGAGCTGAACTCCATGCGAGATTGGTATTTCTATTCTCAATTATTGCATCAGTGCCAGCTGTACTTGTTGCAACATTTGCTATTGTCACGCTCGACCGTGGTCTTGATAGCTGGTTTTCTGAACGAACCAAGTCCATTATTAGTAACACTACGGCTGTCGCCAATGCTTATTTGACTGAACATCGTGAAGGCTTACGACGCGAAGTGTTAACAATTGAACGTGATCTTGTCCGTGCATGGACAGCGATCGATCAAGATCCTCGACGACTAGATATTTTTTTAACGGCTCAAGCTGGTTTACGAAGCATTTCAAAACTGATCATTCTTGACGCGAGCGGCACAATCCACTCATCATCTCCCGAACAACCAGGCAGTAAAAATGCAATTCCACCCCAAGAGGTTTTTACGGCAGCTCAAAATGGCAAACCAGTCATTATAACGATTGGTGCTTTGGCTCAGGTACAGGTCCTTCAAAAACTCTCTGTGAATACAAAGATACCGCTCTATATGCTCGGAACGCGCTTTGTCTCACCCAATGTTTTAGAACATCTTTCAAAAACAGATACAGCTGTGCGCGAATATGGCGAAATGGAAGATCGGCGTTTTGAGGCACAAATAACTTTTGCCATGATTTACATCGTCATTGCGCTCATTATTTTATTGTCAGCGATTTGGTTTGGACTTTGGATCGCGGATCGACTTGTGAAGCCCATTTCAAGCTTAATATGGGCAACGCAAAGAATGAGCCAAGGCGACTTAGGTGTACGCGTTGCCGATAAATCGGATGATGAGATGGGCCGATTAGGTAAGATGTTTAATACAATGGCAGTTCACCTTGGTAAGCAGCAAAAAGAACTTATTGATGCGCGCGATGACTTGAACGAACGACATAGATTTACAGAAATGGTTTTAAACAGCGCCAGTGCGGGTATTTTAGGCGTTGATGAAAATGGGCATATTAGCCACGCGAATCCTGCAGCTGGTAAGATTTTTCAGTCTTCAGCACATGATTTAATTGGACAGTCATTCGAAAAATTACTTCCTGAAGTCACGCCATTAATTCACGACGCTAAAGGGCAACCTGGACGCAATATTCAAATTACGCGGCGCACAAGCGATGGGGAAGACCACCTTTTACGGCTCTCAATTTCACAGAACACCATTTCCCATGGCACAAATATCGTCATGAGTTTAGATGATGTGACAGATCTTGTTGCCGCCCAACGGACAGCAGCATGGGCAGATATTGCGCGTCGCATTGCCCATGAAATTAAAAATCCACTTACACCAATCCAACTCTCCGCTGAACGACTGCATCGTAAATACCGAGATCAGATCCAAACTGACACAGAAGCTTTTGATCAATGTACAAACACAATTATTCGTCAAGTTGGTGATATTGGACGTATGGTTGACGAATTCTCGTCCTTCGCTCGTATGCCAAGCGCCGTTATGGACCGCTTTGACCTGACAGATGTCGTGTCTCAATCTATTTTTCTGCTCCGAATGTCGAATACGAATATTCATTTTAAGTTTGAAAATCCGGGTCCTATCGAAGCCGAAGGGGATCATCGTCTCATAAGCCAGGCCCTCACGAATACAATCAAAAATGCAATCGAAGCCATCTCACGCAATACTGAAGAGAACCCTCAAGTCATCGAGATTGAACTCGCATATACAGATGAGAATTGCATCATATCCATATCAGATACAGGGCCGGGGTGGCCGCGAGGTGACCGTATGAGCCTGCTCGAGCCATATAAAACCAGTCGTGTGGACGGCACCGGTCTTGGCTTAGCAATTGTTAAGAAAATTGTCGAAGACCATGGCGGCCGAATTTTGATGGAAGATGCTGAATGGTTTAAAGAAAAAGGCTATGGCGCTAAATTCATTATAGATATTCCACGATATCAACCACTTAAAACAATAAGCACCGCGGAGGGTCGAAATGGCGCATGATATTTTAATCGTTGATGACGAGAAAGATATTCGTGAATTGATTGCGGATATTCTCATCGATGAGGGATATCGCCCACGGCTCGCACATGATAGCGATACGGCCTTTGAGGAAATAAAAAGTCGTCGGCCGACGCTCATATTGCTCGATATTTGGCTTCAAGGCAGTCAGCTTGATGGGCTCGAAATTTTGGCTGAAATCAAACAAAACTATACCGATATTCCTGTTGTAATGATTAGCGGTCATGGGAATATTGAAACCGCTGTATCGGCCATCCGCGATGGCGCATTTGACTATATAGAAAAGCCATTCAAAATTGATAAACTATTGCTTACTGTAGGCCATGCCATCGAATCCCGACGCTTGAATAAAGAAATTCAAGATTTGAAGCGAAAAGCAGGGATTACAGATCGTCTCATCGGAAGCTCACCTCTTATTGAGAAGTTAAATATCTCTCTTGAAAAGGTAGGCCCGAGCAATGGTCGCGTTCTGCTGAGTGGTCCACGTGGTTCTGGAAAAGAAATTGCTGCACGTATTATTCATGCGCACTCACTGCGCGCGCATATGCCATTTACGCTTTACTCAACGACACATTATAATGAGCAAATACTCGCAGACCTTCTTTTTGGCACAGAAGACGGCAAGAATTATCAAATTGGATTGCTAGAAGAAAGTCATGGTGGATCAATTTATATTGATGAGATTGACCAATGGCCAATACAGGTCCAGCAAAAATTCTTGCGTTTCTTAATTGAAAATGAATTCACCCGCATGGGAGGAGCAAAACCTGTCAAAGTCAATGTCCGTATCATTGCAGGTAGTAGTTCCGATCTCAAAACATTGGTGGAGAAGGGGGTCTTCTTATCAGACTTGTTTCATAGATTAAATGTTGTTCATCTCACGATCCCTAGCTTATCAGAGCGGCGAGAAGACATACCCGCATTGGTTAATAATTTTATTAATCTTGTCGCTAACCAATTTAACATGCGCTCATTGACAATGGATCCCGATACGATGGCGATCGTTCAATCACATAATTGGAAAGGTAATGTCAGGCAGCTCAGAAATTGCGTCGAACACATGATGATTAAAGCAAATGATATTGGTGCGGACACGTTATGCTCGGCACATTTGCCCAAAGAAATATTCTCAGAGAATAATGATGTTGTCTCGCCTGCCACTGGACGCATCGTCACCTTGTCCTTGCGCGAAGCACGAGAAGTCTTTGAGAGGGAATATTTAATCGCACAAATCGAGCGATTTGGCGGAAATATCTCGCGCACGGCTGAATTTGTTGGTATGGAACGTTCGGCTTTACACCGCAAACTGAAATCACTTGGGGTACAAACGCTCGAACGAAGTGGATCCTAATTGGCTGGTATAAGTATATGTTAAGGAATCTAAAATGAAGGTCATTATTTGTGGCGCTGGTCAAGTTGGCTTTAGTATTGCAAAACACCTTGCAGGTGAGGGCAATGACGTCACCGTTATTGATCGCTCACCAGAACTTATGGAACGTATTCAAGACACGCTTGATGTAAGACCAATTGTCGGCCATGGATCTCATCCAGATGTTTTAGCAAAGGCCGATGCTGAAAATGCGGATATTTTGATAGCTGTTACGGCAAGTGATGAAGTAAATATGGTCATCTGCCAAGTTGCCCGTACATTATTTAATATAACCAAAACGATTGCGCGAGTAAGAGATAGAAATTATTTAGATCGCTCCCGTTACGAGCTTTTTAACAATCGCGGCATTCCCATCGATATTATTATTTCTCCCGAAAGCGAAGTGGCTGAGAGCGTCTTGAGGCGTTTATCACTTCCCGGGGCTTTTGATGCAGCCAATTTTCTAGGAACACGCGTTCAAATGGTCGGCATTAATATTGAAGAAGATTGCCCAGTCATTGATACACCGCTTAACCAACTGACAGACTTATTTCCTGATCTTAATGCGACCGTGGTTGGCATTAATCGGAATGGGAAATTATATGTACCTCGCACCAATGATACGCTCGAAGTTGGAGATGAAGCTTTTGTCATCTCCTCAACCAGTGACACAATCAGAACACTTAAGATTTTCGGACACGCAGAACAAGAAGCGCGTCGTATTATTGTTGTTGGCGGGGGCAATATTGGCTTACAGGTCGCGAAGAAACTTGAAGTCCACGGCAGCCGATATAACGTAAATATTATCGAATCAGATGAATCCCGCTCAGAATTTCTTGCTGATAATCTGACGCGCACAATAGTGCTTAATGGCACTGGTCTTTCACCACAAATGTTACGCGAAGCAGGCGCAGAGCAATGCGAACTCTTAATAGCGCTTACCAATGATGATCAAGTTAATATACTGACCAGCATGCTGGCCTTACAAGAGGGTTGCTCTCGAACTCTAAGCCTCATTAATGAAAATGTGTTTCATCGTTTAGCTGGGCAATTTGGCATGGATACAGCCATTAATCCACGTGCTGTAACGGTATCTTCAATTCTTAGCCATGTTCGCCGCGGGCGTATTTTAAAAGTTCATGCAATTGCCGATGGGCTCGGCGAGATCGTCGAAGCTGAAGTCTTGGATACGTCACCAATTGTCGGAGCACGCTTACGCGACATTAAACTTCCTACCGGTATCCGGTTTGGCGCAATCGGCCGCGAGGATCAAATCATCATGCCGCGCGGAAATACTGAAATTATGATCGGCGATCATATTATCTTGTTTGCAATGGCAAGCGACGTCGATGACATGGAAAAATTATTTCGTGTCAGCCTTGAGTATATTTAATCTATGAGAAATGCGCCCATCATTTTTGTGATCGGTTTGGCCGGGGTTTTCATTTCGCTTGCTATGATATTCCCCGTCATTTTTGCATTATTTGAAGAAGAATATTCTCTCGCAAGAACATTTTTCATTAGCATGATCATTGCATTATTTATGTCGGGCGCGCTCACGCTAACGGGCTTTAACAGCCGCAATCAGACATTACGACCCCATGATTTATTACTCTCGGGTCTCGGTATTTGGCTGTTTGTCCCTTTTTTAGCAGCGATACCACTCACAGCATCAATACAGGTCAGTACCTTTGGGGATGCGCTTTTTGAGACCATGTCAGCTTTTACCACGACAGGAGCGTCAGTCGTTCTTTACCCTGAACTTGACCCTATGAGTATAACAGCATGGCGACACATTATTTGCTGGTTAGGTGGTTTTTGGACTTTATTATTTTGT
>CBFHJI010000038.1:0-10100 GCA_965656255.1 Alphaproteobacteria bacterium
CACAGCTGCGACAAGATTTTCCAGAACGGGCGCCATCATTTTTTGCAATTGATATACAACCAGATCAAAAAGAAGCATTTGAGGCGTTTGCTCAATCTGTTGATGGTTTTGTGGATATGCAAATGGTCCCCATGTTGCGCGGCAGTGTCTTGGCGGTAAATGGTGTTGATGTGGATCAGGTAACGCCAGTTCCTGACATTGCTTGGTTTCTTCGCGGTGATCGGGGCATTACATATAGTGCCGCGCCACCAGAAAATAATGAGATTGTCGCAGGCAATTGGTGGCCTTTGGATTATGATGGGCCGCCGATTGTGTCTATGGACCAGCGTATTGCGAATGGGCTCGGGCTCTCTTTGGGGGATACAATTACAATCAATGTGTTGGGCCGCCCATTAAAAGCCGAGATTACGAGTTTTAGAAATGTAGATTACGGGTCTGGCCAGATCAATTTTGCGCTGATTTTTTCACCATTACCGCTGAAAAATGCCCCGCACACGCTGTTGGGATCAATCTCTATGGCTGTTGCTGGCGAAGCGGCATTCTCTGCCGGAGCGGTTTCTGGCTTTCCAAATATTACCACGGTACGTGTAAAGGATGCGATTGAGGCGGTCGGACAGTTGCTGAATCAATTCGGACAAGCAATTTGGGCGTTGAGTACAGTGACCATTATTGCATCATTGCTTGTCTTAGCGGGGGCTTTGGCATCAAGTCGACAGGGGCGAATTTATGACGCAGCTATTTTGCGATCATTGGGTGCCCGCCGTGGGCGCATTATTCGCGTTTTCTTATCTGAGTATGCTTTTACAGGTTTTGTTGCTGCTTTTATTTCGGGTCTCATCGGTGTATTGGCAAGCTATGCCTTAATTGCCGGAGCGATGCGATCAACTTGGGTCTTTTTGCCCCAGGTGATGGCCATTAGTGTTTTAGGGGCTTTTGCGGTCACGATGGTTCTGGCGGCAGTGTCCTTTTGGATGCAATTGGGGGGAACGACCTTAACAATTTTGCGACGGGAATAGTCCGATTACACTTGTAATTTCCTCTATCCGTTGCAATATATAGAAGAGAACTATTTTTACCTCAAAGGGAGTACTTTAATGTCTCAAAATTGGTCTAATGATCCTTCAGTCGCCGTATCAAATGATGCAGGACGGCAGGTATTTGATGAAGGCCTGAGAATTTATATGAGTAAGGTCTATGGCTATATGTCTATGGGTCTTCTTATCACAGCCGTCACCGCATATCTTGGTGCCGCTTCTGGCCTTTATCAGGCGATTGCCGCAACGCCACTTATTTATGTGGTCATGTTTGCGCCGCTTGGGCTCGTCTTTTTCTTGAGCATGCGCATTCATAAAATGAGTTCACAATCAGCTCAGATGACATTCTGGATATATGCTGGTCTTGTCGGCTTGTCGCTTTCATATATTTTGTTGATTTTTACAGGTGTCAGCGTTGTGCGAACATTCCTTGTGACTGCCGCTTCGTTTGGTGCGCTTAGTTTATATGGATATACAACAAAGCGTGACCTATCTGGCATGGGCTCGTTCCTCTTTATGGGCCTGATCGGCATTATTTTAGCGTCAATTGTCAATATTTTCTTGGCAAGCTCAGCTATGCATTTTGTGATTTCGGTTATTGGCGTTTTGATCTTTGCCGGCTTAACCGCCTATGACACACAAAGCATCAAGCAGATCTATATGGGCTCTGACAGCCGCGATGTTGCTGAGAAGAAAGCCATTATGGGCGCGTTGCGTCTATATCTCGATTTCTTGAATATGTTCTTGTTCTTATTGCAGTTCATGGGTAACCGCGATTAATCAATAAGATAATGTTAATGAAACCCCGATAGAAATATCGGGGTTTTTTTTATGGGCGCACCAGCCGGATATTACCTGAATGGCAGGTCTTCTTCTCAATAATTTTGAGGGCTTGCTGTAAGTCATTTCCACGTTTTAAGATTTGCCCAGAGAGCCCAAGAACTTGATATTGGCCTTGTTTTTGGCGCAGACGGGGTATTTTTTCGATCCGATAGATTGGTATTTCATTGGTAGATCGGAAAATTGCGAAGACGGCGCGATCTTGCAGGATCGATAAGCCGTAATCGCGCCACTGGCCAGTGGCGACGGCGCGCCCATAGAGGTTCATCAATACCATGAGCTCTTGTCGCGTCCACATCACCTGCATTTTCTGCTTATCGCGAGCAATTTGCTCGGCTTCATAAGCATTTGCGACAATGACCAATGGTTTTTTAGATGCCATCCGTCATGCTCTCTTGAATTTTGCGATAGAACAAGAGCAAAAATGTAAGAAACCACAAAAATGCCACTTTCTGGTCTATTGAATGCCGCAATTAAGATCTTATATCTGTAATACAGCGCAGCGTTTTAAAGCGCTTGGTCCGATGCGATTAACCGTAACACCCTCCTCCCCAAAAAGGTTTTTCGCATCGGGCCTGCATTTTTCGCATCATGTGTTCTGCACCCATCTTTATGGGCATTATGATGTCAGCACACATAGACTTATCCATTGAAAATACGCCCTTTTTTGTAACATTTAGACTTGCGTCTTTTCGCGGGCTGGCTAATCTCAGGGCATCATGATTAGTGTTAAAAATCTTCGTAAAACATTTGGTTCTTTCTTGGCTGTCGATGCGCTCTCTTTCCATGTGGCGCGCGGCGAAGTCTTGGGCTTTTTGGGCCCAAACGGTGCTGGTAAGTCGACAACGATGAAAATGATTACTGGTTTTCTCCGCCCTGATGGCGGTGAGATATTTGTAAATGGCATCGATGTCTTAACCGAGCCAATGCGCGCGCAAAAAGAGTTTGGGTATTTACCTGAAGGTGCGCCCGCCTGGCCGGAAATGACGCCTCGTGCTTTTCTTAATTTTATTGCCTCTATTCGCGGCCTCTCGGGGCTTGAGCGTGATCGGGCTCGTGATAAGGCAATCGCGATTACGGAACTTCATGCGGTTCTGGATCAGCCGATCGATACTTTGTCTAAAGGATTTCGTCGTCGCGTTGGTCTTGCTCAGGCCATTATGCATGATCCCTCTATTCTTATTATGGATGAACCAACTGATGGATTAGATCCAAACCAAAAACACCATGTGCGCGAAGCGATTAGTGAAATGGCGCAAAGTAAAGCAATTATCATTTCCACTCATATTCTCGAAGAAGTTGAGGCTATTTGCACGCGGGCTTTGGTGATTGATCGTGGGCAATTGGTGGCCAATGGAACGCCAGCCGCTCTTGCTGGTCAGTCGCGATATCGTGGGGCCGTGAGTTTGACGGTACCTACCGAGGGTGTCTCTTTGATTATACAGTCCCTTCAGTCTTGGCCTGAAATTATATCGATCGAACAGGTCCAGCGCGGACCAGAGATGTCGGTTGTTTTATTTCCAAATGAGGGGCAGGCGCAGTCCGTCATTGCGCGTATCCAAGCGCGAAGCGATTGGGTTGTCAAAGGTCTTGCTTTAGAACACGGGCGCTTAGACGACGTCTTCAGGTCGCTAACGGGGAGGCCATAATGCGCGCTTTAATCGCTCTCACGGTTCGAGAATTTACGAGCTATTTTGCCAGCCCCATGGCGAGTATTTTTTTATTGGTCTTTGTCTTGGCAACGGGTGTAACCACTTTTTCTGTGGCTCTATGGTATGAGGCCGGCCAAGCCAATTTGGCAACATTCTTTCAATTTCATCCATGGTTATATCTTTTTTTCTTGCCGGCTTTATCGATGCGATTATGGGCCGAAGAGCGACGAAATGGTTCTATCGAATTGCTTTTAACCCTGCCGATTCCGCTATCGGTTATTGTCATTGGGAAATTTGTAGCAGCATGGGCTGTGAGTGCCTTGGCGCTTATTCTAACTTTCCCGCTTTGGTTGACCGTAAATTATCTCGGCGCGCCTGATAATGGGGTTATTTTGGCGAGCTATCTTGGTAGCTTGTTTATGGCTGGGGGATATTTGGCCTTGGGCAGTATCTTGTCTGCCTGTACCCGCAATCAACTTATTGCTTTTGTCTTGAGTGTACTTGTTTGCTTTGTCTTCACAATTGCTGGTTTGCCAATGGTGCTGGATGTGTTTCGCGATATTCTGCCTGATTTGGTTTTGGAGAGTATTGCGTCTCTCAGTTTTCTTGCACATTTTAGGGCGATCACATCAGGCGTGATTGATCTGCGCGATGTTATTTTCTTTTCTAGTATTATCGTGATCAGCCTGTTCTTAACGGGCATTGTTGTTGAGAGCAAAAAGGGAGAAGGCGCGTGATGAGATCTCTTCTGTCTTCTCGCAATGCAATTGCGGTTTTTCTTCTGATTGTTTTGTTTCTGTCTGTAAATATTAGCAGTTCGCTATTATTGCGTAATGCCCGTTTGGACCTGACAGAAAATGAATTATTTACCCTGAGTCAGGGCACAAAAGATATTTTAGCGCAGATCGATGAGCCCATTTCTCTGACATTTTATTATTCACAAAGCCTGGCTGGATCTGTTCCCGCTATGCGGCTCTATGCCCAACGCGTTCGCGATATGCTGGATGAGATTGTTAATCGTTCCAATGGTCGTGTGTCGTTAAAGATTGTGGATCCGGAGCCATTCTCTGATGTCGAAGATGTCGCCGTTGCGCGTGGTTTGGTGGGGCGCCCCATGGGGTCGGGTGACCTTTTCTATTTTGGGCTCATTGGCACAAATATGGTTGATGACATGCAGATCATCCCGATATTTCCAGCCGAGCGCGAGCAATATTTAGAATATGATATTACGCGGTTGATCGATAATCTGAATACACCCAGAAAACCAGTTTTGGGAGTTGTTTCGAATTTACCACTAGATACGGGTGCCGGTGGCCTCATGGCAGCCATGCGCGGACAGTCGCAACCATTTTTGATATATAGCGAGTTGGTTGATAGTTTTACTGTTGAATTCTTAGACCCAAAAATGACGAAAGTGCCAAAGCGCGTAGATGTCTTGCTGCTGGCGCACCCGCGCCCGTTAAGCGAGAGCCAGCTTTATGCGGTAGATCAATTCGTGATGCGTGGCGGTCGTGTGATTGCATTTATTGATCCTCATTCTGAAGTTAGTCTGACCGCAGGTCCTAATGGACAACCGCTCCCAGGCTATACGGAGCAATCCAATCTGGGCGTGCTTATGGCGCGCTGGGGCGTCACCATGGATGATACGAAAGTCTTGGCTGACCGCACTTACGCCCAACGCGTGGCAACGGGGCGCGATGCCCGTCGGCAGCTTGTTGATTATATATTATGGATGGGTATGCCCAAGGCACAATTTAACGAAACGGATGTGGTGATGAGCAATATTGATTTGCTCAATATTGGGTCAACGGGAACGTTAAAGAAAACAGATGATGCAACCACAACCATGACCCCCCTTGTCATAAGTTCAGACCAGAGCATGTTGGTTGCGCGTGATATGGTGGCAGCAGGGCCTGACCCTGATACGCTGTTGCGAAATTTTAAAGCAGATGGCGAGCAACATATTATTGCCGCACGTTTGCGCGGACCTGTACGGACGGCTTTTCCTGAGGGTATGCCAATTACTGCGCAAGATGATCTAAGTGAAGACGATGCGGCACCTGAGCCGCTTTTGGAAACGGATGATGCTAATATTATAATTTTCGCTGATAGCGATTTCTTTGATGATCGGTTCTGGGTCACTGAAGAATCTTATCTTGGTCAGCGTTTTGCTGTCCCGATGGCGGACAATGCTAAGTTCTTATTAAATGCAGTGGAAAATATGATGGGTTCTGATGCTTTGATCAGTTTGCGCGGACGTGAACGCGCTTTGCGCGGGTTTGACCGGGTTGAAGCATTACGTCGAGATGCGGAAGAGCTTTATTTGGCTGAAGAATATGCACTACAGCAGCGTATTGAGGCAGCGCAGAGTGAATTGGATCGGATTGAAAAAACGCAGGCCCTTGGGCCGGATGCGCAAGCGGTCGCGATAGAATATCGAATGGAATTACAGGCGGCGAGAAAAGCGTTGCGTGCGGTTGAGGCCAATCTAAGGCGTGAAATTGAATCTCTTGGTTTGACCTTGCGATGGATCAATATTGGGTTAATGCCTGCGCTCATTGGGTTGGTGAGTGTGGTCATTATGGTGCGCCGCCGCCGTCGCCGCGTGCGTACACAACGCGCGGGCGGTATGCGTATGGTGGAGGATCGTGAGTAATGAGTAAGTTACGATTTTACATTTTATGCTTTGTCACATTTATCAGCGTTGGGGTGTTGATCTTTGCCCTGCAACGCGAAGCGCCGGTCTTTGTTCAAGAAAAGCTTGGCTTATTGTTACCAGAACTCAACAGCCAATTAGATAAGGTTGCGCGCGTGGAGATTACGCATGGCCTTGGTTTATCCGGAACTCAGACGCTTATTTTCTCACGCGGGGCAGAAGAGGGTGATCAGCTTTGGCGGGTTGTTGCACGTGATCATTATCCTGCAAACCAAGAGCTGGTAAATGAAACGATTATCGCGTTGAGCAATCTGGAGAAGCTTGCGCCGCGAACGGCGCTGAAAGAATGGCACCGTGTTTTGGGGCTAACGGCGCCGGATGATTTAAGCAAGGCAATCGAATTTAAACTTTTTGATGCCAGCGGCGCGCCAATTGTGCAAGTGTTAATGGGCAATGATGAGCGCAGCGAGGCTGAACAAAAACAAGTCTCTAAACAAGTTGGCGACTCACTCAAGAATTTTTATATGCGACGCTCAGACCTTGACCAGACTTGGCTTGTGCGGGGACGTCTTCCACGCAGCAAAGACATCACACCCTGGCTTGACGCGCGGTTAGACTGGCCAGACTTTGGTCAGGTGATTGAGGTGACTCTAAGCGGGATAAGCCGTGGATCCTTTAAGCGTTCTGATGCGACATCGCCATGGCCCAGCAATCAACCCGTTGATATTATGGTGCAGATCGCAGCATTGCGTCTGCTTGATGTTGTGCCGGCAGACACAATTGATTTTGCCAATGGTCAAACCACAATATTAACACTTGCCAATGGCACTGAGTTTACGATTTCAGCTGTGACCACGAGTTCAAATTTTTGGGTTCGCCTTAATAATGGCTCTTGGGCTTATAAGTTTGATGGCTCGGCTCGCGATGCTCTTATTCCTACGCTCTAAGGTTTTTGCAGAAAAGCTCTAGTGCCGGTGATCGCGTCATAAAAAAACGCCGCCCCAAAGGGCGGCGTTTAATTGTTTTAAGCAACAACTATAAGCTGGTGCTGCGGTTTGCCTTAAGAGGCAAGTTGACGCAATACATATTGTAAGATGCCACCATTTTGGAAATAGTCGATCTCATCTTGTGTATCAATACGGCTTAGAAGCGTAACTGTTCTCGTTGCACCGTTTTTATCCGTAATCACCATTTTAACTTTCTGGCGCGGTTTAATTTTACCACTTACACCTTCAATCGTTATGGTTTCTGAGCCATTAAGCTTGAGGCTTTCCCAGCTGTCAGAGCCTTCAAATTGAAGAGGCGCAATGCCCATGCCAACGAGGTTGGAACGGTGAATTCGCTCAAAGCTCTCGGCAACAACAGCACGGACACCAAGAAGGCGTGTGCCCTTGGCGGCCCAATCTCGGCTTGAGCCGGTACCATATTCCTTGCCTGCAAAGACAACCAATGGTGTTTGGGTTTCGGCATAAGCCATAGCTGCGTCATAGATAGACATTACTTTACCTTCAGGCTGGAGCGTGGTGACGCCACCCTCTGTGCCAGGAGCCATTTGATTGCGGATACGAATATTTGCAAACGTGCCGCGCATCATAACTTCGTGATTGCCACGACGTGCCCCATAGGAGTTGTAATCAGCAATGCCGACCTTGTTTTTGCTCAAATACAAACCAGCCGGGCTGCTCGCTTTAATTGAGCCTGCCGGTGAGATGTGATCAGTTGTGATACTGTCACCTAACAAGGCCAAGATACGGGCATTGTTGATTGGCTGAACATCACTCGGTTTTGCGCTTAAGCCATCAAAGAAAGTTGGTTTTTGTACATAAGTTGATGATTTATCCCATGTAAAGGTTTGGCCTTTGGCGGGCTTAATTTTCCGCCAGCTTGCATCACCTTTAAAGACATCTTTATAGCGATCTCGGAACATAGCAGGCGTTACGCATGTGCGGACAGTATCTGCAATTTCTTTGCTCGTTGGCCAAATGTCTTTCAGGTAAACAGGGTTTCCTTTTTTATCTTTGCCCAATGGGTCGGTCGCCAGATTCAGCTTCACTGTTCCGGCGATTGCATATGCAACAACTAACATTGGTGAGGCAAGATAGTTTGCCCGCACATCTGGGCTTACGCGACCTTCGAAGTTACGGTTGCCGGATAGGACAGAGGCCGCAACAATATTATTTTCGTTAATCGCTTTAGAGATAGGCTCTGGTAGAGGACCAGAGTTACCAATACATGTTGTGCAACCATAGCCAACAAGGTTAAAGCCCAATTTATCAAGCGGTGCTTGTAGGTTGGCTTTTTTAAGATAATCCGTCACAACTTGAGAGCCGGGGGCTAAAGATGGTTTAACCCATGGCTTAACAGTTAGACCTTTTTCAACGGCATTGCGTGCGACAAGTCCTGCGCCAAGCATCACGCTTGGGTTGGATGTATTTGTGCAAGATGTAATTGCTGCAATGACCACGTCACCATGTCCAATGTCAAATTTTTCACCTTTAACCGCGACGCGTTCGCTGGCCTTGGTAATGTTTTGGTCTTGCAATGCTTTTTCAAAACCGGTTGGCATATCTTCAAGCAATACGCGGTCTTGAGGGCGTTTTGGGCCAGCCAAGCTTGGGCGTACATCTTTAAGATCAAGCGCAAGCTTATTTGTGAAGACTGGGTCTGGTGAGTTCTTCGTACGGAACATCCCTTGTTTCTTAGCATAAGCCTCAACCAATGCGACGCGGTCTTTCTTGCGTCCGGTTGATTTTAGATAAGAGATTGTGTCTTTATCAACGGGGAAGAAGCCGCATGTTGCGCCATATTCAGGTGCCATATTGGCAATTGTAGCTTGGTCTTCAAGTGATAGGTTATCAAGACCGGGGCCATAGAATTCAACAAATTTGCCAACAACACCTTGCTTGCGAAGCATCTCAACAATGATCAAAACCAAGTCAGTTGCGGTTGCGCCTTCTGGTAATTTGCCGGTGAGTTTAAAGCCAACAACTTCAGGTAAAAGCATTGAAATTGGTTGTCCAAGCATTGCTGCTTCGGCTTCAATGCCGCCAACACCCCAACCTAATACGGCAAGGCCATTAACCATAGTGGTGTGGCTATCTGTGCCGACCAGTGTATCTGGGTAAGCTGTTTCAACTTTTTTGCCATTAATCACTTCTTTGCGCGTCCAGACTGTTTGCGCGAGATATTCAAGGTTCACTTGGTGGCAAATGCCGGTTCCAGGAGGCACCACCCGGAAGTTTTGAAAGGCTTGTGCCCCCCAGCGTAAGAATTCATAGCGCTCACGGTTGCGCTCATATTCAAGGCCAACATTATTTTTAAGAGCGCTTTTATTGCCGAAATGATCAACCATCACAGAATGGTCAATAACGAGATCAACAGGTGTGAGAGGATTAATTTTGTTTGTTTTGCCGCCAATATCTTCCATCGCATTGCGCATTGTGGCGAGATCAACAACAGCAGGGACGCCGGTAAAGTCTTGCATAAGAACACGGGCAGGACGGAACGCAATTTCGCGGTTTGACTTGCGACGTGTCATCCAGCTTTTTACAGCCCGGATGTCGTCAGCAGTAACAGTGCGGCCATCTTCAAAGCGTAGAAGATTTTCTAAGAGCACTTTCATGGCGTAAGGTAATTTTGAAATACCTTCTAGGCCATTTTTCTCAGCTGCTTTTAGACTAAAATATGCGTAAGATTTTGATCCTACTTTTAAGGTCTTTAGCGCTTTAAAACTATTAGGGTGTTTAGGTGTTTGCGTTGGTTTCTTGGCGGCTTTTGCTTTAGGCATGTTCACGCTCCTTCTGAAATGAGCCAGTCAATTGGCAGCACATGCTGCAATTCGCGCGCACTATACTGTTTTTGTTTTAAAAAGGCTATGCTAGGTGAGAAACTACTTGAGCTTTTTTTAAGAAAGCTCGT
>CBFHJI010000038.1:10197-14892 GCA_965656255.1 Alphaproteobacteria bacterium
GCGTTTTACCGAGTTCTTTATAGCGATGTCTTGCTGGCTTGGCGTCAGGGGAGCATTAGTCTTGTTGTGGCCTTTTTATTCATTGCTCTTACTTTGGTGCCTTTTGGGGTTGGTCCTGAGCTTGCGCTTCTCAAGCGCCTTGCGCCTGGCTTGCTTTGGGTTGTGATTGTTTTGGCGCTTTTGCTGTCGCTTGATCGGCTTTTCCAAAGCGATGCCGAGGATGGTGGTTTTGATCAGCTGATGCTGTCTGCGCAACCTTTGGAATTATTGGTGCTTGCCAAACTGATTGCGCATTATATTTCTCTTATCATACCCTTGAGCTTGGTTTTACCTTTGGCTGGTTTATTGGTGAATATAGATATTAAAGCGCTGTGGCCTCTTATTTTATCCGTCTTGGTTGCTGGCCCTGCCTTATGCGCTCTTGGTGCAATTGGTTCAGCTTTATCTGTCTCGGTGCGACGTGCTGGCTTATTGACGGCACTTATTGTTATGCCGCTTTATGTTCCTGTGCTTTTGTTTGGTGCAAATGCAACGCAAACAGCATTGCTGGGCAATGGAACTATTGCATTTGATGCGATTGCCATTTTAGCTGCTATGAGTGTTGCCGCTATATTACTTGCGCCTGTTGCCATTAGTGCTGCTTTGCGTGGACTTTCGGAGTGACGGGTGGTAACGCCGATTTTGAGGTAAGGACTTAACTATGCGCATTCAAAAAACTGATTGGTTGCATTATTATGCAAACCCTCACCGTTTCATGAGGCTGGCGCAGCGCTTATTTTATCCTTTATGGGTCGTGGCAATTCTGACGTTACTATACGGCTTATATTTGTCCTTTCAGGCGCCGCCAGATTATCAACAAGGGGAAACGGTGCGGATTATGTTTGTCCATGTGCCGGCTGCTTGGATGGCCCTGTTTGGCTATAGTTTTATTGCTTTTGTCAGTATTCTTGCCCTGATCTTTCGCCACCCGCTTGGGCATTTGGCCGCCCGTGCTGCCGCGCCAATTGGGGCATGTTTTACGCTTGTTGCGTTGATCACAGGCGCATTGTGGGGGCAGCCCATGTGGGGCACATGGTGGGTTTGGGATGCGCGGTTAACGTCTGTCCTGGTTCTATTCTTTATATATATTGGATATATTTCGCTTTGGCGGGCGATTGAGTCACCAGAAAAAGCCTCTCGGGCGGCAGCCATTTTGGCCATTGTTGGGTTTATTAATGTGCCCATTATCAAGTTTTCAGTTGATTGGTGGAATACATTGCACCAGCCAGCGAGTGTGTCGCGCTTTGCGCGCCCGGCCATTCACCCTGATATTCTTTATCCTCTTTTGATGATGGGTGTTGCGTTTATGGTTTTGTTTTTTGCACTTTTGATCACACGTATGCAGGTTGAGATCCTCAACCAACGGGCACGTCGTCGTCTGGGGGGTGGTGTTTAATGCCAGATTACGGATTTTATATTTGGGCAAGTTACAGCGTAACTGCTGTGATCATTGGCGGTTTGTGTATCTTGACTTTGGTGGGATATATAAAGGCGCGTAAAACCTTGAATATGTCCCAAAGTGAGGAGCAGTAAAAATGGTCTGGCGCTTTATCCCATTTGCCATTTTTATATCAATTGCTGGACTATTTTTGGTGAGTTTATTTATGGGTGATCCGCAAAAATTACCTTCTGTTCTTGAAGGTAAGCCTGTTCCAGCCTTTGATTTGCCTGACTTGCTTGAAGCAGATGCGCGCGTGCGGGATAATGATCTCAAAACCGGCAATGTGATATTGTTAAATGTATGGGCAAGTTGGTGCGGGCCATGCCGTGACGAGCATCCTTTTCTCATGACTTTAAAAGAACAAGGCGTCAATATTGTCGGATTAAATTACAAGGATGGGGAAGCGGCCGCCAAACGGTTCTTAGCCAGGCTTGGTAATCCATACGGAAAAGTAGCAGTAGATGATACAGGCCGTACGGCGATTGACTTTGGGGTCTACGGGGTACCTGAAACTTATATTATAAACGGTAGTGGCGAGATTATATTTCGACATACTGGACCGCTTGATGAAAATGTGATTGCCAATGAATTCATGCCGCGCATCAAACCGGTGTCGAATTCAAGCAAGCTTGGAGAAACACCCCAATGACATTTAGAGACCAGTCGCGTGACTATCCCAATGAGATGAATTTTTCAAAACGCAAACCCCACGACGATTCATTTGAACGTCATATTTGCGATAATTGTGGTTTAATTAATTATGAAAACCCAAAAGTTATTGCTGGGGTTGTTGCGACTTGGGATGATAAAATTTTAATGTGTCGCCGTGCTATTGAACCGCGCCACGGATTTTGGACTCTCCCCGCGGGTTTTATGGAAAAAGGGGAAACTGTTGCTCAAGGCGCTGCGCGCGAAGCGCAAGAAGAAGCCAATGCTGATGTTGAGGTTGGACAATTAATTGGCATTTATAATGTCGCGCGTATTTCACAGGTGCAAATGTTTTATCGCGGCCAATTGAGGACCCCCGATATTGCCCCTGGGCCCGAAAGTTTGGACGTGAAGCTAATGAGTTGGGATGAGATCCCATGGGATGAGCTTGCATTCCCCAGCGTTTATTGGGCTTTAAAACATTTCAAAGATACCGAGCATTTAGACCAATTCGCCCCTTTTGGTGAGCCTGAAAATTGGTTGGATACGCCGGGGTTTCAAAATTTGGGACGAAGAGGCTAGGTTAATATCTCGCGCGCCAAAGCCCTCATTGTGGCTAACGTTAAGCCTCGGTGTTTTTGTTTAAGCTATGACGGCTAAACAATGGCACCTGAGCCGCGCTAAAGACGAGCGTGATGATTAGAAATCCAAAAACCTTGAATTGTACCCACTGATCTGTCGTTAGGGTGCGCCATAATATTTCGTTAAGAACGGCCATGGCGATAAAAAAACCAACCCAGCGCCGCGTTAAAATCATCCATCCGTCTTTATCCATAGGCAGCATGTCGCCCATGAGGTTTTTTAAATATGAAACACGCCGCATAAGTCCAAACCCCAATATGCCAGCAAAGAGGCAGTATACAATTGTCGGCTTAACCTTGATGAATGTCTCATCTTGCAAATAAAGCGTGAGCCCACCAAAGACCATGACAAAGCCACCCGAGACCAAGCTCATTGTGGTCGGGCGGCGGCCGCTGAGGAGTGTGAATATGATGACGATTAGCAGGGCTGCCATGAAACCGCCAGTGGCGATAAACAAGCTTTGTTCAGGCGCCATGCCAAGCCATTCAGCGCCGCGGCTATTGAGAATGAAGAAAACAAGTAATGGGCCAAAATCTTCAATAATTTTTTTCATGCTTCGTCTTTCTAGCTATCTAGACCGGTGAGCGCGCGTGCGAACGCTTTTGATTGGAAGGGCTGTAAATCCTCTGCCGATTCTCCAACCCCAATATAGTGAATGGGCAGCCCCAGTTTGCGCGTCAGGGCAACGAGTACGCCGCCGCGGGCTGTACCGTCGAGTTTGGTCATGATGAGGCCTGTTGTGCCCGCTGCTTTTAGAAAGGCTTGGGCTTGAGAAATGGCGTTTTGGCCAACAGTTGCGTCGAGTACCAAGAGAGAAGCGTGCGGGGCGCTGTCATCGAGTTTGCGCATGACGCGAGTGATTTTTTCAAGTTCGGCCATGAGTGCTTCATTGGATTGAAGCCGACCCGCAGTGTCGACAATGAGTATATCAACCTGTTCGGCTCGGGCTTGTTCGAGCGCTGAATAAACAAGTCCTGCAGCATCAGCGCCTTGCTTGCCGGAGATAACAGGTACGCCGGCGCGCTCGCCCCAAACTTCTAATTGTTCGATCGCTGCGGCGCGAAATGTATCACCGGCGGCCAGCATGACGGACTGCCCTTGTTGTTTAAACTTTTGAGCCAATTTGCCGATGGTTGTTGTTTTGCCGGCGCCATTAACGCCGGCCATAAGAATAACGGCTGGCTTTTTGTCCTGAGGAAGCGCGAGGGGAAGCTCAGACCCTTCCAAAATAGATGTGATTTCTTCAGCAAGAATTTCTTTAAGCTGGTTTTCGTTTTCAAGATTTTCAATTTTGCGTTGTTTGATCTTGTCAATAATATTGGCTGTCGCATCAAAGCCTAGGTCAGCGGTGATTAGAATTTCTTCTAATGTTGCGAGTTGGGTGTCATCTAGACGGCCTGATGTGAAGAGGCGGCCAATGCCTTCTCCGATTGCCTTGCTCGAGCGGCCTAATCCTTTTTTAAGTCGATCAAATAAACCCATTAATATTGCTCACCTAAAAGAAATTCGTTCTGTACACCCGTGATGCGCGCGCGTGTTATTGTATGCGGTGTGATGGCGGTCTTGAAGATGACTTGCGCAAAATTTTCGGCACGTCCGCGTTGATCATTTTCCATGAGCACGAGGACATCTTGGCCGACTTGATTATGGAGCCATTGTTGACGATAGCTATCGCCGGCTTCGCGAAGGTGCTTTGCTCGTTCGGTAATCAAGTCTTTAGATAATTGTGGCATCCGCGCCGCAGGTGTGTTTGGGCGGGGTGAAAATGGAAACACATGGAGCCAGGTGAGTTGGCAGTCCTCAATCAGCGCGACAGAGTTTTCAAACATGGCGTCGGTCTCGGTTGGGAAACCTGCAATTAAATCTGCGCCAAATGTCATGTCGGGCCGCGCGCTCTTGATGTGATTGCAGAGCGCGACCGCTTC
>CBFHJI010000039.1:0-14803 GCA_965656255.1 Alphaproteobacteria bacterium
GGTATCTTTATGTTCAATCTGAACAAAAGCGAGCGCAATCAAAGAAGCAAGGGGAAGGGCAATAATAAAGCCTGCAAGCTCAGGCTTTTTTCCTGCAAGCCAGGATGAAAAGCCAATGACCGTTGCCGCAATACCAATTTTAAGAAAGAACATAATCATATGGATCTCTCGTTGTGCCTCTAAAAAGAAGATAATGCAAATATAAGTGCAATATATCGTCCGGCCTTGCCAATTGTAACAAGCAGAAAGAATAAACCAATATGGGTGCGCATCACACCTGCAATCAGGGTGAGCGGGTCACCGATAATGGGCACCCAAGCCAGAAGCAATGTCCAAACACCGTAACGTTGATAGTGTTGGGTTGCGCGATTAAGGGCTTGCGCTGAGACAGGGAACCAGGATCGCTCTTGGAATATTAATAGGTAGCGGCCGATCAGCCAATTAATACATGCACCCAAAACATTACCGGCAGTTGCGACAATGACAAGCATGACCGCGCTATGGTGCCCGCTTAAATATAATCCACTAAGCACTGCCTCGGATTGGGCCGGCAAAATTGTTGCGGCAAGAAATGCTGCTGCAAACAATATGGTGAGGTCTGTTGCGATGGATATCAATGGGTTTCATCTTTGCGTTGGGTTAATAGAAAAGTGATTAATAGGGTTTGAGTAATCAAGCTCTTGAGCAGGTTGTAATATTTGAAACATAATGCCTTGTTAAGGTTAAGGCATTAAATTTAAGATTGTTATTATTTGGCCCAATATGAAAAGCAGCATAGCGCCCCAAACAGGAGGTGAGGCAAAAAGACTGGATCGAATTTGCATGGGCATAGCCAGTGTCTTGAGTATGGCTGCTTTTTTATAACCATGCACAGCGTGGAAAGCGTCTGCGGTGATTAAGTCAAGCATGTCGCGGCGACTGCGATAACGAATGAGACCAACCAATTGCCAACCCGGATTAGGCTCAACGCCCCAAGCCTCGATATATCCGGCACGAAGAGTTGCCTGCAACACCGGGTGGCCTGCATGCCGCAAAATTTGACTTGAAAAGGGTTTGAAATATTCCAAGAGCAGGGCCTGACTTTTCAAAGGCTCTGATGTGACTGGGTGATTTATAAGCCCCTTTTGAAAGACAATCATATTGAGCATGACAAAGCCTTTGCCATCATCTTTATGCATAAAATTCTCGATTGCATTATAGATTTCAGGGTCACTGATTTGTTGCTTGAGCAATAAAGTATAGCGGTCTATCTCAGAGCGAGTGAGCGGGCCCTTCCAATTGTAATACCAAAAAATAAAAACCGCATAAATAAGGCTAATCGTGAACCATATTTCTGGTAACATTTGTAACTCCTTGGTGATCACAGCTTCATTGACATAGATTATATCACTACGTAGCATATGCCTAATTCTGCGCGGTCAGTGGTCCCTCACTTCGCGCTATAGACAAAGTCGTTTTATATATTTGGCTGTATTAATTCAGATAAAAAGAGAGTTCATCTGTTATGATCGATTTGGTTGGTGCCCCCGGTTCTCCATATACGCGCAAAATGCTTGCTCTAATGCGTTACCGACATATTCCTTATCGTGTTCACTGGCAGAGCGTGCGTTCGGGCGGGGTCACAAAATCTTCTTTTCCTCAGCCTAAAGTTCCTTTATTGCCGACATTCTATTTCCCTAATGAGGCCGGCACATTGGACCCGATAACGGATTCCACGCCGATTATACGTAAGCTCGAGCAAGATTATGAATCTCGCGCCACCATTCCGTCTGATGAATCCTATGCTTTTTTGAATTGGTTGATCGAAGATTATGCAGATGAGTGGTTAACCAAGGCGATGTTTCATTATCGTTGGCATTATGCGGATGATATTGAAAAAGCCAGCGCTATCTTGCCGCGCTTTGGCGGCATTACGACTTCGGATGAAGATGTTGCCCCCATCAGCGCCTTTGTGCGGGAGCGGCAAATCGAGCGTTTGTCTTATGTGGGATCTAATGCGACCACAAAACCTGTCATTGAGGGCGGGTTTGAAACCTTTTTGGGGCTTTTAAACGCGCATTTAACGACAAGTCCTTATCTCTTCGGTCAGCGCCCATCTTCAGCAGATTTTGCGATTTATGGCCAGTTAACCTGTTTGGCTCTGTTTGATCCAACGCCTCAAGCGATGATTGTCTCGCGCTATCCTCGTATTTATGCGTGGGTTGAAGTTATGGAAGATCTGTCGGGTCTTGATGCTGATGAGGCCGATTGGGTGAAGGATGCGCCAAGCCCAACACTGACGGCGCTCTTGTCTGAAATTGGAAAAATCTATATGCCTTATCTTGTCGCCAATGCTGCAGCTGTGGCCTCAGGTGCCGAGAAAATGTCGACCACAATCGATGGGCAATCTTGGGAGCAGGCGCCTTTTACTTATCAGGCAAAATGTTTAGCTTGGACGCGCGACTATTATAAAAATTTATCGATGGACAGTAAGGTGAAATTAGACCAATGGCTCAAAGAGACGCAAATTCTAGACGTTTTATCCTAATGCATTTCACCCGTCGGCTGCTCTTGACGGCAATGCCTTTGGCTATGGCCGCACTTCTTCTTGTGCCTTCTGCGCCGTCGCGATCAGATAATTCACGGCCAAATGTCATTATGATGGTGATTGATGATGCAGCTTTGACTGATCTTGGTATTTATGGTGGCGAAGCTAAGACGCCGCATATTGATCAATTGGCGCGCCAAGGCACTTTGTTCACGCAATATCGAACATCTCCACTCTGCGCGCCATCGCGGGCGATGCTTTTAACCGGACTTGATAATCACCTGACGGGCATTGCCACTATTCCTGAAGTGCTCACCCAAAGTCAGGCCGGCCATAAAGGCTATTCGATGCATTTGGAGCCGGGTGTTGAAACACTTGCGCAAATTCTTGGTCGCGATGGTTATCAAACATTTATGACCGGTAAGTGGCATTTAGGCCATGGCGGCAAGAACCTGCCGGTCCATCATGGCTTTGAGCGCTCCTTTGCCCTAGATGCATCGGGTGCAGATAATTGGTCGAAGCGGTCTTATATTCCCTATTACGAAACAGCCCCTTGGTATGATGGTGATATGCCTGCTGACTTGCCCGAGGAGTTTTACTCATCTGCATTTATTGTCGATCAAATGTTGGACTATATTGGGGAGCGCGAAAAGACAAAGCCATTTTTTGCATTTCTTGGATTTCAGGCGGTTCATATTCCCGTTCAAGCACCCGCCGAACTCATTGCACCTTATAGAGATATTTATGCAAAGGGTTGGGATGATATTGCTGCAAAACGGTTTGAGAACGCGCAATCTCTTGGTCTAATGCCCGCCAATGTGGCCCCGCCAGCACCCAATTCGCAAAGACAAGCTTGGTCAGATCTTTCTGCTGAGGATCAGGAGCTTTATGCTGCGCGTATGGCTGTCAATGCGGCCATGTTAGAGGCGATGGATATCCATATTGGTCGGTTGCTGGCTTACCTCGAGGAACATGGGTTGCGCGAAAATACGATTTTTGTTGTGACATCAGATAATGGCCCGGAACCTTCAAACCCCCTGGATAATAATCGAATGCGTGCCTGGATGTGGTTGGAGGGATATGAAGCGGGTCTTGATGATTTGGGGGGACCGAACAGTTATGGCTTTATTGGGCGCGACTGGGCGTCCTCTACAGGTGGGGGGCATCTTTATAAATTTACTGCCGCAGAAGGTGGTTTGAGGGTGCCTTTAATTATCTCGGGTGCAAATGTGCCAGCCAATAATCGCGTGCCAGCCACAAGCTGGGTTTATGATGTGGCACCTACATTGCTTGACCTGCTGGGGCTTCATGATCAGGCTGATATTATGACCGGTCGCAGTTTAATGCCGGTCATTCGTGGCGTTCAAACTTCAGTCTATGGCGATGAAGAGCCAATTGGTATTGAAGTGTCTGGTAACTCTGCACTCTTTAAAGGCGATTATAAATTGGTGCGTAATATGCCGCCTCATGGCGATGGCCAATGGCGTTTGTATAATCTCTCATTAGACCCGGGTGAGACAACTGATATTCGCACAATAGAAATCGAAAAATTTGAGGAATTGTCGCAAGATTATGTTGCCTATGAGGCACGTTTGGGCGTTCAGCCTATGCCGGCGAATTATGACGCGATTGCTGAAATAACTCGCAATACAACATTGAAACGGTTTGGTGTGTCTCAGTCTGTTTTATATGCCTTTATCTTTGGCTTTTTCAGTGTGTTGGGTTTGGCGGTTTGGTTTTCTGTTCGAGCTTTCATGCGGCGTCGCCCAGAAAATTTGACCAACCATTAGAGTGATGATTGACTACGAACGATTGACTGCCATGACAATAGGAGTGATGCCATGACCATTAGACCTTTTCCCATACATGTCGATCAGTCGGCGCTCGATGATTTGAAGCAACGTTTGGCACTCACGCGATGGGTGGAAAAAGAAACTCCCGATGATTGGAGTCAGGGCATTCCGCTATCTTATATGAAAGAAATCCATAACAGCTGGTTAAATGAATATGATTGGCGTCCGGTTGAAGCGCGCCTTAATGCGCTTGGCAGCTTTGTGACAGAAATTGATGATGTTGATATTCACTTCCTGCATGTACGCTCACCGCACGAGCATGCCCGCCCACTGATTATGACACATGGTTGGCCTGGATCTGTTTTGGAATTCATGAAAATTATTCCCATGTTAATTGAGCCTGAAAAACACGGCGGCAAGGCAGAGGATGCATTTCATCTCGTCATGCCAACCATGCCTGGCTATGGCTTTTCGAGTAAGCCTAAAACGACGGGTTGGACGATCGATCATATTGGTGCGGCATGGGCAGAGCTAATGGCTCGGCTTGGCTATACGCGCTACTTCGCTCAAGGCGGTGATTGGGGTTCTGCGGTAACGATTGCTATTGGACGCGCTGACCCCGTGCATTGTGCGGGTGTACATGTGAATATGGTGATTGCGATGCCAAGTGAGGACGTGATGGCGGACCCAACACAGGCAGAGCAAAAATCATTGGCCGATTTTATGAAACATCAGGAATGGGGGACGGGCTATGCCAAGCAACAATCGACGCGGCCACAAACGCTTGGTTATGCATTGGTCGATAGTCCTATTGGTCAGGCAGCTTGGATTCTAGAAAAATTTTATGAATGGACCGACTGCGATGGTCACCCAGAAAATATTTTCACGCGGACTGAACTATTAGATAACGTGATGATGTATTGGCTGACTGCAAGTGGTGGTTCGTCAGCGCGGTTATATTGGGAAAGCTATAATTCAATTAATGCCGACCCATTTGATTTGCCTATGGGCGCCACTGTTTTTCCGATTGATATTATGAAACCCTCGCGGCGCTGGGCCTCTGCTCAATATAAAAATATTATTTTTTGGAATGAACCAGATCGAGGCGGGCATTTCGCGGCTTTTGAAAAACCTATGGTTCTAGCTGATGATCTGCGTGCTTGCTTTTCGATGATCTAGCTTTTATCACATCGCTGATGTGACGCCCGATAAGCCGCACTGACGAGCCGCGTGTTATACAGCGCATATTTGTCATATTTAAAAACCTTAGTTTCTTTGTGAATTCAAATCTGCAAATTCAGATTTGAATTCGGATGAGCCGCTCTATTTTTTGAGTCCACGGAAATCGGGTTTGCGCTTTGATGCGAAAGCTTTAACGCCTTCTGCAAATTCAGGTTGGTCGCAATAGAATTCTTGTTTCTCAACTTCATAATCGAGCTGTTCATCAAGGCTCACATCCAATGCATGATCATGGGCGCGGCTGACCGCTTTTAAACCAGAAATCGCACTATCTGCCATGCGCATGGCAAGCACTTGGGCGCGTGGCATTAAGTTTTCATCACTGACGCATTCCCAGACCATACCCCAGTCGGCGGCTGTTTCGGCATCTAGATTATCACCCAATAAACCAAGCCCGTTGGCGCGGCTACGTCCGATTAAGCGAGGGACCAGCCAGGAGGCGCCAACGTCAGGAATAATGCCCAATTGAGGGCCAAAAACGAGTTTAAATTTTGCGCTTTGCGCGGCAATCACAAGGTCGCCACATAAGGCTAAGCCAACACCACCACCTGCGGCCATGCCGTTAATTGCGGTTAAAACAGGCTTATCGCAGCCCGTAATGGCGCGCACGAGGGGGTTAAACCCAACCTTCATGGCATAGGCCGTGCCTTGCCCTGCGGACCAGCCTGGTTCGCGCGGCCATTGTCCATCTAAGAGATCGGCGCCGGCACAAAAGCCGCGGCCCGATCCAGTTAAAACAACGACTCGAACCTCTGAATTTGTGCTGGCATCATTAAATGCTTTGATAAGGTCTTCAATAATCGGGCGGTTAAGGCTGTTCAAGACATTGGGGCGATTGAGCGTAATGGTAAGAACACCATTGTCATCTAAGGATTGTAAAATTAAATCTGTCATAATATCGCCTTTACCGTTGCGTTAGAAATTCGACAAGCAATGGGTTCACTGTCTCAAAATTTTGGAAGTTCAGCCCATGCCCTGCACCTTTAATGTCAATAATTTTGGCGCTTGGCGCAAGTGCGCGTAAGCGCGCAGAGCTTTCAATAAGCACTGTCTCATCATCTGTGCCAAATATGGCCATGGTCGGCACTTTCGTGGCTTCGAGCTGGGTGTATGTGCTGTCACAATTGGCCATGGGAAGGTTGCGAAATGTCGACAAAAGCGCGGCGCTTACCCCACGATATTTAAATTGCTCGTTAATTTTGCCTTGAAGACGATGTTGGGGTTCAAATCCGCTTTCGTCATACCCATTGGCAATCCCAGATACGGCAAAGCGGTCCCAAATATAGTCGCCGATCAAAGGAATGCGGAGCAATTTACCGCGCAGCCCTTGGTCGGCAAGCGTTAAGCCCGCCGGAACCAGAAGCACAAGTTTGTTAACCCGCTCTGGGTGACGAACAGTGAATTCCGCCGAAATAATTCCCCCCATGGATAGGCCAACCAGATGAACGGGCTGGGTGATTTGCAAAGCATCCAATAATTCGATGAGGGTGCGATCATATAAGTCGGCATCGTAATCTGTTTTGGGGCGGTCTGACCATCCGCGGCCATAGTGGTCAAAGCGTAAAACGCGAAAACCAGCCTCGATCAGGGCATCAATATTTTGTTCATAAATGAATAAAGGGGTTGAGAAACCATGAACAAGCACGGCAACAGGTCCGTCCTCCGGGCCCTTAAGCTCATAATGGATGGCGCCGTGGCTAAGCTCAACATGATTATAAGGCGCAAGCGATTTTGCTTCATTGGTTAATTCTGGAATTGAGCTATTTCTCAACATCTGGCTGGTGAAAAGGAACAGTATGATAACGCCAATGGTTATGGTCACATATAAAAATACCTGCACAATTTTCTCCTTTGTGAATAGATTTATTTTAGAGATAAATCTGTGTTTGTGTTACCTGCGCAACGCGTTTTCCATCGTTGCGGGTAATATCGGTTTGCCAGATAGACAGTCGCCTGCCAACCGAAAGGGGGCGCGAAATACCAATGAGTTTATCATCGACCATTGCAGGTTTAATGAAATTGGTTTTGCTTTCAATTGTTGTCGTGCCTTCTGCGCCGTCTGGCATATTCAAAAAAGCACCTACGGCGCCCAGTGCATCGGCAAAAGACATAATCGCGCCGCCGTGAACATTGGGGGTATGATTGGTGATGTCACGCGTGACGGGCATTTCGCCATGAATTTCTATTTTAGAGACATGTGTCAATTGGATGCCCAATAATCGCGTATAGGGCACCATCTCATTCAGCGCATTGAGATTGAAGGCTATTTGATCTTTAAACCCACCGTCCGTCATAAACTCTTCCTTCTTATTCTCTCAAGATTTAACAAAGCATGACATGAACTTCGTATAAGGCGCAATATGCCCAAATTATTGACATGTATTAAACATTGCTTAACGTCGCTAAGTCTGATGACATAGATGACTATAAATTGATTTGGAGAAATTATGACAAACCGTTTTCTGGCACATACGGGTGCAAAATATCCTATTATTCAAGCGCCTATGGGGTGGATTGCGCGGTCGCAATTGGCTTCGGCCGTCTGTAATGCGGGTGGATTGGGTATCATTGAAACGTCATCGGGTGAGACAGAAAACTGTAAGGCCGAAATAGAAAAAATGCCGGGCCTGACGGCGAACCCTTTCGGGGTGAATTTGCCAATTATGTTTTTACGTGACGACGCTATGCTGACCTATATTTGTCAGAGCGGCGTTAAGTTTGTGACAACATCTGCGGGCAGCCCTGCCAAATTTATCAAGCCGTTAAAAGAGGCCGGTATTATTGTTTACCATGCTGTGCCCACGGTTGAGGCGGCGGTGAAATGTGTCGATGCGGGTGTTGACGGACTTGTCGTTGAAGGCGCAGAAGGTGGCGGCTTTAAAAATCCTGAGGAAGTTTCATCCTTGGTGCTCTTGCAAGCCGTGCGCGCCGCGGTTGATGTGCCCTTGGTTGCCGCAGGTGGTATTTGCGATGGTCGTGGCATGGCAGCAGCTTTTGCGCTTGGTGCTGAAGCCGTGCAAATGGGTACGCGTTTTGTGTCTGCGCTCGAAAGCCCGGTTCATGACAATTATAAAGCGGCAATTGTGAATGCGCCAACGACAGGTACCGTCGTTCTTAACAAAAAAGCGACGCCTTGTTTGCGCGCGCTTAAAACAGATCGCTCACTGTCGATTTATGAAGAGGGATTAATGCCACCCGATACGATGAAAAATATTCTCGATCTTTATTTCGGTGGGGATATGGAAGCTGCTGTCGGGCTTGCGGGCCAGACATCAGGTCTTATCGATGGGGTGAAACCTGTCGCGGATATTATTTCTGAAATGGTCGTGGAATTTCACCAAATTTCAGCGCGAATGGGGGCTTTGGCCTCTGGCAAGTCCTTTTAGTTCAGACGATAAGAGAGATAAAAATGAATGAATTAGTAACAGTTTCAATTGAGAATGAAGTCGCCCTTGTCACTTTAAACAGGCCCGAAGCCATGAATGCTTTGTCTGCTGCATTGCGTAGCCAGTTGGCCACCGTTGTTAACGATCTTGAGGCAAATCCAAATGTGCGTGTTATGGTACTGACAGGTGCTGGGGAACGTGCTTTTACTGCGGGGCTTGATCTTAAAGAAATGGGAGAAGCCGGCAGTGGTGGTCCGGCGCTGGCAATTGATGCCGATGATCCGGTGGTGTCACTCTCTCGATTCACAGGTCCGATCATTGGCGCCATAAATGGCGTTGCCATTACCGGCGGTTTTGAACTTGCTTTGGCATGCGATGTGATCATTGGATCGACCAATGCGCGGTTTGCTGACACGCACGCCCGTGTTGGCATTGTGCCAGGTTGGGGGTTGAGCCAAAAGCTTTCACGTTTGATTGGTATGTCACGTGCGAAAGAACTGTCTTTGACCGGTAATTTCATTGATGCAGAAACGGCTTGTGCTTGGGGTATTCTGAGCCGGGCGGTGCCTGCAGATAAACTTGTGTCAACAGCCATGTCATTGGCCGATGATATGTGTAGCTGTGACCCTGAGACATTGCGGGCTTATAAAAAACTCATTGATGATGGCTTTGGCCATAGCTTTGCGGACGGTATGGCACTTGAACAAACTGTTTCCAAGCAACGTAACAGTCAAGTCTCAGCCGATGAGGTTGAGGCTCGCCGCGAGGCTATTCGCGCGCGCGGCCAGCAACAAAAGGCGGGAGATAAGGCATGATCAAGCTCGTTTATTGTGTTTGCCGGCGTTCGGATGTCTCGGCTGAGGCTTTTTATGATTATTGGCTGAATACACATGGTCCAAAAGTACGGGGTGTTGCCGAGGCAATCGGTGCGGTTCGATATGTGCAAAGTCATACAATTCTACCTGAGCTCAACCAAACTTTTCAAGATGGCCGAGGGTTAGACTCTCCCTATGATGGTATTACAGAAGTTTGGTTTGAGAGCCTTGAGGCTATGCAAACCGCAAGCGGTAGCAAGGACGGATTGGACGCCGCGCATTTGCTCGTTGAAGATGAGTCAAGATTTATCGATTTTGCAAAGTCATCGGTCTTTATGACGGAAGAGCATGAAATTTTTGATTTGAGAGCAGATTAAAGTCGCATTGTAAGTGGGGGGATTAGGTATGAATTTAGAGCTTAGCGAAGAATATGGCGTTTTCAGACAAGAAGTCAGCGACTTCTTGGAAGCCCATAAACATATTGCGCCAGCGCGAAGTGATCGCAATATTCGTTCTGACATATGGCTGAATTGGCAAAAATGTCTTATCGAGCACGGATATGCCGCGCGTACTATTCCCAAAGAATATGGAGGCTATGGCGCCTCACCCGACCCACTTAAAGCGCGCATTATAGCCGAAGAGTTTGCCCGCGCACGCGTCCCAGGGGGTATTTCTGGACAAGGTATTAACATGCTTGTGCCAACATTGCTTGAGCTTGGCACTGAAGAACAAAAGCAAAAATATATTGCCAAAACCTTGAGCGGAGAAATTTTATGGTGCCAAGGCTATTCAGAACCTGGTGCGGGTTCTGACTTAGCGTCGCTTAAAACCTCAGCAGTGGTTGATGGTGATGACTTTGTGGTAAACGGTCAAAAAATTTGGACCAGTACAGCTCAATATGCCGATATGATTTTCTGCCTTGTCCGCACCGAGCCAGATGCCCCTAAACATAAGGGTATTTCTTATCTGTTATTTTCAATGGATACGCCCGGGATTGATGTGCGTCCTCTTATGACAATGACGGGGCGCGCTGAGTTTAATGAAGTGTTTTTTACGGATGTGCGCGTGCCAATGCATCAAATTGTTGGACAACGTGGGGAAGGTTGGATGGTTGCTAATGCAACACTGACCCATGAGCGCGGCATGTTGGGTGACCCCGATGCTGCGGTTAATCGCGTCAATGCGATTGCCGAACTCATGCAAGAAGAAACAGTCGATGGCGACCGAATTATGGATAATCCTGTCTTTCGCGATCGCTTGATGGATTTGCAGTCGCAGGTTTTTGCAATGAAGTTTAATGGGATGCGGCTGACCACAGCCTCAACTCATAAGCAGAATGCAACCATGGCCAAGCTTATCGTCAAGCTGCAAGGGTGCGAACTAAACCATCAGCTTGCAGGTTTTGCGATTGATGTGATGGGTGAATATGGCGCGCTTTTTGGCAAGAGCCCTTATTTGCGCGATAATGGTATTTGGCAAACGCAATATATGTTTGACCTCGGTCTGATCATTGGTGGTGGCTCAGCGCAAATTCAGAAAAATATTATTAGCGAGTGGGGTCTTGGCATGCCAAGAGAACCCAAACCGGCGAAGTAGGAGTTCATCATGTATTTTGGATTGTCACAGGACCAGCAAATGTTGCAAGAGACCGTCTTGCGTTATCTCGAGAAAGCTTCGGATCTTGGCCTTATTCGTCAACACCTTGAAAAAGACAAGGGGCTTTTGCAAGATTTAGAGGCTGGCATTTCTGACTTAGGGTTGCCGCTTATGCTTGTGCCGGAAGTCTATGGTGGTTTGGGTATGGGGTTGCTCGAAGCAAGTCTTATGCAAACAGCGCTTGGGCGTTATGTGACGCCCGTTGCTTTTACCGGACGATATGTTTTGTCAGCTTTGGCTTTTCAAGGCATTGAAGACGAAGATAAGCGTGCGGCATATATGGGCGATTTAGCAAATCAAACCAAGCAGTTTGCAATTGGTTTAACCGAACAAACAGGGGCTCGCGAGGGCAGTGGCCTGTCTTTAGCGGGTAATCTTTTGTCGGGACGGGCCAGTTTTGTCCTGGATTTTCATGGCGCAACCCATGTGCTCTTGCCTGTCGGTGATCATCTGATCTGTGTGGATGCAGGACAAGCTAATGTATGTGACCTCGAAACGATCGATGCCACGCGCAAAATGGTTATTCTTGATTTTGAAAATGCACAGGTAGATGTTTTATCCTCTCAATTTAGAGCGACGACGGCACGTCTGGTCGATGCGGGTCGCGTTTTACTTGCGGCTGATTGTTTCGGCGCAGCTGAAATGATGCTGGAAAAAGCCGTCGCCTATTCAAAAGAGCGAAAACAGTTTGATCGGGTAATTGGTTCTTTTCAGGCTGTCAAACACATGTGCGCCGAGATGGCCGCAAATTTAGAGCCTTGCCGCTCGTTTCTATGGTATGCGGCCTATGCGTTCGATGCTGTGCCTGAAGAAGCTCCTCTCATGTCGCGCCTTGTTAAAGCCCGTTTGGCAGATGTTGGTCGTGACATTGCCCGCGGCACCACAGAAGTGCATGGCGGTATGGGGTTCACGGATCTGCTCGGATTGCATTATTGGTTTAAGCGCATCGGTCTTAATCGCCAGCTCTTGGGTGGGCCAGTGAAATTGCGCGAAGAAGCTGCTCAGCTTCAGGGGTGGGTTGTTTAATTTCTAAAAGAGAGACCGCCACTGGCGGCGCCAGCTGGGTCTCTTTTCTAGATCGTCATCTCGTTTTATGCCTTAGCATATTGAGCATTATTTATTGCGCAGTATAGCCGCCATCAATAACGAGCTCGGCGCCGGTCATCCAGCTTGATTCATCAGAGGCTAAAAATAAGGCTGCTGACGCAATGTCGCGCGGCACACCCATTCGACCGATTGGATGAAGCATTGTGATTTGCTCTATAGCTTCATTTTCCCCGGGCATTAAGCCTGCCTCAACTGCAGCTTTTACACCCCCGCGCACAATATCGGTGCCGACAAAGCCTGGGTGGAGAGAATTGCATCGAATACTATATTCAAGTGCAGCGCATTCAAGCGCTACCGCTTTTGAGAGTGTTCGCACGCCGCCCTTGGCGGCATGGTAGCCAGCTTGTCCCATGCCAGAACCAACAATGCCGAGAATGGATGAAATGTTAATAATGCTTCCGTTTTTAGACTTCTTCATTAAGCCAATGCCGTGTTTGCATCCTAAAAAGACAGAATCGAGGTCAACGGAGATAACACGGTGCCAATCGTCTAGGGTTAATTCCTCAATTGTTGCTGCTGCTTGCGCGATGCCTGCATTATTGACAAGAATATCAAGACCGCCAAAACGATCTTCAATTGCAGACATGGCGTGTTTCCAGCTTTCTTCATCTGTAACATCATGTTTAATGAAAGCAATATTAGCATTCTCTTCAGCGAGGGCTTCGCCTTCAGCGATCAGAACATCTGAAATTATGACCTGCGCACCCTCATCACTAAAGCAGCGCGCCATATCAGCGCCCAGTCCTTTGGCGCCGCCAGTGATATATGCAATTTTTCCTTTTAAACGCCCCATTTTGTTCCCCCTTAATGTTGCAATATATTTTTCTTGCTTGTTGGCTTAAGCTTCATCAGCAACAAAGCCAGCCCAGGTTGACATGTAATCAAGAAATTTAGGTCCCAAGCCTTCCTTCTTAAGGTGCGCGCGAGGTGCGGGCAGAGCGATGGGCGTAAAGGTGCCATTCTGCATCATTTGGTTGGGTAGGTCGTGGTGTAAAATAGCTGCGCGACCTAAGGCAACAAAATCAATGCCGGCATCCATGCACTTATTGATATCGGAATCATTCATAATTTTACCCGCGACAGTCAGGCGCGTGTCATAACGCGGGAGCTTGGCAAATAGAGACAATAAAGATTGCCCTTTAAAAGCGTCTTCTTCAGGCTCTTTGTTAATGTCCCAGAGCGACATATCGATAAAGTCGATTTTGCCGCTTTTCGCCAATCGATCAAAATAGGCGATGGTTTCGTCCATTCTTATGCCAAATCGTTCTGGTGATAGGCGAATGCCAAGGCAAAAGTCTTTTCGACAAGTTGCCCGAATGCCATCAATAATTTCATCGATGAGGCGGGTTCTGTTTTCAAGGCTACCGCCATAAGCGTCATCGCGTTTGTTAATCTCTGGGCTTATAAATTGCCCAAGTAAATAGCCATGCGCGCCATGGATTTCGACGCCATCAAACCCAGCCGACTGAGCGCGCTGGGCAGATGTAATAAAAGCATCACGAGCTTCATAAATTTGATCCAGCGTCATCGCTTTGGCGCCAGTTTCCTCATTGTCAGAAGGGCAAAGAGGTGTTTGCTTGATAATATCTTTCATCGACCGCATGCCAGCATGGTGTAATTGAACAATCGCCATGCTGTTATGCTGCTTGATACCATCGGCAAAACGTTTCAGGCCGTCATTATGACGTTCTGCATGGATACCCAGTTGGCCAGGGAAGCCAAGCCCACTCTCTAAAACAGAGGCGGCGCATGTCATTGTCATGCCAAAACCACCCTGAGCGCGCATTGTCAGCCAGGTATATTCTTCGTCCGATAAAACACCATCATCATGGCTTTGCAGATTGGTCAATGGTGCGAGCATAAAGCGGTTTGGCATAATAGAGCCGCTTTGAAAAGATAAGGGGGCGGCAAGACGCTGGGTAGATGACATATTAAAATCCCTGACATTATTGATTTAACTTTGTCTATCTAACACCTAGATGGTCTATGGCCGCAAGGCAAAAGTGGTCTCCCGCTTTTGCTGTTTATGGGACCCGCTTTTGCTGTTTATGGGATAAGTCAAATGATTGACATTCGTAGAGAAATCGTCAATTTAAAGTTATATTTTCTTTGGTGAGAGCGCTCTCGCCGAAGTCTGTTTATTCTAGGGGGGGTAGATGTTATGCGTAAAAATCGTTCATTCATAAGTGGGGCTTCATGTGCAGGTTTTGCTCTTGCCGTCTGCTTTATGGCCGGTAGTCTAAGCGACGCCCTTGCCAAAGATAAAAATGAGCGTGTTTT
>CBFHJI010000040.1:0-13474 GCA_965656255.1 Alphaproteobacteria bacterium
TGGCTTTGAGCTAAATAGGCACGCAGCTTTTTTTCATGCTTCATCATATTCTCGTTGGTGCCTGCCCCTGAAAAGCGAATGGCGGCTTGCTTTTGCGAGCCTATCTGCTCGATCTGAACTTGTTTATTAACGGGCTCGGGTAGCGTCTCGCGTGTATATTCCGCCGGCATGACAAATTGCACGCGCCAGCCATCGCGCGACTCGGTTTGCTGAACTGGTGCTGTCATTGCTATTTTAACTTGTTCATTCTGCGCAGACGGCTGCGCTTGCTGCACCGGAGCTGTCATTGCTATTTTTGCGGCAGCTTTGTTATTACCAAAAATATAATCAGCCAATAATGAGAAACCATCGCCGATTGCATCTTCGCGGGCTCCAGGCACCGTCACATATGCCACCAATCGAGGTGCGTATTGGCGTATTTCAATCGCACCATCAGATTGCTCCACGTCATAAGCCGGCTGTTCGACATTACTCATAATCGGCCCCGCAAAGACAAGTCCCAACAAAAACACAGCAACCAGTGACATTAATATCATCCATTTCTTACGCATTTGACTCACTTATCATCACCTTGTGGCCATAGGCCATATTAAGCTTTAACATATATAACACTCATGCATGAGAGCCGTAAGGTATCAAACCCGCCAAAAACTCTGCAGCATCATGCTCAATCAACTCTTTTTTATCATCACTCATACGGTCATAGGTTTTGTACATCATCGCAACCCGATGATTATGGCCGAGCTTATCGCGGTTTCGCGCCAAGAAGTCCCAGTACAGATAATTAAATGGGCAGGCATGAGCGCCATTTTTGTCAGTCACTTTATAGTCGCAACTTTTGCAATAATTGGACATTTTATTAATGTAGCTGCCACCCGCCGCATAAGGCTTACTTGCAAGATAGCCACCATCTGCAAATAAGATCATACCCGTTACATTTGGCAACTCCACCCATTCATAGGCATCAGCATAAACGCTGAGAAACCATGCATTAACCTGATCTGGCGCAAGGCCAGCAATCAAGGCAAAATTGCCTAAGACCATGAGTCGTTGAATATGATGGGCATAGGCGTTTTCTTTTGTCTCTCGCACGCATTGCTTGAGACAATTCATTTTTGTGTCACCCGTCCAATAAAAATCGGGCAAATCCCGCTTCGCTTCAAAGAAATTCTCATCCGCATATTCGGGCATTTTTAGCCAATAAATCCCGCGTACATATTCACGCCAACCCAAGATTTGACGAATAAAGCCCTCGACTGCATTTAACGGAGCCTGCTGATCTTCATATGCTTTTTGAGCGGCGACAATACACTCAAACGGTCCCAGCAAACCACAATTTAAATATAGGCCAATATGGGCATGATACATCCAAGGCTCACCCTCGATCATTGCATCTTGATAATCGCCAAAATGGATCAGCCGTTCATCAATAAATTGCCGAAGCGCAAGCAAAGCCCCTGCCCGCGTGACAGCAAAATGAAATGGCTCACAATCCCCAAAATGATTTGAGAAATGAACCGCGACAACAGACATAACCTCGCGTGTGATCTCGTCCGGTGTCGATATATAAGTTGGCGGAACCTGCAACCCTGATTTGGGCGGTTTTCGATTATCAGCATCATAGTTCCACTGCCCGCCGACGGGTGCACCATCGGACATAAGAATATTATATTTCTTACGCATATCTCTATAAAAATATTCCATCCGTAACTGTTTGCGCTCTTGGGCCCAAACACGGAAAGCATCAACCGTACAGAGAAAGCGATCATCAGAATGAATATCAACGGGCAACCCCAGTGTTGTCGACCACGCGTTCATCATCATCAGAACCCGATACTCTCCAGGTTCCGTCACAACAATGCGCTGAGGTTTTAGGTCTGCGACTGCGCGCGCCAGTTCACCATTAAAGCTACCTGTATTGGCAGGGTCATCGATGCGAATATATCGTACATGATACCCTTTGGCCTCAAGCTCATTGGCAAAGTGGCGCATGGCTGAAAACAAGAAGATAATTTTCTTCTTATGGTGCTCGACATAGGTTGCCTCTTCAAGCACCTCCACCATTAAGATCGCATCTTTGTCAGGATCTAAACCGTGAAGTGATGACACGTCATGGGAAAGCTGATCGGCGAGAATAAAGCACAATTTACGCATAGACACGCCTCTCGTCCGTTCAACGCTTTAGACTGAAAGCGAAGCTTAAGATACCGGAGTGGTATTGAGCTCACCATAGTCTAATATAGGGGCAGCATCAATTTGTTCTGCATCGAGCATTGTCGCAACCCGCTGCATCGCCGACACAATATAGGATTGTTCCCAATCCTCTAGCTTTTGAAAATTCCGCTGGAATTGAATCTGTAATATATCCGGTGCCGTTGCAATTGTTTGGCGCCCAAGGTCTGAGACCCGCAAATACAAACGCCGCTTATCCGTCTCATCACGTTGACGGGTGATGAGCTCGCGTCGCTCAAGCTTATCCAGGACTGTTGTAATTGTTGCCTGACTGATTGTGGTTTTATGCGACACAAAACTCGGCGTCGCATTCTCAACGCTGGCTATAACCTGCAGAACAATCAATTGCGTTGGAGAAAGGTTTGATTTTTTCGCCAGCGCTAAAGAACTGAGCTCTGTTGCACGCATGATGCGACGAATAGCAATAAGAGCATCATCTATTCTGGTTTGGCTCATAATTCACCTTTTAATTTTAGTCGCGATTGAGCTCGCGCAAATGAAAGGCCTCAAGATAAAGACCACGCAATAAACTAACCGAAGCAAAGAGCATAATAAAAGTAAATGGCAGAGCTGTCGATATTGCACCAGCCTGCAAAGCACTCAAGGCCGCATTGCCACCACCGACAAGCAACACGGTAGCCAATACACCCTCAACAATGGCCCAAAAAACACGCTGCATCGTAAGATCATGTATTTTGCCGCCAGATGTAATATTATCAATCACCAAGGCGCCGGAATCAAATGACGTAATAAAGAAAATAACCAGAACCATTAAAGCAAAAACGCTGGAAACGACTGGGATGACCAAATTTTCTAAAACCTGAAACAAAACTAATGAAAAGTCAGTAATTCCGTCCGGCAAGCTTCCAATCCCATTTTTATATTGGAAAATGGCTGTTTCACCAAAGGCGGTAAACCACACCAAGGCAATGATAAGCGGCGCACTCATGACGACGATTAGAAACTCGCGGATAGTGCGGCCGCGCGATATGCGCGCAATAAACATGCCCACAAATGGTGACCACGACACCCACCAAGCCCAATAGAATATTGTCCAGCCATGGAACCATTCGCGATCTGGTCGATTTTGGAATGCACTTAAAGGAATCAAATCGCGGAAATAATTTATTAGATTAGGACCAAATGCCGACAGAATGTCCATTGTTGGGCCCATGAGAACCACAAAACCGAAAAGAACAGCAGCCATAGCAATATTAATATTACTTAAAATACGAACACCGCGATCAAGCCCACGGACAACCGAAATAATAGCCAAGAGCGTAATTACGGCAATGATAATCGCTTGCAGAGATAAGGATTTTTCAAACCCAAAAAGAAAGCTAAGCCCCGCAGATGTTTGATTGGCTCCAATACCCAAAGAGGTCGCAAGCCCAAAGAGCGTGGCCACAACCGCGATTAAATCAATCAAGTGCCCTGGCCATCCCCAAACGCGCTCACCCAAAAGGGGGTAAAAAATAGATCGGACAGTAAGCGGCAATTTCCAGTTAAAGCTGAAAAAAGCAATAGACAAACCCATAAGCGCATAAACAGACCAGGCACCAATCCCCCAATGAAACAATGTTGCACTAAATGCGAGCTCATAGGCTTCTTTAGTTTCAGGCGTCACGCCCAAGGGGGTGCCATAAACACCCGTATAATAAGCAAGCGGCTCGGCAGCGCCATAGAAGGTCATTCCAATGCCAACCCCGGCGGCAAATAACATGCACACCCAAGATATAAAACCGAATTCTGGGCGCGCCTCTTCCCCGCCCAAACGTATTTTCCCAAGGCGCGAGGCGCCAATTAAAATGATAAGAATAATAAAATAGGATACCGATAAAGAGAAAAAAGCATCAAATGTATCGAGTATCCAACTCTTCACCCCCATCAAAGTCGTATTCGAAGCTTCCGGAAATAAAAGCACCAAAGCCGAAAAAAGAAGCGTAAGCCCAGCACTGGCAGCAAAGACTGGATTATGAATATCCATTCCTAAAACTTCAACATTATCCTGCCCAACCTCATAGTCCGTATCCACGGGGACAATGGGATCATATTCCTGCTCATCAGTATCAGACATAACCTAACCTTTTTCTTCCATTATTAATTTATAATCGTCTGTTGAAATCAAATCGGGGCCAAGCGCTTTAGCGAGCGGCTGAAGATGCGCGATAAATGGCCGCCAGCGGCCCACGCCATCGCGGTTAATCGGCCGCCGCACCTGCTCTGAGCTGGCTGTGCGCACCGCGCGTTTGGTTTCATGAAAGCGAACACAGTTTTCTTCGAAAGGAAGACCCAAATAATCCAGCAGACGATGCACCTGCCCTTGCGTGTCTTCAAGAACATCTTCGTGCTGAACACGCAATATTTTGCCTGGCAAAACATTGTCCCAATGTTCCATAAGCCGAACATAATCAGCATAATAGCGACCAATCTCCGTGAGCCCATAAGTGAACTCTTGGCCTTGGGCAAATAATTGCTTAAAGCCACTAAAACAGCAATCAAGCGCATTACGGCGGGCATCAATAATCTTGGCGTTTGGGAGAATGAGATGTATCAACCCAATATGGCGAAAATTATTCGGCATTTTATCTGTAAAGAACGGCGCGCCTTTACGGTGAATACGCGTATCTTCCATAAAAGCTTCACCAAGCGCTTTGCATTTATCATCGGTGAGGGTTTTAAGTATTTCAGGATAAGCACTTTCGCCGGTTATGCGCTGACGACCCCGCAAAGACTGCGCCGTCGCTAAAATATTAGGCAATTCTAAGGTACCATCAACCATGCTATGCGAGGCGAGAATTTGCTCGATCAAGGTCGAACCGGCGCGCGGCAAACCTACAATAAAAATTGGGTCCGGCGCATCACAGCCAGCCTTACGAGCCATAACAGCTTCATCGCAATATTGGATCTGTGCATTCATCTCATCCGTCATTTGATCAGCACGATATCTGCTTTGTTTGCGCTTTAGCAGATTGCCTTCATTGAGATAATTGAAGCTCTCATCATATTGTCCGAAATGTTCGCACGCGCTGGCGAGCGCAAAGTTAAAGTAAATACGATTATTAAGCGTTAAATCGTTTCGCTGGAGCTGAGCGCGCATATTGCTTACTTCATTATCATCAAAGCGATATGTCTTGAGATTAGAGAGAGAGAAATACGCATCGCCATGGTCTGGTTTCGAGCGCGCTGCGCTTTGATAACTCTCAACAGCAGCACCCTCATCGCCGACTGTTTTAAGCGCATGCCCTCGCGAGGTCAGCGTATAGGGATCTTCTGGCGCTTTACTTAGAATATCATCAAAAAATTTAATTGCTTCATCATGCTGACCAAGCTGCATTTTCTCAATTGCCAACTGAGATATCACTGTAAGGTCATTGGGGCGGCGCTGAGCAAGTCGTTCTGCCTGCGCATAAGCTTCCTGAAACTTCTGTCGCTTACGTAATATGAGAATATAGTCAAACCTTAAACGGTCATCCTCAGGTGCAAAAGTGGTGGCTGATTCTAATAGAAACTCTGCTTCATCTAAAACGCCTAAACGCGACGCAATATCTGCGAGCATTTTCATCGCTTCAATATTTTGAGGCTGCTGCGTCAGGATAGCTCGGCAAACATCTTCAGCTTGCGCAAGTCGGCCTTCATATAAAAGCTGATGCGCATGAAGGAGAGTCGGCGAAAGCGATGACCAATATCGCACCTGGTCCGCGGCGTGTTGTTTCGCGAGACCTGAATAAGCTGACGCCAAAGCCTGCCAACTTGCGATAAGCGCCGGATTACATTCAACCGCTTGCCGATAAGCCTGCAATGCAGCCTGACCATTCCCGCGATCACGGGCCAAATGCGCAACCTCCTGATGAGCGCGTCCCATATCGGGCGCATCTTTCAGTAAGTTTGCAAGATAGCCCTCAGCCTCACCATAGTGTTTTGCATAACGGGCAGCGACAGCTGATAGGTAAAGAAGTTCTATGTCATTTGGATCCTTTTGTCGTTCAGTCGACAAAAGACCAAGAGCGCGAACAAAGTCACGCTCTTGGATTATCCCCTGGATTGTTCGGACAAATTTTGCCCGTTCATCAATGTCTCCAGACACTAGAACTCCTGACTAAATCTCACACCGATGGTTAATGGGCGCACATATGTCACACGTGAACGGTCATTAACGTAATTACGGCTAATCTCAGCGCGCTCATCGAATAGGTTATCTATATATAGCTCACCCGACCAGTTATTACCTGTAACCCCTGTCCGAAAGTTAGTCGTAATCCAACCATCTATCTGATCTTTGTTGATTTCGATAATATCACTATAGGATTTATCTGAGAACGTAACTTGCGGCATGATGTGAGCGGTAAATCCATTATCGAGCAACCACTCATAACGGAACCGAATATTACCCTGAAAAGCTGGCGCAAACGCAAGGTCAGAACCGACAACGATATCATCTGTCGGCGTTATCTTGTGCGTAATCTCTGTATCAAGCAGCGAGAATGCGCCCGCAATCGTTAGACCATCAATGCTTTCTGGCATGTAGGTAATATCGCCTTCAATCCCCTTAACTTCCGCATCTGCAGCATTATCTGAGAAGAATAAGTTAGCAATAGAAGGGTCAAAAATTGTGGTTTGCAGATTAGCAATATCAACAAAAAAGACACTCCCATTAAAACGTAACCGGCGATCATCTGTTGTTATTTTCCAACCTAACTCATAATTGGTAATTTCATCCGTATCGACTTCAAATGGAACGGTATAGCCATTTGGCCCTTGCGCACCCCCTGGACGATTCAACAGACCAGGACGAAAGCCCTCAGAATAAGTTACATAATAAAGCTGATCATCAATTGGCGTGTATGCGAGTGTCGCCTTGGTGATGACACCATCTGTCGAAGCCGTATCCGGTGCATCAAGTGCAGCTAATATTTGCTTTGCCTCAGCATCGGTCAATAATGGATCACGGGTTTTAATTTCCGCTAACGTCATGCCTTTGGTGTAGGTAATTTGGCGTGCGGCAGAGCATGTTCCTCGGAATGTGTATTGACCGTCACCATTATAGAGATCTGAAATATCTGTACCATATGCATTTGCATCTGAATTCGCACTACCCGCGTTACAAAACGAACCATTGGCACTGCCCTCGAGATCAACCTCGACATCATACCAACGCGCACCCAGAGTGAGATCAAGTGTATTCGGCACCAACTCAAAAGTTGTCTCACCAAAAACGCCAAGTTGCTTGTCGGTCCGCTGAATATCATTTCTAAAAATCACATTTTGTGGAAATGGACCCGCTTCAGATGTAAACCCGGTGGTGAATGGATAATTTGGCGCCCACCCAACAGATCCAGCACTTGCATTGGCACGCGACGAACCAAGATAGGTAAAGTCATTTCGTTCTTCGAGTACGAGATCACTATAAAAAGCTCCAAATGTTGCAGTGATGCGATTATCTTCTGGTGTGTCGAAACGGAACTCGTGTGTTTGCACCTCAACTTCAGACGCACTGGTCACAAACATATCTGGTGCCTGACAAGTACCCGCCGGCGCTACACCGGTAGAAGGATACGTCACTGTTCCATCACAAATATAGTAAGGCAAATATTGGCCGACGAAGAGATAGTCGGCATAATCGACCAGCTGATCCGTCTCACGCTGCGTGTAAGCGCCAGTGTAAAGCGCTTTCAAAGCGCCAAGACGGCCCTCTACAGTCCAGTTTAAATTCACAAAATCATCTTCAAGCGTATCTGTTTGGTAACGTTGAACTTCTAAGTCACCCAATTCGGGGTCGGCAAAGAACACACCATCAGACTCAACGCTTTGCGTGGCCATCGACAAAAGCACGGACCAATCATTATCGATTTCATGCTTCATGCTCAATCGCATACCTTGGTAAACCGAATCGTTTATGTCGTCCTGCACAAGCGCTGCATTATCTGACTTTAAGAAGGTCACACCGCTCAAATCTGCACCATCCTGAAAGCCTGCGCGCGCGGCAGAGACCGGCACGCCATTGGAGCGCACGGTGCCTTGAGTTCTAAAACGAGCAGATTCTTCAGCCGTAAGCGTATTTCCGCGCACGTTATCAATATAGCCCCCGCGACGATCAACATAAACAACAGCGCGCACAGCTGTGTCATTATTGATCGGAATATTCACAACCCCTTCGGCTTTATTGCTCATCTCGCCTTCAGGCGTATGACTAAACTGAAGCGTTACTTTGCTGCTAAATTCACCAATGACCGGCTTATTGGTGATTAAACGCACCACACCGGCTTGAGAACTTGCTCCAAATAATGTGCCCTGCGGCCCGGCCAATACCTCAACCCGCTCAAGGTCAGCGGCATAAACATCTAAGTTACGACCAGGCTGGGCCAATGGCTGCTCATCAAGATAGAGCGCCACGTTTGGCGCAAGACCGGCCACGCCGGCTGTGGTCAGGTTTGGTGTGGTCGAGGCCACACCGCGAATATAAATTGTGCTTTGACCAGGGCCTGAACCACCAGCAGTCACACTCGGAATTTGTAAAAGATAATCTTCAAAAACGTCGACGCCCAACTCATTAAGAGCATCTTCACCAAGAGCTGAAACGGCAATTGGAACATCCTGAAGGCTCTCGCTTTTTTTCCGCGCCGTCACAATAATTTCATCGATTCCGCCCGCACTTTGCGCCATTGCACCTGTTGTCAAACTGGCCGCTATAATTAATGCCAAACTTGACACACCCGTTGCTGATTTCCGTATCACAATCAAACTCCCCTAAACGATACCCGAAACATTCGGGTGACCTCTTGAAACCGAATAATTTCGATTTTAGTAATAAATTGATACGGGAAACGTAGTATATTGTTAAGTATTAGTCAAATTTGCTCAAAAAATGGTTTAATTATTCTGTTAATTGTTATGTAACCGAATGAATTTTAGGAATTTATATGATCTATCGAATAAGCCATAAGCGGGCCGGCGGGCAAAACCGCCCCCATTAGGGCTCATTGGAGCTCATTGGGGCGTATAGGCGCAGAAAGAAAGAGAGCGGCCCGGCAGGAAATTGGGCGCGATCAAGTGCTTGCCCACCGCGACCAGCGCCAATAAAAAGCCATATGACAGATCCGCCGGGTGACCACACCCATACATGCACAGACACAACTGCGATTCGGATTTATCCATACCCTGCGCCACATGGGCTCATATAGCTCTGACATTAAATGCCGCAAACAAAAATAGGGAGACCTAAAGGCCTCCCTATTCATTCACTTACCGCCAAACATCACGCATGCGTGAAGCTTCGCCTCATATCTTTAGAAGTTGATATAATAGCCGATGCGGAGATCCTGGCTCTCAATATCAACATCCTGAGATCCCGAACGCACCGAGCAATTTTGGTTACTATCAACATTTTTGGCGGCCAGGTCACCATAATTGGTATATGTCACACCTGCATAAAACCCAGCAGCGCGCGTCATTTCATAGGTTGCGCCAGCACCTAGACGATAAGACGTGCTTGTTTCCTGATCACCACAGCCAACAAGGCCGAATGTGGTAACGGACAAGTCTTGTGTTTCGATCTCAGCGCGACCCAAACCACCCAAAACGAAGAACTCAACCTTCTCTGAGTAAGGCATAAAATATGCTGCTTCGAGCATAATATTGGTAATATCTGTGTCGCCGCTATCTGTAACTGTGCGTGTTTGCGGTGAACCATTAACGTCCACGAAACGTAGCGCTGGATCACTAGACGTTGAAGCCTCTTCATAACGTACAATCGCAGCCACATTATTGGCATAACGATAGCCAATGCCAACACCCCACGAGCTGTCGAACTCATCGATCATGCCACCTGTATAAGCTGCGCTACCAACGCTCGCCGGCGCGCTTTCAGATGTCACGTCCGTTTTGATATTTATTGAATAGTCGATCTGACCGAAAAAATAGTCGCCTTTGGCGCCTACGCTCGCAGCTTCATAACCACCAGCCTCATAACCACTGGATTCATAACCATCAGCCAATGCCACACCGGTTGATAGACCAAGCGCAGCCACACTCATTATTAATTTTTTATACATAAAAACCCCCGTTAAGTTTAGTCGAAGCGACTTGGCTTATATATATGATATAAATGTGCAAAAAAAAGGGCACGCGACATAAATAAACAAAAATTATCGGCGCGCATAATTATCATATTAAGATTTTTCTTAGCCTACCCAAAGGTGCAACGCGCTTGCCCAATATAAAAATATACTCCTGAGCATATGACTGATCGCGCCACAGATTAAGACACACACCCATTAATTTTTAAATTAACATATTGCCTTTTGAATAATGCACGTTATTCTAAGTCTCTTAAGAAAATACACGCACAACTTGCATAAAGGAATGGAAATGCCACGTGGCGGAGCACGTCCAGGGGCCGGAAGGCCCAAAGGGCAGGGAAAATATAATGAACCAACAAAGCCAGTCAGGGTACCCGAAAGCATGATAAATGAGGTCTTAGAGTTCGTAGAATCGCGCGGGTATGAGTTACCGCTATATGCCTGTGCCGTGCAGGCAGGTTTTCCTTCGCCTGCCGATGACTATATGGGGGGCACACTCGATTTAAACAAACATTTGGTCAAACACCCGACCGCCACGTTTTTTGTGAAGGCCGCAGGCGAATCCATGATCAAAGCCGGCATTCACCCGGGCGATATTCTCGTGGTCGACAGAAGCATTGAAGCCAAGAATGGGAAGATTGTTATTGCGGCGGTGGATGGGCAGCTGACGGTGAAACGCCTTCGCAAAACAAGCACGGGAACCTACCTCGTACCGGAGAATGATGCGTTTCAATCGATCAAACTCGATGAGGGCAATGATGTGATTATCTGGGGCGTCGTCACGAATGTATTGCATGAGGTTTAGGTGATCGAGATATGGGGCGATAGAACAGGCGCCTGACGCTTGGATAAGTGCACCCCTTACCGGAAAAGCGCTTAAATAGCATTTTCATTAGTCGGTCGTCACATTATCCGCCGGTGGTCTCTAAAAAGGCCGTTTCTATCCGAAAGATTGCAATCGCGACAGATCATAGACGCAATCAAAGGCGCAACCAAAGGCGCAATCAAAGACCATGCAGCTTAAGTATATGCAGGCAGAATGCCTACACATTGATCAGATAGAGCGCGAATATGACCGATAGAACAATTTACTAAGGCCCGATTTAAAGACGCGAACATTGCTGAATGACACAATAAAAGGAGACATTATCATGACATTAATTTGTGGCGCATTCTTGGGATTTATCTCCGTGGCCTTTGGTGCCTATGCCGAGCATGGGCTACGCGAAGCCGTGACAGAAGAACAGTTCCGCTTTCTAATGACAGCCGTGCGTTACAATCAAGTACATGCTGTCGTGATTTCTGCAATTGGGCTGGTATTATTGAATGGTGGGAAGCTGGCCGATCTTCCAGCTCTGCGTTGGAGTGGAGCCTTATTTATAATCGGCACCGTATTGTTCAGCTTTAGTATTTATATTTCTGTTTCTCTCGACATTCCCGCCCTCGTGAATGTAACACCGATAGGTGGCATGACAATAATGGCCGCATGGCTATTGCTGCTCATCGCCGGCATATTAGCCAACAGAAAAATATCATGAAAAGGCCGCCATACATGACGTTGGACAGTGAGGCGGCATGACCAAAATATTCGCATTGGTCGACTGCAATAATTTCTACGCCTCATGCGAGCGGGTCTTTAACCCTTCCCTGCAAGAGCGTCCAGTGGTTGTTCTCTCCAATAATGATGGCTGTATTATTGCCCGCTCGAATGAAGCCAAAGCACTGGGCATACCCATGGGCGCGCCATATTATCAGAACAAAGAGTTAATGAAGAAAAATGGTGTCGTTGTATTTTCATCCAACTATCAGTTTTATGGAGATATGTCTCTTAGAGTGATGGACTCGTTGCGGATGTTTGTACCAGATATGGAGGTCTATTCTATAGATGAAGCATTTTTGCGGCTGGATGGCTTTGCCCATGATGATCTCTTTGATATGGCCGTCAATATCAGAACCAAATTGCATCAATGGACTGGCATTCCGACATCCTTAGGCATAGCCCCCACTAAAACCTTGGCAAAAATAGCCAATCGATTTGCCAAAAAAAGCACTCAAACAGGTGTGTTTGATATGCGTGACCCGCAATTACAAAGTCATATCATGCACAATCTGCCGGTTGAGGAATTATGGGGGATCTCTCATCGCTGGGGTAAAAAGTTACGGGCCTTGGGGATTCAGACCGCCTTACAATTAAGAGAGGCAGACCCCAAATTTATCCGCAGAAACTTCAGTGTTGTGGGAGAGCGCATCGTGCATGAGCTTCGCGGATTATCATGCCTAGATCTTGAAGACGTCCTACCAAAGAAAAATATCATGTCCTCAAAATCATTCGGTCAGCCGATAAGCGAGCAGGCGCCGATGGAAGAGGCGCTTGCCAATTATACAGCGCGGGCCTGTGAAAAATTACGACGGCAAAACAGCAAGGCGCAGGGTATCTCCGTTTTTGTAAAAACAAATCGTTTTCGACAATCCGAACCTCAATATTACAATGCCGCCACAGTTGGGTTTGAGCATCCGACCTCAGATACGGCTTATATTCTCCAAGCCGGCAAGACATTACTAAGCATTTTATATCGTAAGGGCTATCGCTATAAAAAATGCGGCATCATGCTGCTTGATATTGTGCCCGATCATTACCATCAGAGTCATTTATTTGTCGCGCAAGACACGGCGAAAGCCGACCACCTCATGAAAGTTCTCGATCTCATCAATCAATCTATGGGACCAGGAACTGTTTTTCACGCCGCCCAGGGCATTAAACGTGATTGGCAAATGCGCAGTGATAAGCGCTCACCGCGCTATACCACAAAGTGGAATGAGCTGGCTCGTGTATTTTAATGCAAGCTCTATGAGCAAGGCCCTCATAACATATAGAGCGCAGCGATATCACATAAAAAACATCAAAGAGAAGACATCAAGACGCATATGCGGACGGAGGCCAGAAAATAATGGTCGTTTTCACCTAAATTGTGAGTCTCATGACCATCGGCCATCGCAATGCTTGTCATAATCCGTGCGCAACTGACCTCAATAATCATTGAGGGGACATACTACTCTTCTTGATACTCTGCTTGTTAAATTATCGATTTGAAATATAGTTTTAGGGAATAATGTAAAGAGTGTCGGGCTCTGCGAGTCTATTATGAGCTAGTCTGCCTCCTAAA
>CBFHJI010000041.1:0-12437 GCA_965656255.1 Alphaproteobacteria bacterium
CATCACACTTATACCAGCCGCTGGTCACACAGCAGGCATGATGATCGCACGCGTTGAACTTGACCAAGACGGACCATTTGTTTTGGCATCTGACGCAGTGCCTGTTGCCAATAATATGGAAGATGATTTTATACCTCTCAACAGCTGGGATGATGCCCTAACCCTCAAAATGACAAAGTCTATTGCGCAGATGCGCGAGAGGGGTGATCAGATCATTTTTGGGCATGACGATGCCCAATGGCAAACACTCCGCAAAGGAGATGCCTTCTATAGCTAATTGATCTATAAAAGCTCAGTAAAACTATAAATAACTTTCAGACAATCCGGAGAATAGAAATGACGTCCCATCGGCCATATTTATATACAGCAGGGCTTATCGCCATTGGCGCTCTTTTCATGCTGGGAGCGATTGAGTTTAATCGAGACACATTTAAAATTGATCACGACCGCTTTGCGCTCATCGATACTCATTACCAATCCGCACAAGATGCCGGTGAAATGCCAGGCGCTCGCGCGGTCATTTTTCAGGGCGATAAAGTTATTTATGAACGAAATTGGGGCTATCAAAATATCGCGTCAAAAACACCGATACAAGACGACACCATTTTTCATCTCTTCTCAATGACCAAACCAATCACCTCGGTTGCGGTGATGATCTTGTTCGAAGAGGGCAAGTTGCTATTGCATGAGCCAATAGCAAAATATATTCCTGAGCTAGCAAACCTTCGTGTCTATGACCCTGCGGGCACCGGCAACCCGCCCACACGTGCTGCCAAACGCCAACCAACTATTTCAGATTTCATGAAACATACATCAGGCGTGACATATGGCGTTTTTGATGGCTCACCAGTTGGCGCATATTATCGGCAAAATAAAGTTGATCCTGATCCGACCACAGACCTACAAGAATTTGTTCGTCGGCTTGGGCAAGCACCGCTCGCATTTGAGCCCGGAGCGTATTGGAACTATGGTGTATCTACAGATGTTCTAGGAAGACTGGTCGAGGTTGTATCTGGACAAAAATTTAGTGTCTTTTTGCAAGAGCGTCTTTTTGATCCCCTTAAAATGGTTGATACAAGTTTTCATTATAAAAAAGAAAGCAGAGATCGGGTCGCCACAATTTATGCACCAGAAGGTGTGCCCGCAAAGCTAGCCACACAAGGGTTTCGCGCAAAAGCGACAGGGCCAGGGCTTGAACCCCTTACGCAAAACATGCTGACCTCATATGAACCAGAAACCAAAATGGAAAGTGGTGGCGGCGGCCTTATCTCCACAACAGCTGATTATTTGCGCTTTGCGCGCATGCTTCTCAATGGCGGTAGTTTGGACGGACAGCGCATTTTGTCACCTATGACTGTCAATTTAATGCGCCGAGATGCCATGGGTGGTACCGAACCGCGGGAACGTTTAACCGCCATAGCCGTTGGCAAAGGTATTGGCTTTGGACATGGCTTTGGCATGATCACCAATCAAGCAATGGCTGGTGTAGCTTTGCCAGATAACTCATTTTTCTGGGGTGGTGCTGCTGGAACCTTTTTCTGGGTCGACCCTGACAACCAACTTATTGGTATGTTTATGACGCAAATTTTGCCGCACCGTACGACATTACGGCAAGATATCTGGCCACTCACATATCAAGCAGTCTATCAAACCAGACCATAATATTCGCAGCAGATATGTGCTTTAAAAAAAGGCTGGCAGAGAACCTCTCCGCCAGCCTTTTACATTTTAAGGGTTAACCGCTTTATGCGCCGTTTAGGTCAGCGAATGTCTTGCCCTCAGCAACGAGTTTTTCAAGCAAGGCGGCTGGCTGCCAAAAATCATCTCCATCTTGCTCTTGGAAACCCTTGAGCGTTTCAACAATCTTTTTCAAACCAATTGTATCCGCATATTGCATCGGCCCGCCTCGGTAAACAGGCCATCCGTAACCATTGACCCAAACAACATCAATATCGCTTGGCCGGGCACTAATGCCTTCTTCTAAAATCTTAGCGCCTTCATTGATCATTGGATAAATGCATCTTTGCAAAATCTCTTCTGAAGAATAGTCACGACGCCGCTTTTGGAGCTTTTCGGAAAACTCAAGAATGAGATTCTCAACATCGGCATTTGGCGAAGCCGCACGCGTTTCTGGATCATAGTCATAATAACCAGCACCTGTTTTTTGACCACGACGTCCCATTTCACACAAACGATCACGCAATGTTTCGCCATTGGATTTGGTCGCATCCCAACCAAGGTCAAGACCAGCAAGGTCAGACATCGCAAACGGACCCATAGGCATACCAAACTCATATAAAACGCGGTCAACATCCCAAGGCATGCAGCCTTCAAGAATCATTTTCTGGGACTGGAACTGACGCTGGGCCAGCATACGGTTGCCAATAAAGCCATGACAGACACCCGATACAACGGCAATTTTCTTGATCCGCTTACAAAGATCCATCGCCGTTTTCATAACGCTTGCAGAAGTCGCCTGACCGCGCACGATTTCAACCAATTTCATAATATTTGCGGGACTAAAGAAATGGAGGCCAACGACATGATCGGGGCGTTTGGTCGCTTGAGCGATCGCATTGAGATCAAGCGCTGAGGTATTCGATGCAAGGATAGCCCCATCTTTAACAATGGCATCGAGGGTTGAGAAAATATCTTTCTTCAAGTCAAGGTTTTCAAAAACGGCTTCAATCACCAAATCACAATCGGCTAATGAATCCATGCTTAAGCTCGGTGTCAAAAGGGCCATGCGCTGATCCACTTCATCTTGGCTAATGCCGAGACGTTTCGCACTGCGTTCAAAGTTTTTACGCATTGTTGCAACACCGCGGTCTAATGCCTCTTGGTTCGTTTCAACCATAGTCACAGGAATACCCGCACTTAAGAAATTCATCGAGATACCGCCACCCATAGTGCCGGCGCCAATGACACCGACCGACTGAATCTGAATGCTTGGCGTATCAGGTGTCACATCTGGGATTTTATTGGCGCGACGCTCGGCAAAGAAATAATGCCGTTGCGCGGCGGATTGCGTGCCTGCAATAAGCGCAACAAAGCGACGGCGTTCCTCGGCAAGGCCTTCATCAAAGGGCTTATTCACGGCATCTTCAATACACTGAATAATGGCCTCTGGGGCATCAAAGCCACGGGCGCGTTTTGCAACGATTTTGCGATAGGTTTCGAAAATAGCTGGGTTATCACGCGCAGGCTGCAACTTTTCTTCAAGGTCACGTACCCGCGTTAATGGCTTGTTTTCAGCAATCACTTTTTGAGCAAAGGCACGCGCGCCAATGCCGAGGTCATCAACAATCTCGTCAATAAGCCCACATGCGAGGGCCGACTGTGCGTCAATAGGATCCCCAAGCACCATCATCTCCAGCGCTTTTTCCACACCCACGATACGGGGCAAGCGCTGTGTGCCGCCAGCACCAGGCAAAAGACCAAGCTTAACTTCCGGAAGACCAAATTTGGCAGAGGCAACGGCAACGCGATAGTGACAAGTTAGAGCTGTTTCTAAACCGCCACCAAGTGCAGTTCCGTGAATCGCTGAAATAACTGGCTTAGATGAGTTTTCAATCGCCTCTAGTGCCAGATTAAAATCCACACCTTTGCTGGGTCCACCGAGCTCACGAATATCAGCCCCAGCGATATAAGTACCACCCTGACAAATCAGGACGATCGCCTTGGCATCCTCAAGTGTATTTGCTTTCGTGACGCCCTCATAAATACCATCACGCACATGCCAACTTAGGGCATTAACCGGCGGATTATCAATTGTAATAAATGCAACATTGTCCTCAACACTTAACGTGACTGTTTCACTCACTTTCATCATCTTCTTCTCCCTGACCTAACACCACGCTAAGATTTCACGTCGCTGTGTGTTTAAAATAAAACGTTATTGGAATAGCTACTCTACATAGCCTTAACATAATACGAGGCAAAGTCATGCGGCAAGCCTGTACATAAACCCGAAATAATGACCTATGCTGAAACCGGCAAAGGGTGCCAAATATCCGTAATTTTTCCGTCGTCAAATATTGCTATATTGGGAAATTGTAAGAATACGGCTTCACTTTGGTGGGGCCTTAAAAACACATAGTCATCAACCTTTATTTTTAAATTCGGAGGTGCCAGCAATAAATCCTGATTGCTCGAACGTCCAAAAATGTCGCTATAAGTCAAGCCACGCGGAAACACAGGCGACGCCATCCAATATCCGCCATGCACAAAAATCTTTTGGCCAGGCTGTATATTTCCGACAACACCATTGGCAAATTCATGGGCTGGAAATTCAACACCCTTACTTACTTTTAACGCTGGTGTGGCAATAAAAGCAGCGGGCTTAAATCGACGCAACAAAGGAATATCAAAATCGCTGGGCTTAACAAGCGCAGACCCTGCCGCCAATTCATTTGAGTGCTGCATATTTTTATATAAACCAAATGTTGGGCTGCCAGCTGTATTTCTTATAAGTGAACTCAAAACACCAACGCCAAACTGGGTTGCAATTTGGTCGTAAGTATCATCTAAAATTTTCCAAGCACCGCGTTTTGCACGGTCACGCCAACCCTCAATATCAGGGATTTTCGTTAAATGAGGCTCATACCCCATTGTACCCGAAAGCGTAAGATGTTGACTGCTCTGTAAAATATCCAGCCCAGCCTGCAAATGTGCCCCCGGAGAAAAACCACCGCGGTGTAATCCCACATCCAACTCCAGACTAATCCGAAGTTTGACGTTAAAGCCGCGCGCAATGGCCTCATAAGCCGCAAGTCTCTCTGGCGTATCGACCAACCACTGAATATGACCCTGTTTACGCTTCAAACCCGCCGGCAATTGCGCAAGGAATGACGCCAAGCGTTTTTCCGGTAACGGCTTCCCAAGTAATTGATCCGCATTTGGAAAAGCTTTTAACAATTGCCCTGTCATCTCGGCATTAAAACTCATCAGCCTGTTTGAGCGCGTTTTCTTCATAACAAAGTTTAATAACGCAGGGCTCGGCAGGGACTTGGCAACAATGCGATAAGCCATGCCTTGAGGTAACATATGCTGGAAAAGCTCAATATTATGGCGCAACCGCGCTAAGTCGATAACCAATAGTGGTTCAGAAAACCCGTCATGGGCCAGCGCATTTGCGAGAGAATGAAAATATTGGCGGTTCACACTTTAAACTTTCTATTCATGTCATACCCAAACCTGTATCAGATAAGTCTGCATAGAAAATATTGAAAAATAAAGAGCCGTTTCTAAAAGTCATCATAAAATAGTAGCGGCTTATGGGAGTGATCTCATAATTATAGTGTTAATTATGAGAAAGATGGGCCAAACTAAGACAGATAGAGCGTAATTATTCTGAAAAGCAACCGGCATGACCCTAAAAAACGACACTGATCAATCTGCATTTAAATATAAGAATTATGATTATCTGGATTCATTTGAAGGCCTGCCTGCGCTCGCCCCAACCAAAATCAACAAACTTTCGATCAGCTATATACGGTCCATTTTACCAGGTTTCGCCTGCGCTGCCATGATCAGCTTATCGGCAATGTTTTTGGCCGAGCATTATTTAGCACCTGCTGTTTTTTTTGCTCTCTTGCTTGGACTTGCGGTTAATTTTTTATCCACCATTGAGACAACACGCATCGGTCTTGATTTTGCGGCAAAGGACCTTCTGCGCATTGGCATTGCTATATCGGGTGCTCAAATAACATTCCAAGAAATTTCTGCCCTTGGCCTTGATGTTGTCATTGCCGTTATCATTATCGTCGCAATCACCTTCTTTTCAGGCGTCGGGATTTCCCGTTTATTAAAACTCCCAAAGGAGCTTGGCTTTCTCTCTGGTGGCGCTGTCGCCATTTGCGGCGCTTCTGCAGCCTTGGCTGTGTCATCCGTTCTACCCGCGAGCAAACATCTCGAGCGCAACACTATTTTTATAATCGTCTGCGTTGCAACATTCTCAACCATAGCCATGATTGCTTATCCCATTATTAGCGACCTCATGGGGCATTCTGAGTTTGAAGCTGGCATTTTCTTCGGGGCATCGATTCATGACGTCGCGCAGGTTTTGGGCGCTGGCTATGCTGTCAGTGACACCTCTGGCGAAGTCGCGACCATTACTAAATTATTACGCGTCGCCCTCTTATTCCCAATCGTTGCCTTAATCGCTATTTTTATTGGCGCGCGGACAGGCTTGTCATCAACACCAAAAGTTCCTGGATTTTTAATTGGTTTTCTTGTGGTTGTGGCCCTTAACTCATTTCAACTTATTCCAGAAGAGCTGTCTAAATTAATGTCGCAAGGGGCACGCATGTTTCTCATATTTGCGGTTGCCGCATTGGGCGTTAAAACCAGCTTTAACTCCCTCAGAGAAGTCGGGTGGCGACCTATACTTATGGTCTTTGCTCAGACCGCTTTAATGGCAGGTCTCGCCCTTTCCTTCATCGCCCTGCGATAATGATGAGACAGCATCTCACGCAGGCTTCTCAAATAATCTAACACAATTATCTTTGAGCTGAGTTTCCCTCTCATCGACAAACGCCGTCTGATATATGAATCATTAACTGCGCTCATCAATTAATGATGAAGAAAAAGCACTCAAATGTTGAGAAAAACAAATTTGAAACGGATGAAGGAAATGTGGCGCACCGGGGAAGATTCGAACTCCCGACCCCTTGATTCGTAGTCAAGTACTCTATCCAGCTGAGCTACCGGTGCTAACACTTGGTTTGAGTAGCCGATCTTGATAAAGAATGCAATACTCTTAACCTAACTCGCTGGTTACAAAGTCGGCCAGCTCGACGCCATCCTCTCTTTGACGCGCCATTAACGGCAGGTTCAAACGAAAACAAGTACCAAAACTATCCGAACGGACAAGCTCAAGTTCACCACCGTGCCATCGCGCAAGGTCGGCCGCGATTGTCATGCCAAGGCCAGTCCCTTTGGGTTGGTTATTATGCGGTTCGATCGAGGACAAAGCATCCGAGGCGTCTAGACCCGGACCGCCATCTATGAGATCAATTTCCACGTTTTTATCCGCCAACCGAGCAGTAATTCTCAAAAAACCACGATCTTTTTGTCTTTGCATTGCCTGCACAGCATTGAGGCCGATGTTAAATAATATGCGAAACAAAAGTGTTCGCTCCGCAAGAACGGTAAAGTCAGGGCTAATGCCATTAATGAGTTCAACCCGGCTTCTAGGATCATGCAGGGCAACAAATGACAAAACCTCATCAACAAGGGGCGCTAAATTAAGTTCAGAAACAACAATCTGATCACGCTTCGCGCTGGTGTAACGCGACGCCCAGTCACATAAGGCCAAGGCACGATTAACGCTGGCTTGCATCCGCTTGCCAAGCTTACTTTCAGCCTCGCCTTCCATTGCTACAAAACGCTCAGAAATCAGGAGCAAACTTGCCAAAAGGTTTCGAATATCATGAGCCAGTCGGCCAGCTGCCGCGCCTAATGATGCTAAGCGTGCCTGCTCATAAATATGCACTTCAAGCGCTGAATGATTTTCATTCAACTTTTTAACCAAAGGCGAATTTTTCTTATCCATAAGAGGGCTATTGACAGGCGTGGCATATAGACTGGCGAGCATCGCACTCAAACTCGCACCAATATAGGCTCGGACAGTGAACCAAACAGCAAAATGCGTGACAATAAACATCGCAAAACCAATGAGTGCGGCATTGCTAAACATGCCGCCAATACGGTCCTGCAAAAAATCTTTTTTAATGAACACATCAACCCGCGGGGCTAGGTCAGTTTCATAACCGATGATTCTGATAACGCTATTGCCATCTCCAAAAACAATAGACATTGCTTCAGGCACGCGCGACCACCAAGCCGCATTGGTTAAATTATATGTGCTGCCAATACTTTCCAATAATGGATCTTGGGAAAACATAACGAAATGCCCAAACTGGCCGGCCGTATTATCGTTACGATAGAGACCTTCAATGCCATATTTACTTGTGGACTTGAGAGATAATTCATGGACTTTTTCTTGGCTATGGAGCTCTTCGCTGAGCATTTCGCCATAAAGTCCGATCGTTTTAATTGTTTGCAATAATTGCTCTGAGACAATAAAGGGGGAAATAGCAAGATAGCAAATAGTTGCACATAGCCACAGAACCAGCACTGTTCTGCGAGCAATCGTGGCTGAAATGCCGTCATTAGAGGGTTTAACCCATAATTGCGATAACCTTTTAAGCAACACACTACTCCTCAACGAAACACAAAATCTATTCTAGAGAAGCAATAGCGAATAAGTCTTAACAAAAGGTTAAGGCAATAACATATTGATAATTTTGACGACCATGCGACCGCGCGCACTAAATAACTTTCTACCATAGAAATCACCTGCGGCACGCTTGCCAGCTTCGCTTCGCGTTGGATATGGGACAATCACCCCAGCCATCGCAGATAATTTCAACTTATTACTCATAGCCAAAGACCATGGCGTCAACAAATCAGCTGCCATCGTTCCGGTTATCGCAGCACCGAGTATTTTGCCACCTGGTGTTATAATAACTTTGACATGACCCGCTGTGCCCGATTCAGCCCGGGCGCGATCATTCTCTTCAAACGGCCAGCGCGCGACACGATACTTAATATTCTCGCGAACAGCCTCACTCTCATTAAGGCCAACCCGTGCATATTCTGGAGACGTATAGACAGCACGCGGCATCAAAGCCAGGCTCTGCTTTGCCGGCAATCTAAACAAGGCATTGCGAATAACAATGCCTGCCTGATAAGACGCACAATGAGTTGATCCCGCACCGCGAACAACATCACCGAGCGCATAAATGCGTTTATTGGAGCTACGCAAGCGGGCATCAGTCTCAACAAATCCATTATCAAGAACAACATTGGCCTGTTCCAACCCAAGGGTCTCAGTATTTGGCTGGCGTCCTGTCGCAACCAAAACATGGCTACCGGTGATGTCTAGCTTTGAGGTTTTTAAAACAACTTTTCGCCCGACCATTTCAGCAGACTTAACGTAACATTTCTCAAGAATGGTGACGCCCTCAGCCCGCAATTGATCTAAGATAGGCGCAACCATATCGCGATCCTCTGTTGGCAAACAAACATCGCGTTCGATCAATGTCACTTTCGCGCCCAATCGAATATGCGCTTGTGCCATTTCAAGACCAACAGCACCGCCACCTAAAATAAGCAAATGCCCCGGCTTAGCCTTGCCTTTAAAAAGTGTTTCATTGGTCAGATAGGGTAAGTCACTCAAACCCTTTATCGGCGGCACGCTTGCGCGCGCGCCTGTTGCAATAACAAAGCGCTTTGCTTGGACAATGTTATCTCCGGCCTGGATTTGATCTGGCCCTATAAATTGGGCGCGAGCCTTGATGACATGTACACCTAAATTTTGAAACCGTTCGACGCTATCGATCGGTGCAATGCCTTCAATAACAGACTGAACATAGGACATTGCAGCAGCATAATTGCTCTTTGGTGAGAGACCGCTAATCCCCAGCGCCGCCCCTTTGCTTGCTTGATACGCGATATGCCCAACATGCAACAAGGCCTTAGACGGTACGCAACCCGTATTTAGGCAGTCGCCGCCCATTTCATTGGCTTCAACCAAAACAACGTTAACGCCCAATTGTGCGGCACCCGCAGCAACAGATAACCCCGCAGCGCCAGCACCAATCACACATAAATCTGCAAATATTACATCTTTCATACTCAAACTCTCTTAACTTGGGTCAGCTGACCGCAATATCACCATATCATAGACAAAGCCGGACCTTAATCAGCGCTTTTAAAGCGCCTTAAAAAAACAGGCACCAGCGACAAAATACCCAAGCCGACGAGCGGCACAAGAATTTCCGGTCGACCAAACAAACTAAGCTCGGGCTCTTGACCATTTTGCAATAGAAAGCCAATGCCATTGCCAATACTTGCGTAAACAAAGCCACCAGGAATAATGCCGATAAAAGTGGTCCAGAAAAAAGTGCGCAACGGAACGGCCATAAAGGCCGCCCCTAAATTGACAAGGAAAAAGGGGAAAATAGGCACTAAACGCATTGATAAAAGGTATGAGGCTGCATTTTCATTAAACCCTGCTTCAAATCCTTGAAGACGTGCTCCATAACGACCTCTGAAAAAATCGCCAATAACATAACGGGCCAACAAAAACAGCAAGCTCGCCCCAATACTTGCACCAGTAACAGCCAGCGCACCACCCCAGATCGTGCCAAATATTAGGCCCCCCGATAATGTCAGCCAAATAGCGCCTGGCAATGAAAGTGCAACAGCTATTGCGTAAGTGAGAATATATAAGGCAGCGGCAAGAAACGGTGAATTTGCCGCAAAATCGCGCAAACGCGCCTCATTTTCTCGTAAGCCATCTAAAGAGAAATATGCAGCCAAATCAAAATAATAGGCTAAGCCTAGCCCCAAAACCAATAAACCTACAGCACTAAGCCGTTTTAATTGTTTACGCATGAACATACTCCTCTGACGCACAAACTAGCTTTAACTGGGTATAAAAGCGAGAGAATCGTCTCAAGTTTCTATTTTTTTTACTCAAACTGCGCTTTTCACAGAGTTAAGATTGACTATTCCGCTCATATTGGCTAAATCCCCATTCACATTAAGTATTTTCTAGCTTATCGGGCTTATCAAAAGTTATCGGTGGGCCCCAAGGAGTGACCAGTGAAAAGAACATTCCAACCAAGCAATTTGGTTCGCAAACGCCGTCACGGTTTCCGTGCACGCATGGCCACTAAAGGTGGTCGTCTTGTCTTAAGCCGTCGCCGTGCGCGCGGCCGCAAGCGTTTATCAGCCTAATTATTGATGCCATGGCGCAGTCTCTCGAAAGACTGCTCGTTCGTCGAGATTTTTTAGCAGCAGCTAAAGGCGCGAGCAAAGCGACCAAGGGTCTTGTCTTACAACTCAACGTTCGTAATGACCAATCCGCATCTGTCCGATTTGGCCTCACAGCAACAAAAAAAATAGGATCTGCGGTCACACGCAATAAAACAAAGCGTCGTTTAAGGGCATTGGCAAAAGAAATATTGCCCCAGCAGGGTCGATCCGGCATGGACTATGTCCTCATTGGTCGGCTAGAAACATGCAGGCGTAATTTTAACGATTTAAGAAATGACTTTCTCTATGCGTTGCGTAAACTGCATGGCGAAATTGACAAAAACCAAACGAAGACTGATTAAGCGATCAGCTGACAAAACGATGAGGGTGTAATCCGTGAACGAGAATAGTAACTTTCTTTTTGCCATTGTTCTGAGCTTGGGTGTTTTAATAGGTTGGCAATATTTCGTTATTGCGCCCAAAGAGGCAGCTCAACGAGAAGCACTTGCACAGCAAGCCGCCACAGAACAGCCACTTGCGCCTTTAGCAGCCGACCCGCTTGCCCTCAACAACCCTGGCGCCCCGCAGCTTGATCAAGCCGAGCCAGAAGCGGCAAAACGCACCTCACTCAAAAATGCCCCACGTGTTTCAGTTGAGTCAGATCAAATGAAAGGGTCTATTTCCCTATTGGGTGCTCGCTTTGATGATATCTCCCTCACACAATACCCTGTTTCACTCAAAGAGGGGTCGCCGTCGGTGACACTTCTTCGCCCAGAAACAGAACCAAAGAGTTGGCAAGCACAATTTGGATGGCAAGCCCTTCCTGGCGCCGAACTCGACCTACCTAATGATCAAAGTCAATGGACACTCAAAAACGGGGCTACACTCGCACCAGACAACCCCGTCACTCTCGAATATAAGTCAAAGTCAGGCCTAGTCTTTACCCGCACTATTTCTGTTGACCATGAATTTATGTTCACAATTGATGATCAGGTACAAAACACATCCGCGTCGACTGTCACATTATTCCCCTATGGACAAATTATCCGTACAGGACGTCCAAAGACCAGCAACCTCTTTGTGCTTCATGAAGGCCCAATTGGTTTGCTTGGCGAGGACGGTTTGCAAGAGTTAGATTATGCAGACTTGCTTGAAGACGGGCCTACAAAAATAACATCGCAAGGCGGCTGGCTTGGGTTCACAGACAAATATTGGGCGACAGCACTCATACCACCGCAAGATGCAACCGTGAATGCACGCTTTGTGGCGCGTGGCGCCAATCAACCCGAAAATGAAGTCTTTAAAAGCGATTATATTTTAGACGGCAGAGCCATTGCGCCTGGACAAATATCCACCGTATCCAGCCGTTTATTTGCTGGGGCGAAAGTCGTCGATGTCATCGATAATTATACAAATCAAGGCATTGACCGCTTTGACCTTCTTATTGATTGGGGTTGGTTTTACTTCTTAACCAAACCAATGTTTGCCGCTTTACAGTTTTTCTATCACCTCCTTGGCAATTACGGCCTCTCCATTCTGCTTGTAACCGTCATAATCAAACTTCTTTTCTTTCCACTGGCCAGTCGCTCTTACGTCACCATGGCCAAGAT
>CBFHJI010000042.1:0-12366 GCA_965656255.1 Alphaproteobacteria bacterium
TCTGGGTTATTGGCATTGGATAGGCTTTGCACCGCACTATGGAGCGAGGTTAAGGGGTTTTTTAATTCATGCGACACATCAGCGGCAAATTGGTCAATCGTATTAAGCCGCTCAAGGAGCTCTCTGACCATCGCACGCAATGTCACCGACAGGTCGCCGACTTCATCTCCACGTACTGAAAAGTCAGGAATAACATCGGCCGACGGCAAGGCACCTACACGATTGGAAAATTGCCCTGCAGCGCGCGATAATTTAGAGACTGGTACACTAATTGTTCGCGCCAAAAAGAGCGAGGTGACCATCGCCACCAAAATAGCGACCCCGATTAATTTTAAAAAGTTTATACGCTCCGCATAAATAATGCGATCGATCTCACCTGGTTTACTCGTCACAAAGAGCCCGCCAATGATCGCACGATAAGCCTGCACAGGCATGCCGACCGTGACCATATCTTGCCCAGCTTCATCGCGCCGATGACCCGTCGCGGCTCGTCCCGAAAGCGCCAGCCGCACCTCTTCAAGGTTCGCGCCATTTAACGCCAGATCATCGGTGAGAATAGAAATGCCTGGAAATCCAAATTGCTTACGGATCGCACTCTCAAATGCGACCCAAGAGAAAGAATTTTCAGCGCTGCCCAAAGGTGGTAATTCGCGCAAGACGACACCACCCCGTCGGCTGACACCCTCAGAGTCAACAAGAAGCCGGCCATTGCGCGCATATAATCGGACACGAATATTGGTTTTGTTTGTCAGGCGGGCAACAATTTGAGCCGCCTCAACAACGCGCCAATCTGGCGTCATTCGATCTCCCAAATGCGAGCCCAGCAATGATGGCCCGGGCAAAAACTGAAATTGTCCCTCACTGGCTGCTTCACTTAGAGCGCTCGAAATAATGCGCGCCTGAGATAAAATATTCGCTTTATGCGCTTCAACAAGCGCCTCACGTTCATTGCTAACAAAAAAGATGCCAGCGCCCAGCACAATAATACCGACAAGGTTAACGAGGATAATACGGAAGAACAAACGACTTCTGGGTAAATATCGTGAAAGGGCCAATATTAAGTTTCCCTATACCGATAACCAACACCATAAAGCGTTTCAATGGCATCAAATTGCGGATCAACCGCTTTAAATTTACGGCGCAATCTTTTTATATGACTGTCAATGGTCCGGTCATCCACGTAAATCTGTTCATCATAAGCCGCATCCATTAAAGCATCTCGGCTTTTCACAACCCCTGGGCGAATTGCCAAAGCCTCAAGCAATGAAAATTCGGTCACTGTCAGGTTAACTGGCGCATCATCCCATAATGTTTCATGACGTTCAGCATCCACCACCAGCCGACCCCGCTGAAAATAGCGATCCGACGCCTTATCCGCAGGAACATCTGAGGCTTTTAAGGAGGGGCTGTCCCCTCTTCGCGCATTGGTGCGCCGTAAAACGGCACGAATATGCTCTATTAAAAGGCGCTGCGAGAAAGGTTTGGTAATATAATCATCTGCGCCCATACGCAGGCCAAAGAACTCATCAATTTCATCATCTTTGGAAGTTAAGAAAATAACAGGCATGGCGCTAAAGGCGCGCAAACGCCTTAATAATTCCAGACCATCCATCCGTGGCATTTTAATGTCAAACACCCCCAAATCAGCTGAAATCGTGGGAATGCCTGCCAAAGCATCTTGGCCATTTGTATAGGTGGAAACGCGAAACCCTTCTGCTTCAAGGGCCATTTTGACCGAGGTTAAAATACTCGCTTCATCATCAACCAGAACGATATGTTCCAAAGAATACCTCCATTAAGCCCCAATTTCCGCGCTTTTAAGCGAGTGCAGAGCCATCATAAGCCTATCATACGGCTTTTATCATAATATTTTGTCCACAATATCCCCATTCAGCCTAAAAAATATGTCATTGATAAGGCAATTGAGGGCAATGCCAGAGTTGCGTAATTAAGCCTAAATGCCTATAGTCCCCGCAAATTAACGTATTTTAAGGATCTTGCGATGCAACAGTCAGGTTATAAAAGAAGTAAATTTGGTTTAGAAGAACAAGGGCTTAGCAATCTTAAAGCCGCTCACTGGAACCTTCGCCCCGCACAGCTTTACCATGCCGCCCTTGAGCGCAATGAAGCTGAAATCGCCGCCAACGGCCCACTTCTCGTTAAAACAGGACAGCACACCGGTCGATCCGCGCAAGATAAGTTTATTGTTCGCGATGAAACGACTGAAGACAATGTTTGGTGGGACAATAATAAATCGATCACATCTGAGCAGTTTGATGCGCTCCATAGCGACGTTCTTGCTCATGCAGAAGGCAAAGAACTCTTTGTCCAAGACTTATTTGGTGGAGCTGATCCAATCCACCGCTTGCCAACACGTGTGATTACAGAGCTCGCATGGCACTCTTTATTCATTCAAAACCTATTGATTGAGCCTCTTCCGGAGGAGCTTGAGACATTCAAGGCCGATTTTACAATCATCAATTTGCCAAGTTTCAAAGCAAATAAAGAGCGTCACGGCGCTCGGACAGAAACAATGATTGCGGTTAATTTCGCCAAGAAAATTGTTCTGATTGTCGGCACGTCTTACGCTGGTGAAACGAAGAAGTCTGTGTTCTCAATGCTAAATTATGCATTACCCGCCAAGCGCGTCATGCCAATGCATTGCTCGGTTAATGTCGATAAAAACGACCAAGCCGCTGTCTTCTTTGGCTTAAGTGGTACAGGTAAAACCACATTGTCAGCTGACCCTAACCGGACATTGATCGGCGATGACGAGCATGGCTGGTCAGAAAACGGCGTCTTTAACTTTGAAGGCGGCTGTTATGCAAAAATGATCAATCTTTCTGCTGAAGCTGAACCAGAAATTTATGCGACGACCCAGCGCTTTGGAACCGTTCTTGAAAATGTGGTGATGGATCCTGAAACGCGCGAATTAGATTTCAATGATAATTCATTGGCTGAAAATTCACGTGGAGCTTACCCGCTCTCTTTCATTCCAAATGCGTCACCAACAGGTCGTGCTGGACATCCAAAAACGATCATTATGCTGACCGCTGATGCATTCGGTGTCTTACCTCCTATTTCACGTTTGACACCAAGCCAAGCCATGTATCACTTCTTATCTGGCTATACGGCAAAAGTAGCCGGCACAGAAAAAGGGGTTACAGAACCTGAAGCCACATTCTCAACATGTTTTGGCGCACCGTTCATGCCGCGTCACCCATCAGAATATGGCAACTTGTTGCGTGACCTGATCGCTGAGCATGGCGCACAATGCTGGCTAGTCAATACTGGCTGGACAGGTGGTGCTTATGGTATTGGCAACAGAATGCCGATCAAAGAGACCCGCGCTCTTTTATCTGCCGCACTTGATGGTAGCTTGAACAATGTTGACTTTGCGCGCGATCCAAATTTTGGCTTTGACGTCCCTGTCTCTGTTCCTAATGTTGATAGCAGCATTTTAACCCCACGCAACACATGGGCCGACAAAGATGCCTATGATGCGCAGGCTCAAAAATTGGTCAAAATGTTCATCGCCAATTTTGAGAAATTCATTAATCACGTTGGAGATGATGTACGCGCTGCTGCACCTGCCGCAGAATAAACATCCATCATTCAATAATACGCTTTTAAAACCCCGCCCTAACCGGCGGGGTTTTTTATATAGCGGTCTATTTTCTAATGTGCTTCATCCCAATTCTTTGCGGCCCGTGCATCAACCGTCAGTGGCACAGAAAGTTTAATTCTTGGCGCACATGCATTTTCCATGGTCTCACGCGCACAGGCAATGAGCGCATCAGCATTTTCCTCAGAGACTTCAAATATAAGTTCATCATGAACTTGCAAAAGCATGCGCGCCTCAAACGGCAGCGCGGCCAAACGGGTTGGCATTTGGACCATGGCGCGCCGAATAACATCGGCGGCACTTCCCTGAATTGGCGCATTAATAGCCGCGCGTTCGGCGAATGCCCGCAATGCAGGCTGTTTAGCCGCAATATCTTTTACATGCACTTTGCGACCAAATAAGGTTGAAACATAACCATGCGTGCGCGCCTCGGCCTTAATCGTTTCCATATAATCCTTAATGCCCGGGAAACGCTCAAAGTAAGCATCGATATACTGACTGGCCTCCGGCCGAGAAATGCCCAGTTGATTAGCAAGTCCAAAAACTGAAATGCCGTAAATAATACCGAAATTAATAGCTTTCGCACGGCGCCGAATATCGGACGTCATATCCTTAAGCGGAACATTAAAAATTTGCGAGGCGGTCATCGCATGAATATCAAGACCCTCTGCAAAGGCATTTTTAAGAGCTGGAATATCTGCGATATGCGCCAGAAGCCTTAACTCAATTTGACTATAGTCAGCACTCACCAAGACATTTCCGGGGTCAGCAATAAATGCCGTTCGAATGCGCCGTCCGTCTTCACTACGTATCGGAATATTTTGCAGATTAGGATCAGACGAAGACAGCCGCCCTGTTGTTGTCGCGGCCAAAGAATAAGAGGTGTGAATGCGCCCCGTATCTGGATTGATAAAATCTTGTAACGCATCTGTATAAGTTGATTTCAGCTTAGCCAGCCCACGCCAATTTAAAATCTCAGCCGGTAAAGCATGCCCATCTGCAGCAAGCCCCTCGAGAATTTCTGCGCCCGTTGCATAAGCGCCTGTTTTTGTTTTTTTACCCCCAGGTAGACCCTGTTTATCAAAGAGAATTTCACCCAATTGCTTAGGGCTTGCGAGGTTAAAGCTTTCACCGGCGAGCTTATGAATAGAATCCTCCATCATCGCCATTTTCTGCGCAAACTCACTCGACAGGTTTGAAAGGACATTGCGATCGACCCGGATTCCGTGAGACTCCATTTGAACAATGACCGGAACCAAAGACCGCTCCGTCGACTCGTAGACTTTGGCAACCTGGTTGACTGATAATTGTGGCTTCAAGACATGCCACAAACGAAGCGTAATATCGGCATCCTCAGCAGCATAAGCTGTCGCTTTATCAATCGGCACTTGGTCAAATGTGATTTGATTTTTGCCCGTGCCCAGCAAAGACTTAATTGAGATCGCTTCATGATCTAGCCATAAACGCGCCAGCTCATCCATGCCATGTCCATGCAAGCCCGCATCCAATGAATAAGACATTAGCATTGTGTCATCGAGCGCGCCAATTTGAAACCCGTGGCGCCTCAGAACTTGAAGGTCAAATTTAGCATTTTGCCATATGGTTAAAAGGTCTTCTCTTGCAAGAACTGGGGCAAGCATTTCAATAACCTTGGCTAAAGCCAGTTGTTTTTTTCCGTTCAAAACATCTTCACCAAGATCGAGCTGATTAAGTCCATGTGCTAGCGGAATATAACCCGCGCGGCCAGGACGGGTCGCAAGCGAGATACCTACCAAGTTACATGTCATTGCGTCTAAACCATCGGTTTCCGTATCAACGGCAACATGGCCGGTGGAAATTGCCTCATTTATAAATCTCGACAATGTCTCTTCGTCACAAATACAAATATATTGATCATGTATAATCTTTGGAAAAGACTGAGCGATAGCCGACTGCTCTTGCGCAACATTCTCTAAAACTGCGCCAGCATCTATACCATCATCGAGAGATGATGCCTTAGGCGCCGAGCCAGACGCAACAAGAGAGGCATCAGGCGAAATATCATCAGGATTAATATTATAACGACGCGCAATGCGATTGGTAATGGTATTAAATTCCATCGCCTTCAAGAAACCCAGAATTTGCTCAGCAGGGGGGGTGATGAGACGCATTTCATCCCAACCACAAGGCAGAGGTGTATTGGTTCGCAAGGTAACAAGCTCGCGGCTTAAGCGAGCCTGATCTGCAAATGTGATCAGGCTTTCTCGGCGCTTTGGTTGTTTAATTTCACTCGCGCGGGCCAGAAGTGTATCAAGGTCTCCATATTCCTCAATGAGTTGAGCGGCAGTCTTGATGCCAATCCCAGGCACACCCGGAATATTATCAATACTATCACCTGCCAATGACTGGACATCGATAACACGCTCGGGCCCGACACCGAATTTTTCAGCAACCTCAGCTGGGCCAATTTTCTTGTTCTTCATCGTGTCGAGCATATCGACTGTGCCGCCCACCAATTGCATTAAATCTTTATCCGAAGACACAATCGTGACGCGTGCACCTTGGGCTGCTGCGGCAACGGCATAACTGGCTATCAAATCATCTGCTTCAAATCCGACAAGCTCAACAGCCGGTACACCGAAGGCAGAGGTTGCTGATCGGACCAAGCCGAATTGAGGGATCAGATCCTCTGGAGTCTCTGAGCGGTTGGCTTTATAGGCATCATAAATCTCATGTCTGAAATTACCGCCCGGAGGATCAAAAATGACTGCGAGGTGAGTTGGGCTCTCAGCTCCAACCATCTCATCATGTAATTTCAGCAACATATTGCAAAACCCAGACACAGCACCAACAGGCAAACCATCGCTTTTGCGTGTTAATGGTGGCAAAGCATGATAGGCCCGAAAGAGATAGCTTGATCCATCGACAAGATAAAGATGGTCAGCTTTGGTTAGGGTGCCGGTCGCGGGATTGGTCATAATTGCTCCTTTTTGTCATCTATCATCGCAGTTTGTCGTCACCAACAAAACCCCTCCCTGCGTGCCATTCACATCTTATTTGCTCCTAAACTCCAGCAATGCTAGATTGGGAAAAAGGAGACAATCTATGTCCGATACAAAAAATGCGATCCGTGCGCGTAATCTAAAAAAAACATATAAAGCGGCCAATAACCAGCCACCCAAACACGCCTTACAAGGTATTGACCTCGATATTCCTCAGGGATCTATCTTCGGATTACTCGGGCCTAACGGGGCTGGCAAATCGACCTTTATCAATATTTTGGCCGGGCTTGTCATGAAAACAAGCGGAAATGTCGATGTATGGGGTTTTGATATTGATGAAAACCCACGTCAAGCGCGCGCTTCTATTGGGGTTGTACCCCAAGAGCTTAATATTGATCCATTCTTTACCCCCGCCGAAGCCATGGAAACACAAGCCGGCCTCTATGGTGTTCCCAAATCAGAACGGCGTACCATGGAAATTCTCACGGCAATGGGGTTAGAGGATAAAGCCAATGCATATGCCCGCACGCTCTCAGGCGGCATGCGTCGTCGACTCTTAATGGCCAAAGCAATGGTTCATAACCCTCCCATCTTAGTACTCGACGAACCCACAGCAGGTGTCGATATTGAGTTGCGCAAACAATTATGGGAGCGCGTCGTGGAGATGAATAAACTTGGCGTAACCATCGTTTTAACCACGCATTACCTGGAGGAAGCTCAAGCTCTATGTGATCGCATCGCTATTATCGACAATGGACAATTGGTTGCCTGTGACAATACACAAGCGCTTTTGAACTTAATTGATAATAAGACGCTTCACATAAGAACGGACAGTGCATTAAAAGCGGCGCCGAAATTAACCAATGCCCTATGCGCACTCAGTTCCGATGGTCTGTTAGAAATAACTTTCAACCCCGCAGAAACTCATGTTGGTGATATTCTAAAACAACTCTCAGATGAAAAAATTAGCATCAATGATTTAACAACCATTGGAGCTGATCTTGAAAATGTCTTTGTTAAACTCACCCGCAAATCAACTGCCTAAAACAAGATAGAAAGCGTGCGTTTTAGTTTTGAGTGACCCATCACAATCCCTGAATCATAAAGTTGTCGCCATAACAGGTGGTGCGACAGGTATCGGCTTCGCGCTGGCCAAAGCAATGGGGCGACATGGCGCTAAGATTGTCATAGGTGAGCCGCGTCAAGAATATTTAGATAAAGCACTTGCTGAACTCCACGCGGCCGACATTGATGCCAGCGCCATCACACTAGATGTTACAGACATCGGTAGTGTCAACGCTTTTGCCGAATTTGCATGGGCCACATATGGACAAGTCGACATACTCATTAATAATGCGGGCATTTCTGGTCCTCGCGGCATGATTGATAAAATTAATGTCGATGAAGCAAGACATGTTTTCGATGTGAATTTCTTTGGGGTCTGGCATGGCTGTGCCGTCTTTAGCAAATACATGCTTCAACAAGGAACGCCTGCCGCCATTTATAATGTTGCTTCGGAAAATGCCTTCTTTGTCGCCGTACCCAAAAGCCCGGCCTATATTGCCTCCAAGCACGCTGTCTTTGGGCTAACGCAAAGTTTGCGTCATGACATGCCAGCCTTTATTCATCTCGGCACTATTTTTCCTGGCTTTGTCGAGACACCACTCACCGGTCCATTAAGCGCTGGCTACGCTATGAATGCAGATAAATTTGCAGAAACAATTATGCCACAAATTATAGCCAATGAGCCTTACGTCATCTCCCACGCATTTAACAAAGTGCACATAGATGCACAGCATGCAGAAATTTCAGACGCCTTTGCCACTTTCGCTCCACGATATGAAGGTGATGATGAATATGATGTGCAAGCGATGATCGCAAAATTAAAAGCTCAAAAGGATAAGGGCGCCTAAGCGCACTTTATACGGCTTGGCCCGCCGCATAACCTGAGGACCAAGCCCATTGGAAATTATAACCACCTAAATGCCCGGTTACGTCCACAACCTCACCGACAAAAAAGAGCCCAGGCTGTTTGATCGCCTCCATTGTTTTTGACGAGAGCTGTTTTGTATCCACGCCCCCTAAAGTAACTTCCGCAGTACGATAGCCCTCTGACCCTGCAGGCGTGAGCTGCCAGCGGTTTACCGCCTCGCCAAGCTGGCGCAAAACTTTATCGGAACACTCAGCGAGTCTTCCCTTCACGTTGAGCGCATCGCATATATTTTGCGCTAAACGATTGGGCAAAATCTCGGCAAGCGTCGCCGTGACACTTTGTTTGGTTGCGTTTTTCTTGGCCATAAGCAAATGGGATGCGACATCAACTTGTGGGGCTAAATCGACAATGATGGAACGCCCCTCCCGCCAATAAGAGGAAATTTGTAGGATAGAAGGACCCGACAATCCGCGATGCGTAAACAAAAATCCTTCCGAGAAAGCAGCTTCTGCACAACTGACTTTTGCCTCAAGAGACAGACCTGCCATTGCTTTGCAACGCGCCAAAAGTTCATCCTGGAACGTCAGAGGCACCAATGCCGCCCGCGTCTCGCAAATTGCCAGACCAAATTGACGGGCAATGTCATAGCCAAATTTCGTCGCACCAATTTTGGGAATGGACAAGCCCCCAGTCGCCACCACGAGTGATTGGGTATAAACGCGGCCACGCGTTGTTTCTAAATGATATAACCCATCTCGATGGCTGATTTCTTCAATCGTTGTTTCAGTTTGAATATCGACCGCGGCATCCCGCGCTTCTCGTAATAAAAGATCAATAATGTCCTGCGCTGAATGATCGCAAAAAAGTTGGCCAAGAGTTTTCTCGTGATAAGCAATATTATGCCGTTCAACGAGTTCTATAAAATCCTGCGGACTATATTGCCTTAACGCCGACTTCGCAAAATGCGGGTTTTGTGAAATAAAGTGATCGGCGCTCGTATGTATATTTGTAAAATTACAGCGACCACCACCAGAAATACGAATTTTCTCGCCAATCTTACGAGCGTGATCCAGCACAAGTACTCGGCGCCCGCGCTTGCCTGCAATAGCCGCGCACATTAAGCCAGCGGCCCCGGCACCAATCACGATGACGTCAAAACCCTGACTTTCATTCTTCATTGCGCCCTATCGCCCATTATCCGTGACGCACAATGCGCGACGCTAAACGTGGGGAGAGGCGATTAATCATATTTAATAAGCCCGCCTTGCCGACATAAATATCCTCGCGGTTAGCAAGCCATGCTTTCCAAAAAATAGTCGCCAAATCTTCGGGGGATATTTTACCTGTTCCGCGTCCGCGCGTCATATCTGTATCGACCAAAGGTGGCACCAAATCGAATACACGAATAGATGATGCTTCAAGCTGGTAACGAAGTGTTTTTGTAAAAGAGCGGACAAAGGCCTTGGTTGCGCAATAAATAGGCGCATCCTGCTTTGGCTGAATCGCAAGCGCCGAGGAGACATTAACGATTGCTGCCTGTGGCGCCGCCTCTAAGAGAGGAAATAGCCCATCACATAAATGAACCATTGCATCCATATTTGTTTCCATCTCGGATGCATAATCGGCGTAATGCCAATCGCGCGCAAAGTCACCCTCGTGCTGAAGGCCTGCATTATTAATCAGCACAGATAAATCACGATGCGCCGATTTAATCTGCTCGATGAGATCATCGCGCGCAACGCGATCGTTGAGATCACAAGCTATAAAAATCGCCCCAGTCGGAAGGTCGGCCGGTTGTGAGCGCCCAATGACAATAACATCATTGCCCGCGTCTATAAATCGTGTCGTTAAGGCGCGACCAATACCGCGCCCCCCACCTGTTATCAGAACCTTATGTCCGTTTTTTTGCACCCTGCACCTCGTTCTTTTCATATGACCCTCAAGGCCCAAGACCCTAAAGCCTATTGTATCAATTCCAAGGAAACTGATCTTGCGCGATCGCGATCCTATATTCCAGCCTAATGTGCCTTGAATAGCTCAATCACTTTTCGTTTGGCAAATCTGCCTTGCTGAACCACCTCCGTCAACACAAATCCAGGCAAAGCCACCCATCGGCCTCGGATTTCAGGTAAAATAAACTATTTATGGTCAGCTTGGTTTTTCCAAGCTATAACAACACCCATGCACCCGTAGCTCAGCTGGATAGAGCGCTGCCCTCCGAAGGCAGAGGTCAGAGGTTCAAATCCTCTCGGGTGCGCCATAACTTTTGATAAAGAGTTTCTGTCACTTTTGCTGCATCATCTTTTTATGATCTTGGTCAATTCAGCTATTTTCTGCTTGGCTTTGTCGGGACTCGTTATTGCCTCGGCAACACAGGTCTCTATATGTGTCTCAAGTATGTTTGCCTCAACAGCGGACAAAGCCTTTTGCGCGGCTTTAAGTTGGTTAAGAATATCGATACAATACTTACCCTCGTCAATAAGCCGAATAACACCACGGAGCTGGCCTTCAGCGCGCTTGAGCCTAGGAATTTGGGAATGGTGGCAAGGATGATTATACATCTAAATAAACCTCGGAATAACGTAGGTAAAAATTGTGGCGAAACCAAAAATACCGACGGAAACATAATATAGTATACGTGATTTTCGGCGCGTTTCCATACATACCCGCCCTATTTCGGGGTCAATCGGGCATGGCATGTAATATGTTTGATAATTCACATATCCCGCGATGATAATCATCGTAAGTGCGCCCATTGTAATCGCCAATTTATATTGTGACAAAACGATTAAAAAGGGGAAAACGCTCAATAAGCTTGCAAATCCAGCGCCTGCCCCGATCAAAACAAACAAAGCTGGTAAAGCGCAACATATGAGTGTTGAAGATGACGCAAATAGAGAGAAGAAATTCGCCGCTTTGTCATTCATTTTAAGAACCTCCTATGGACAGCTATTGCGCAGTCAATACCCGAATGCCTGTAACGGTTTGTCCATTAGAAAGAATTTTTCTTTCGATATCTTCATTAACTATTTTTGTGCCAGCCGCGTAAGCGAGTAACACTTTGCCATTAGCCAAATCGACATCTATTTTCGCGAAGCCTTCGTCTTTTTTAAAGGTTTTCTCAATGCCGCGCGCACAAAAGTCACAAACCATGCCCGAAACATTGACAATCGCAATTTGATTACCTGATTGTCCCGCAATAAATTTATCAAAGCGCTCCACGTCCAACTGAATATCTGTTCCATCCACTAAATCGGCATGCTGATGACCCTCATGACTATGAGGCGCCCCGTGATTTGAATGATCACCATGCATATTGTTCTCAGCGAGCGCCAAGGCAGGGATGAACAAAAATGAAATTAATAAATAACGCATGTACTTCTCCTAAAATCTAATCATAAAATGTAGGTCTAGTTCGTCATTTTCATCAAAACCGAACTCAAGCAAGTAGTCGCCTTTAAAGAATTTGACGACCGGATAGCTGTTCCACTCATCAGTCAAACTATCATGTTTTGATTTAACCATGAGCCAAGTGTGTAAATCTCCATAATTGCCGAGATAAGGTGCCAATCCAATTTGGACGAATTGCTTTGAATAATCCCGCATATTTGATTTTATGTCCTGAACCCCAAAGCCGATGAAGTATCTACGAGTCTCCCAGTCCCCCAGAAAACCATATGTATATTCATCATTTCCGCCTGTGCTTACGCTCGACTGAAAATAAAGATTTCGCTGTGAATTATGGGTGTTTTTTCTATTCAGCAAATATGTGTAACGAAAATTTGCGTGATTGTTTGCGCGGTTTTTTTCATCAACTAACTCTATGC
>CBFHJI010000043.1:0-12364 GCA_965656255.1 Alphaproteobacteria bacterium
CTTTTCGGCATATTCAATAAGCTTTTGACGTGAGACAAGATCCCACTCGCGCCATGGCGCGATCACTTTAATATCGGGGTTTAGCCCATAATATCCAAGCTCGAAGCGTACTTGGTCATTGCCCTTACCGGTGGCCCCGTGACAGACGGCATCTGCGCCGGTTGCGGCGGCAATTTCGATTTGGCGCTTAGCAATGAGTGGCCGCGCAATCGATGTGCCGAGTAAGTAGATGCCTTCATAGAGCGCGTTGGCGCGAAACATTGGAAAAACATAATCGCGAACGAATTCTTCGCGTAGGTCTTCGATGAAGATTTCTTTGATGCCAAGAAGCTCGGCTTTTGCCCGTGCGGGCTCTAGCTCTTCGCCTTGCCCAAGATCGGCTGTAAATGTAACGACCTCACAATTATATTCATTTTGCAACCATTTCAAAATGATCGATGTGTCTAGGCCGCCTGAATAGGCCAATACTACTTTCTTAATGTCTCGCATATCCGCTCTCTCTATTGCTATATACACATCGTTTTCGGCTCGGGCGCACTATAGGCATGGCGCCTATTTATGCAATCGGCCTGTGTAGTTTTTTTGCTTGTAACTCGGCAAATCTCTCACTGGCACTTTGTTTAATACTTTCACTTTTTAACTGGCCACAGGCAGCCATGATATCACGTCCGCGTGGCGTTCGAACAGGGCTGGCATAACCTGCTTTGTTAACAATATTTGAAAACGCTTCAATGCGATCCCAAGATGCACATTCGTAAGGTGCCCCTGGCCAGGCATTAAATGGAATAAGATTAATCTTAGCAGGAATGCCGGAAAGCAAGCGGACGAGGGCGCGCGCGTCGGCATCAGAGTCATTAACGTTTTTGAGCATAACATATTCAAATGTGATGCGTTTGGCGTTTGATAGGCCCGGATAAGATCTGCATGCATCTAACAATTCGGAAATAGGATATTTTTTGTTAAGCGGGACAAGCTTATTGCGAAGTTCATCATTCACGGCATGAAGCGAAATGGCCAACATGGCCCCGGTTTGCTCGCCGCAATTAACGATCTCAGGAACGACGCCCGAAGTGGATAAGGTTATGCGCCGTTTCGAGAGAGATAATCCGTCACCGTCGCTCATGGTGCGAATTGCTGAGAAAACATTCTCACTATTATAGAGCGGCTCCCCCATGCCCATCATAACAATATTGGTAACGCGCCGGTTTGGACTATTGCTTAACCCGCCGACCCAATCATCAAGCGCATCACGGGCGGCAACAACTTGCCCCGCAATTTCTGCGGTTGTTAGATTGCGGACTAAACGTTGTGTCCCTGTGTGGCAGAAGCTGCATGTTAGCGTGCAGCCCACTTGGCTTGATACGCATAGGGTTCCGCGGTCCATTTCTGGAATATAAACGGTTTCAATTTCGTGCCCGTCGTGAAGACGAAAGAGCCATTTGCGTGTGCCGTCTTTGGAGTGTTGCTCTTGAGAAACGGCAAGACGATCGAGCGTATAGTGTTCTGTGAGCGCTTCCCTTAACTCTTTTCCTAGATTTAACATATCGTCAAAATGGGTTGCTCCATGCGCATAAATCCAGCTCCATAATTGCTGGAGGCGCATTTTCAACTGCTTATCGCCAACACCTAAAGTGCCGAGCACTTCTGTTAGGCCAGCCCGGTCCATGCCGCATAGGCTTGGCTTTGTTGTTGGTGATTGTTCGGTTGTCATGGGCATGCTTCATCAAGCGCTTCCATAGCGCGTGTAAATCCCATAAGCGAATAGGTGTCTTTTGTCTGAGTTCCGCGTTGGGATGTTGCGGAGAATGTCAGAGTTGATCCTTTGCGTAATGCTTCGATCAATTGGGATGTTTGGTCAATGTCTTCGATCCAAGCCCATTCGTCGGCGCCTGTTTTGGCATGCGCCCCGCTGAAAAATCGAAAACGGTTATTATCAACTTGGGCGATTGGGTCGCTTTTGGGAGATATCGGGTAACCAATTCGGAGGCCGGGTTCGTAACGTACCCCATCACCAGGGCGATGGGTGATGGTTAAGAAAATATCACCGCGCTTTGCCCCGACTGGGAGTTTCTTGCGTGGTTGTGATACGGCATAGCAGACAGGTGCAGCGCCCGTATCATCTGTATAGACAGTCCAATATTGAAATGTGCCAACGGCTTTTGGCGCAGCAAAGGCCCATGTCGGTATGCAGATGGTTATGGCCATGAGAGCCAGGGCCATAGTGCATTGGGCACGCTTAAAGCGCGATAAAAGAATTTGGCATATTGGTCTATTATTTTGCATGCCGCACATTAGCCTTCTTATATATAAATTTCCAGTCATCGATTTTTATTAGGTTTGCGCTGCAATGAGTTGTTTTTATCTTGGATTCATTGTTAGTTATAAATCTCTGTGAGGGCGGAGTAAAATTGAGGGAGTAATGCGCCAGCAATGACTGACGGCTGTAAAAGTGAAGCTGCTAAAGCAAAAAAAGCTTTAAGCACGGAGGCCGCTCCGGCGTATTTAGCTGATTTGGTTGAGAAAATAGCGCTAGAGAAGTCTCGCGATGCTTTTTCTGAGTTATTTTTGCACTTTGCCCCGCGTGTTAAAACATATTTGATGCGCCTTGGGTCAGATGCTGGACAAGCAGAGGAATTGGCCCAAGAAACAATGTTATCGGCTTGGCGTAATGCCGGTCAATTTGATAGAAGTCGTGCCATGCCAGCGACATGGATTTTCACAATTGCAAGAAATCGACGCATAGATCGTTTGCGGCGCCACGCTTTTACCGAATTTGATTTAACAGATCCTATTTTGCAGGGGGAGGCACCCGATCGCCCTGATGATCTTCTCCAAGCCGATGAGCGCGATTTGCGGGTTAAGCAGGCTATGGAGCGTTTACCCAAAGAACAGGCAGATATTGTAAGACTCGCATTTTATCATGATTGGGCGCATGCAAAAATTGCAGAAGTATCGGGTTTACCTCTGGGGACCGTGAAATCAAGATTAAGATTGGCTTTTGCGAAGTTGCGCGAGAGTTTTACAGCCACTGACATTTAGCCTAATATCCATTTTATGCTTTTTGGGAGGGTTTTCTCTCGCGGAATTGATTTGAAATCAATATGCTTAAAAGCCAATAATAATAAAAACTGCCATGACATTTTCAGATCTCTCGATCGCCATTATTCTTGATGTTGAAACCACAGGCCGCGCACCGCGGCGTGACCGTATTGTTGAAATCAAAATGATCAAATATGATTTTCAACAACAAACTGTTTTAGAGTCCTATTTCCAGCAATTTAATCCGCATATGCCGATTGCCTTTATGGCCCAGAAAGTGAATGGGTTGGATGTAATGGACCTTCAGAAGGCCCCTAATTTTGAATGTGAAGCCGCGAGGATTAAAGCTTTTATTGGCGATTTAACGATTATTGGGCACCGTGTTGCATTCGACATGGCCTTTATGGAAGCCGAGTTCGATCGTTTGCGCATGCAAGGTATTGGGTTGAACCCATGGCTGTGCACAATGGAACATGTGCCACTAGAGATTTCAGCGCATTGGCAAAGCTATTTAAGTTTACAAGAGGCGGCTATTCGCGCCCATGTTGATGTTGCCATGTTCGGCTTGCCACCTGAATTTGTTCACGTTGCTAAAATTTGCGGGATTGCGCTTTATTTTAAACGTATTGAAGATAAGCCGCCGCAAGAGAGCCGTGCTCAGGGCGCGCCTTGGCGTGATTTGCTTAATCAGCCTTTTGTTTTTTGGGTGTTTGCTGCTGTTTTATTTCTGGGTTTTCTGGCAGCTATTTGATCCGCTGATGAGTATTTTGAAAATATATTTTGAGCCCTGCTCTCGGCGCCCTTCGGGCCTCTCTGATCTTAGGCGCCCTTCGGGCCTCTCTGATCTCAGGCGCCCTTCGGGCCGCCGGGCATTACTGGGCGCTCTCCATATGGCGCTTTTGTCAGCAAGCGGTCATACATCACAATCGCGCCTGCAATTTGCACATTGACGCAAAATTTGGTGGGAATTTGAATAATATGGTCGCAGCGAGCCTGTGTCTCATCAGATAAATTACCGCGTTCGGGACCTAAAATATAAGCGGCACGATTGGGGTGCTTAAATCGTGGAAGTTCGATCGCGTCATTTGTTAATTCAATACCAACCAGTTGGCAGCCCTTGGGCAAAAATACTTCATCAATATTATCCCAGTCATACCAAGGGACAGAGCTTTGCGTTTTTGAGGTGTCTGAGCGCGCTTCGCGGACGCGATAATGCGCATTCACTGTAAAAATAAAGCTCGCCCCAAAAGCATGAGCAGAGCGAATGAGATTACCCGTATTCATTGGTTTGCTTGCGCTTTCAATTCCGACGCCAAAGTATCCACGCATTATTTTTTTCCCAAATATCCATAATAAATTCATATCTTACTGAAACGGGTCTTGTCAGCAAAGTGATAAGCTAGGATAGTTAGCGTTCATTTACAAATAGGAGATCAATATGCGTGCTGTTTTATGTAAAGAATTTGGCCCCCCTGAAATGCTTGTCGTTGAGGATATTCCATCACCCAAAGCTGGCGACGGCCAGGTGGTCATTGATGTGCATGCTGCGGCAGTCAATTTCCCCGATGTTCTTATTATTGAAAATAAATATCAATTTAAGCCGCCCCTACCATTTTCACCAGGTGGTGAAGTGTCTGGCATTGTGCGCGAAGTCGGCCCTGGCGTTAAAACGCTCAAAGTCGGTGACCGTGTCATCGGTTCATGCGGCCATGGCGGTTATGTGGAAGAGCTTGCGATAGCTGAAGGCAGCTGTATTCCTGTACCTGATGAGATGGATCTTGAGACGGCCTCAGCGCTTGTTTTGACATATGGCACCTCTTACTACGGCCTGAAGGATCGGGCTCATATTAAAAAAGGTGAGAAGTTGCTGGTCATGGGTGCTGCAGGTGGTGTTGGTCTTGCCGCGGTTGAGCTGGGTAAAGCCATGGGTGCATTTGTGATTGCTGCTGCATCAACACCTGAAAAACTCGAAGTCTGTCGCGCACATGGCGCCGACGCTGTTTTGCTCTATCCCGAGAAAATGGATCGTGAACAGCAAAAGACATTTTCAGAACAGATCAAAGAATTATCTGGTGGTCAGGGTGTCGATGTTGTCTATGACCCGGTCGGCAGCTCTTATGCAGAGCCAGCCTTACGTGCCATTGCTTGGGAAGGCCGTTATCTTGTCATCGGTTTTGCTGCCGGTGATATTCCAGCTATTCCGCTGAATTTAACGCTTCTAAAGAGTTGCCAAATTGTTGGTGTTTTCTGGGGTGCCTTCGTGGCGCGTGAACCAGCAGCCAATCAGCAAAATTTATTAGAGTTAATGGAGATGTATAAAAGCGGAGCAATTAAGCCGCGCATTTCTGGTAAATACCCGCTCGAGCGCGCGGCAGATGCCTTAAATGATATGGCGCAGAGACGTGTAACAGGTAAAGTTATTCTTACCACAGGAAAATAATAATGCCTTCATGTATGAACGCTAGATTGAGTGTTTATATGTTGCAATAAGGCCCGCAAATATATCGGGACGATATAAAGCCGCTAAGGTGATCTCCGTTAAAGAGATCTATCTTGGCGGCTTTTTAATGCGCGTTTTTGGCCTGAGGGTCGACGATTTCTATCCTTCTCCGATGGCCGACAGCTCATTATATTGGGGGAATCGATATGTGCTTTTTCCTTACCAAAAAATAGAGATTTGCTAGAGGAAGACCAGGTTATGTAGGTCAAAGATTGGTTCAATCGCGCCTAGGTAAGTTTGTTTTTCATAGATTATATTTTGGTTTTATGATTAACATTTCTAAATTGGATCCGTTTCATGCCGCTAGAATAATTGATAACGGGCCTATTCGTTTAAAGCTTCTCACTTCCTAGACATTATATGATTTAGTTAGAGATTGGACGGCGCCTTGCCGATGTGCATAAAGAATGAGTCTCGTTTAGAGAGACTCTCATGACCGGAGAAATGTGATTCATGGCAATATCGACGCCAGAACAAGCGGCGCCTGATAATTATAAGGGCGCGTTATGGCTATTGGCCTCTGCGGTTCTTTTCTCTGCAGCCAGCATTATGGTGAAGTTTTTAGGTGCCCATTTTGATGCGGTACAAATATCTTTTTTTAGGCTGGTCGTGTCTTTGATCATTATTGCGCCGTTCTTACTGCGAGCGGGAGCGGCCAGCGGTGGCATTCGAACATCTGTGCCAATTTTACAGGTTTTAAGGGGCGTTGTCGGCACCCTTGCCATGATTTTTGGATTTTATGCCATTGTCCACTTACCCCTTGCGGATGCCCAAGCCATTGCGTTTTCGCGCACTTTGTTTCTGGTTCCCCTGGCGACTATCTTTTTGTCAGAAATTGTAGGTCGTCGTCGGTGGATAGCTGTGATTGTCGGCTTCATCGGCGTGCTTGTGATGTTGCGCCCGGGCACCGGACTTGTCTTTACGGTTGGTGCTGCCTCAGCTTTAGCGCATGCTTTTTTTGTGGCCTTTGCCACCATATTGGTGCGCATTGTTTCGCGTCATGACAAACCCGTCACGCTAATGTTCTATACCGCGCTGATTGGAATTCCCGTAACCGGCATACCGAGTTATTTTGTTTGGGTTCAGCCAAACCTATTAGAACTTGCGCAGCTTCTCCTGATGGGGCTTTTTGCGGCTGGTGCGCATAATTGCTTTATTCGTGCTTATGCCATTGGTGAGGCAAGCGCGATTGCACCGGTAGATTATACGCGTTTAATCATTGCCGCGATCGCGGGTTACTTTATTTTTGATACGGTCCCGGATATTTATACTGGCATTGGCGCGCTTATTATTATGTCGGCTGCCTTTTATATTATTCGTCGCGAATCGCGCCTTGGTCATAAGGTTGTTGGGGCGCCCTAGCTTGATGGTTTAACAGATTTAAGCAGATATTAAATGGGGGCTGGTTTTCTGGCGAGAAGGTGATACATTTTCCGCCTGTATCTGGAGGAGAACTTTTATGAAACTTGACTCAAATATTACTGCAATTGTTACTGGTGGCGCATCCGGCTTGGGTGAAGCGACAGTCCGTATGCTCGCAGAAAAAGGCGTGAAATGCGGCATCTTTGATATGAACGAAGAAAAAGGCGAAGCCGTTGCCAAAGACGTTGGCGGTGTTTTTGCAAAAGTGAACGTGACATCTGATGATGATGTCGATGCGGGCTTTGCTAAAATTCGCGCAGCACTTGGTCAGGAGCGTATTTTAATCAATTGCGCGGGAACCGGTAATGCTGTGAAAACAGCATCGCGCGATAAGAAAACAGGCGAAATTAAACATTTCCCACTTGATGCCTTTAATTTGATCATTCAAATCAACCTGATTGGCACATTCCGTTGTATCGCAAAATCAGCTGCGGGCATGATGACACTTGACCCTCTCGCATGCGGTGATCGCGGTGCGATTGTTAATACAGCTTCCGTTGCAGCAGAAGATGGCCAAGTTGGCCAAGCTTCTTATTCTGCGTCAAAAGCAGGTGTTGTTGGTATGACATTGCCAATCGCGCGTGATCTTTCGCAAGAAGGCATTCGTGTTAACACAATTTTGCCAGGCATTTTTGATACGCCACTTCTTGCCGGCGCACCTGAAAATGTTCGTCAAGCACTTGGTGCAATGGTGCCTTATCCATCACGTCTTGGCATGCCAGAAGAATACGCAAAACTGGCCTGCACAATGTGTGAAGTTAATTACTTCAATGGTGAAGATGTGCGTCTTGATGGCGCCATTCGTATGGCCCCAAGATAAGACATTTGCGCCGCGCGCGCATTTATATACGTCATTTAAACCTCCGCACGAGACCTGTCTTATGCGGAGGTTTTTTTTAATATCTTAATATTATAGCCCGAGCTTCAGCGCGGTTTGAGCCTTTACTGTTCTTGCGGCTAGGTTTTAGCGACCCGTCCGGCGCGGCCAGCTGTTTTGTTCATGAATTTAGCCATGGCAATGTCCCGACTTGAAACACCACCTGCGTCATGGGTTGTTAGTGTTACATTCACTGTTTTATAAACGTTGAACCATTCGGGATGATGGTCGGTTTTTTCAGCCTCGAGTGCCACGCGTGCCATCCATCCAAAAGCTTCATTAAAGTCAGAAAACACAAATGTTTTATGAATGGCTTTAGCCCCCTTTTTTTGCCAGCCCGTCAGGGTGCTGAGCGCTGCGTCACGCTCTTTGGGTGAGAGAGGTTTCATAAGCTTATCCAATCTATTTGATTAAGGGCAGGGGTTTGGTGAGACCAGGTGAGCATCTTCAATATCTTTGAGCATGTCTTTATGTAGGTCAAGATCGATGCTGGTGACAGCAATTTTGAGCTGTTCCATTGTTGTGGCGCCAATAATATTGGAGGTCACAAAGTCGCGCGTTGTCACAAATTGGTTGGCCATTTGTGTTGGGTCTACGCCATATTTTTTGGCAATGTCGAGGTAGCGATCAATTGCACTTTCAGCGCTTGGTGTTTCGTAACGTTGCAAACGATTAAACAAGGTTGCGCGCGCGCCGGGTGGGCGTGCCCCTTTTTGATATTTACCTGATAAGAAGCCTTGCGCCAAAGGTGAATAAGCAAGGAGTCCAACGCCTTCTCGGTGATATATTTCAGATGCGCCTAATTCATAAATGCGGTTGAGCAAGTTATAGGCATTTTGCACCGATACAATTCGCGGCAAATCAGGTTTTGAATCTGCGTAGTGCAGAAACTTCATTATGCCCCATGGGGTCTCATTGGATAAACCAAAGTGACGAACTTTCCCTGCTTTTTGAATGTCGGCCAAGACGTCAAGTATGTCCTCGATGCGATTAATCTCGTCGCCATAGTGTTTGTATCCGAGTCCGCCAAAAATTTGCAAAGGACGATCTGGCCAATGCAATTGATAAAGATCTAAATAATCTGTCTGAAGGCGCGCAAGACTTTTATCTATGGCTTCCATAATTTGTGATCTTGAAAGTTCAGCTTCCGCACCACTATCTCGGAAGTAATCCAATTGTGAGCGGCCAGCGACTTTTGAAGCAAGTATAACTTTGTCCCGGTTCCCTGTTTTTTTAAACCATGTGCCGATGATCCGCTCTGTCGAGCCTTGTGTTTCACGCTCGGGCGGTATTGCGTATAATTCGGCTGTGTCAAAGAAATTTATGCCCATATCCAGGGCGTAATCCATTTGCTCGTGGCCTTCTGCTTCTGTGTTTTGCTTGCCCCAAGTCATTGTGCCAAGGCAGATTGCACTGACTTTAATATCTGTGTGGCCGAGTTTGCGATATTCCATAATTACCCTCTTACTAATTTTTACTCATGTTAATAGACTTCACGAAGCGAGCAAGTGCTGGCGTGATACGTTTGGTTATTTCCTTAATGCCCTCAGCATTGGGATGAATTCCGTCATTTAGGTTTAAATCAATTTCTCCTGCAACCCCATCAAGAAAAAATGGATAATAGGGAAGGTTATGTTTTTGCGCTAATTTGCCGTAAATCGCATCAAAAGCGCTCGTATAGTCGCGGCCCAAATTAGGGGGTGCGCGCATGCCGATGAGAAACACGGCTTGTCCGCGCGACTTTAGTTTGGAAATAATGGTGTCGAGGTTTTTCTCTGTTAGCTCTGGTGCGACCCCACGCAAGGCATCATTGCCGCCTAAAGCGACAATAACGCCGTCAGCAGATTCGGGGACTGACCAAAATACCCGGCTGAGGGCCCCGGCGCTTGTGTCCCCTGATACTCCAGCATTAATGATGGATATTTTGCCAAGGCTCGCGCCTTTTTCTGAATGTTTTTCTAGCGATCTAGCCAGTGCGGGCACAAAACCTTCTTGTGCGCCTAATCCATAGCCTGCCGTAAGACTGTCCCCTAAAGCGACAATTGTGATGGATTTTGCGCTATCCGCATATGCGGGGGCAATATTGCCGGGCATAAACAGAAAAAACAACATGATGAAGTAGCGAGTGAGGTGAGGGTGAGGCATTAAATTGACCGTATTCATTGAAAGATAGCGTAATATAGCTACATCTAATGATGGGTTTGTCCAGTCCTTCTGTAAAAACCATTGACCTTGATTCCGCCACTATTGGCGCGGTATTGGGAAACAGTGCGGCACAGAAAGATCAAAATAGACTATTTCTCACGATAAGGATTTCCTGTTTATGTCAAATAAATCTCTTAAAAACATTAATACCACGCCTGTGGCGGATCTTAAAAATGTGCATGTCCGGTTATCAAGCCGCGCTGGACAGGTCCATATTTTGCGCGGTGTTAATTTGCAAATTGGTCCTGGTGAGCAAATTGGTCTCGTTGGCCCCTCTGGCTCTGGTAAGTCAACCTTGATGATGATTATGGCCGGTCTTGAGCGTCCTACGAGTGGTTCTGTTATTATGGCAGGCCGCGACTTTTCAGGCCTATCTGAGGATGGGCTTGCTGATTTCCGACGGGATCAATTGGGGATTGTTTTTCAATCTTTCCATCTTGTGCCAACTATGACAGCGCTTGAAAATGTTGCATTGCCTCTTGAGCTGGCGCATGACCCTGAGGCTTTTGCAAAGGCGAGCGAGATTTTGAATGAGGTTGGATTGTCGACGCGTCTTGATCATTACCCTGTCCAATTATCAGGAGGTGAGCAACAGCGTGTCGCATTGGCGCGTGCTTTGGTGGCGTCGCCACCCGTTCTGCTGGCCGACGAACCAACAGGTAATCTCGATCAAACAACGGGTCATCAGATTATGGATCTTATTTTCAGGCTTACGGAAGCCCGCGGCACCACCATGTTCTTAATTACCCATGATGTTGCCCTCGCCAAACGATGCCAGCGCGTCATGCATATGCGTGATGGCATATTGGAGGAATAGGTGATGCGTGATGCGGCTTTAGCCAGGCGCTTGGCGTGGCGCGAATTACGCGGCGGTCTTTCGGGTTTTCGTATCTTTGTGATTTGCTTATTTTTGGGTGTTGTGACCATTGCAGCTGTTGGGTCGCTTTCTGCGGCACTTGTTGATGGTCTTGCTCAGCGCGGGCAAGAAATTTTAGGCGGTGATGTCGATATTCGGCTCATTCATCGCGAAGCAAATGCAGAGGAACAAGCCTTCCTTGCAGCCCAAGGGACGCTCTCTGAGGTATCGACAATGCGCGTGATGGTCCGTCGTCCCGATGGCGACAAAGCATTGCTGGCGGAAGCTAAGGCAATAGATGACCTTTATCCATTGGTCGGCACGCTGGAGCTTGATCCGCCACGACAATCATTTACGTCTTCGGATTTGAAGGATGCGGTTTTTGTGGCCAATGACTTTCTCGATCAAATGGGTTTGCAGTTGGGCGATCGCATATTGATTGGTGATGCGACATTGACCATTCGCGCACTCATTAAGCGTGAGCCAGACCGTCTTTCCGGCGGCTTTGCATATGGACCGCGTGTCATGATGAGCCATGAGACTTTACGCGCAACCGGTCTTTATCAGCCCGGCAGCCTGATTAATAACCATTATCGGCTTGTCCTGAACGACCAGCAGACGCAGAACATTGACCGACTTCGTCTCGACCTTGATGAAAACTTTCCCAATGCCGGCTGGCGTATGCGTGATCGGCGCGATGCCTCACCATCAGTGCGTCGGTCAATTGAGCGTATTGGTTTGTTTCTCACATTGGTGGGGTTGACCGCGCTGACCGCTGGCGGTGTCGGTGTAGGCAATGCCATCTCAGCCTATCTTTTGAAGCGCCAACATTCGATCACGATTTTAAAGTGTCTTGGTGCACGCCAAGGATTGATTGGCAAAATTTATATTTCTCAAATCATTGCCATTGCGACTTTGGCCATTGGCCTTGCGCTGATCGTTGGGGCAATCATACCTCAATTTGTTATTGGTTATGTCTCTGACTTTTTGGATATTCCAATGGAAGCCGGTGTTGATATTGGCGCATTAATGGTTGCGGTTGGCTTTGGTTTTGCAACTGCGATTGGATTTACAATGGCTCCTCTTGGTAGAGCGGCTCAAACAAGCCCGGCAAAATTATTTCGTGATATGGTTGAAGAGGTATCGACCTCTATTCCTTTTACATATCGCGCGATTATTGGATTTTGTGCGGGTCTTGTTGTTGCGCTTTGTTTCTTCATAGCTGAACGCGCCGATATCGCCACTTACTTTATTCTCGGCATTGGCTTGAGTTTTCTCGTGTTGCGATTAACGGCGATGGTTTTAAAATTGCTTGCGCGTCTGTGGGTGCCTTATTTTGGTTTTACAGGCCGAATGGCACTCCGCAATATTTATAGGCCGGGCTCACCTGTAAATTCGGTTGTTTTATCGGTTGGTTTATCTGTTGCTTTGGTGACAACGCTGGCCATGGTCGAAGGTAATTTTG
>CBFHJI010000044.1:0-11482 GCA_965656255.1 Alphaproteobacteria bacterium
ATCTGAAAGGGCCGTTGATACAACAGCCCGTACCCCAATCAATAAATGATGCGATGGAATATATGCGCCGCTTTCCTGGCTTTGAGTGGCCGTCGCGGATAAGGGGCATGCCGTTAATTGTGAGAAAATATCAAGACCTGGCATTAATCTGGACGTTAAACGGCCATTTTCATCTAACACAGGTTGGCCTGAACGCCCTTGTATAGCCAGAGGTGCCCATGTGCCTTGGTCAAAAACATGCAAGCCATTGAGTGGCTCAATCCAAGCCGTCCACCCATCTTGAGGCCTAACATAAAGCCACTGACCTTCTGACCAAAGGGCAATATGCCCTGCAAAGCTTGCCCAGTCACCTATTGGGTCAGATGAAATCATATAAGCATCGCCATTTTGCGGAAGCTCGGGCGCTTGACTGATATTAATGTCCTTAAGTGACATCTGCACCAAGCCATCAATCAACGACAAACTCTCATTAACCGTGACATGTTTTTGCGCTTGCGAGGGCAAAATAAATGGCAAATTCAGGGTAGGTGTCACATCACTTGGGTCACGAATGATCATTATTTTTCCTTATTTTTCTTTTTTGATAATTTGGGAAGTGGACAATAAGCGAATGGCTAGTGAAGGTTTAAAATAGGGGTGATATCCAAAAATTTCTCAAACCCAGTATCGGTTAATGAACTGAGCTGACTAATTGATACAGTCCATCGCGACGCCAATGGATAGGCATGCCGATCTGCTGAAATATCAGCCGCAGAATAGGACCACGCGCAAACCGAACCTTTGTGGACACGAATTTGCTGACCATCCGCGTAAATAATAAGTCGATACTGCTCTTGAGTTTCACCAATTGGAATATCAGCTGATTCAAAATCATCACCTCCAAGTCGCGAGCAGCGCACCCAAGATAACAAAACCGCATCAGATTGATTGGTCGCTTTAAAATGAACAGGTGCCAATGGCCGAACCCCTATGCGTTGGAGCGTGTATTGTGTTCGCTGCCAAGCATAACTGTTTCGATCCATATGATCGGGCCCATAAGCATAATCCAAAACAGGGGGGATATTTGATAGCTCAAAAGGAAGTGGCGTAAGTCTGTCATCAATTAAAACGCAAACCGCTCCTGCAGGAAGGGTTTCATCCATCATAGATATACTCCCCGCTTGCCCCCGCAAAAAGTTATTGAGCAAATAAGTATCTTCATCAATAAGTTCAGCATTTTGAAACTGCAAAATCTCCCAACCTCTTGATGTCTGAATCGCCAAAACATTCCCTCCATTTAAGACGTGATCATGCAGAAGAGATGAGAAAGTGCCACCGAATAGGCGAATACGAAGCCCGCCATTAGCGACCCAGCGCCCGATGGGTGCAGATGTTAAGGCATCAAGCGTTTCAAGCGACTTAATCATCAACATGAGTATACGTAAATATCGCTCATGTTCGTCTGTTACGTCAGATTTCTGTGTCCGCAGCGAACGCTCATAATTTGCCAGCTCGTCAATAAGCTTATTATGAATAGAGTCGAGCACGGCCCCTTTGTCGTCATTTTTTTTAGCCATGAATTCTATTTTGTTATGGGATATTTATAATTATTATTATTATCAACCAGAATGTTGGTGCTTTATTGGTAAATCAATTAATGAGTTACAAATTCCGACCATGCCCTAAGTAATACCACAGAGCGTGACAGTAATCAATTAAAAAATCCATTAAATACAGTTAGTTAGTTAATTTTCATGCGGGTAATTTGCAAATTTCGTAACAAGCTCAACGCCTTAACCCGCAACTAGTTTTCATCTTCCCATGGCCAATCAACGATAAAATCTTCAAGGTCAATATCTTCAATATTCTCCTTAATTGCCCGCCCTTTTGTTGACTGCCCAATGGTGTGAACAGTGTTGCGATCACCTGAAATAAGATAGTGCCATACAGGCAAATCGCGGCCTTCATATAAACGCCTATAAGCGCATGTCAGAGGTAACATCGCATATGTTGCAGCGTCGGCGTCGCGAAGTGATAAGCAATCAGCCACTTTGAGAAAGCGCTTGTCATAAAATTGGCACTGGCAACGGTCCAGATCAAACGCCTCACAAGCGACATTTGTATAGGCAATCTCTTGCGTGTCTTCGTCTTGCAATTTTTGCAAACAACATTTGCCGCAACCATCGCATAAAGCTTCCCACTCTTGATCAGAGAGCGCCTGAAGTGGTTTTGATGTCCAAAAAGTCACATTACCTCACAAACTAAATATTTAAATCGCAAACCATTGCGATGACCTGAACTTGACCTAAATAGTGCACTCTGTCAGTTTTAACGAGAAAGAAACATTTATGGCACGATTATTAAGCTCTATCCACAAACCAACGTTTTTGTTAGCCAATATGCTCTCACCATCATGCGTGATGGTGCTGATTGCCTTTGCCATATTGTTACCAATTCAAAAGACTTGGGCTGAGGATCAAACGAACTTACGCCGTGTTACATTTGCGACCGACTGGAAAGCACAAGCCGAACAGGGTGGGTTTTATCAGGCCAAAGCCATGGGGCTATATGCGGCCGCTGGCCTAGATGTAGAGATCCGACAAGGTGGTCCAGGGGTCAACATACCACAATTACTGGGTGCAAATGCCATTGATTTTGGAATGGGCTCTAATAGTTTTATTCCTTTAAACATCGTTCAAGCCGGCATACCAGCTAAAGCTGTCATGGCAGCATTTCAAAAAGATCCGCAAGTGTTAATCACCCATCCAAGGCAAGACATTCAAACACTGGCTGATATAAAAGGGCATCCAGTCATGATTGCGGATGCAACAATTAACGCCTTCTGGGTTTGGTTGCGAGCAGAATATGGTTTTGATAATCGCCAAATCCGTAAATATACATTTAACCTGGCACCATTTTTAGTTAATGAAAAAGCCATTCAACAAGGTTATGTCACCTCAGAGCCTTTTGCTATTCAACAAAACAGTGCGATCAAACCAAAAGTGTTCTTACTTTCAGACTATGGCTACCCAAGTTATGCCTCCATGATACTCGCCCGAACCAATTTGATTGAGCAAGAACCAGAAGTCGTGCAGGCCTTTGTCTCAGCCAGCATTCAGGGATGGCGCGAATATGTATATGGTGATCCAAGCCTCGGCAATGCCCTGATAAAAAAAGATAATCCGGCTATGTCGGATGAGGCGATGGCATTTGCCATTAAAGAAATACGCGCGCGTGGCATGATCAAATCTAACGATAGTCCCTCATACGGATACGGCATCGGCACCATGACAGTCGAACGCTGGCAGCGTTTTTTCGACACTATGGCGGCGCGGGACGTTTATCCCAAAACCCTTCAATGGAAAAAAGCGTTTGATCTAAGCTTTGTTAATAACGCATCTCTTCTCAATGACACGAATAAACGGCCCTAATATGTCCGAAGCAGTAATTACCACGGATAAGCTCGCATTTGGCTACCAGCCTTCGCACAATATCATCGGCCCGATATCGCTCTCCATTTCACGTGGCAAACTTACTTCTATTCTAGGACCATCTGGATGTGGGAAAAGCACCTTGCTGCGCTTGGTTGCTGGGCTAGAAACGCCCGATCATGGCAGTCTATCCATCGCCAATATGGACAATGGACGCGCGCCAACTTTCTCATTTGTTTTCCAAGACCCAACACTCCTTGCTTGGTCAAATGTGCAAGACAATATTAGTTTACCATTAAAACTAGCCGGCCTTAGTCAAGACGATATAAAGCAACGCTCAGCCGCTGCCCTATCGCGCGTTGGCTTACATCATGTCGAACATAAAATGCCGCATACCCTCTCGGGCGGTATGCGTATGCGCGTTTCACTCGCCAGAGCCTTGATTACAAAACCAGATATTATATTACTCGATGAACCCTTCGCGGCTCTCGATGAATTATCTCGCCTCCGCCTCGATGAAGACTTACGACAACTTGTCGAAGAAACCGGCATAACCGCGCTATTTGTCACCCACAATGTAAGTGAAAGCGTTTTTTTAGCCGATGATATTCTCGTCCTAAAAGCCAATCCTGGGCGGATTGCTTACCAATTAACAATTGCAGATCAACCAAAGCGTCAGCGCACATGGCGACAGGAAAAAGTCTTTCATAAATATTGTGAAGACCTGACGGCAATCATGATGGAAGAGCCGTCATGAAACTTGGGCACCTAAAGAGCAAAATGTTACCCATCCTATTTGGCATTGCGCTGCTGTTTTTTTGGGAACTCGCTGTGGACCTGAGAAACATTCCGCGGTTTTTATTACCTGCCCCTAGCGATATTGGGCAAGCTGCCTTTGATCATTGGCAATCTCTCTTACAAGCCTCAAAGGTCACGCTCATCATAACATTACAAGCCTTTTTCTGGGCCTTTGTCGGGGGGTTAAGCCTTGCCATATTGTTTACGCGCGCACAATTTATAGAGAAGCTTTTATTTCCATATGTCGTTATTTTACAAGTCACCCCGGTCGTGGCCATAGCGCCGCTGATTATCATTTGGGTCGGCTTTGAGAATGTGAATACCGCTCTTATCATCATCGCTTGGATTGTTGCCTTTTTTCCAATTTTGACCAATTGCGTTGCCGGGTTGCGTGCGATTGACCCTAATCTCCGCGATTTGTTTAAATTATATGGGGCAAATAGCTATCAAACCTTGATCTACTTAGAAATTCCAAGCGCGCTCCCTCAAATTCTCACAGGTGCAAAAATATCAGGAGGGTTAGCGCTCATTGGAGCAGTTGTTGCAGAATTCGTAGCTGGTTCTGGCAATAGCACTGGCCTTGCATGGCTCATAATCGAATCGGGGAATCGTCTCGATATTGCATCAATGTTTGCAAGCCTGGTTCTGCTCTCACTCATCGGCATATCCATTTACTACACAATGACAGCCATCGAATGGTTCGCACTACGACATTGGCATCCTTCGTTCCGGACAGCCAATTAATTTAACATAAATTATATGTAATTAATTTTAAAATACATATCCTTGACGTTAATCTAAATAAAGGGCAAATTGCCAGCCTATAGTGTTAAAAACACAATTATTTCAAGCTAGGTATGCTCTATGGCTCAACATGTATCTAAAGGCGCCCGCTATCATGCGGTAACAGCCAATCGTCTGACAGATGGAGAAGTTGTCTATTTCTCAGATCAGAACAGTTGGGTTTTGGCCTTTGAAAAGGCCGCAATCGCAGATGGCCCTGAGGCCACCGAGGCGCTTCTCGCAAAGGCAAAGCCCGAGGGGTTTTCGCAATTTGTCATCGACGTTTATCCTTTTGAGGTTATCGAGGATGAAACAAGCAAAACCTTTCAGCCGGCCAGCGTTCGCGAAATCATTCGCGCTTCCGGACCAACAGTTCGACTGGACCTTGGCAAACAAGCTGAAACGGCATGATCAGAATACGGTATTTTTAACCAAAACACCTGCAAAACACGACGCTCAATAAGCAAGATGAAGAAAGAAGATCGAAATGTACAGATACGATGAATTTGATCATGAAATGGTTCGCCAACGTGTTGCACAATTTCGTGACCAAGTAAGCCGGAGAATGTCTGGAGAGCTCGAAGAAGATGCTTTCAAGCCATTACGGTTAATGAATGGTGTCTATCTTCAACTTCACGCCTATATGCTCCGTGTCGCCATTCCTTATGGCACCCTTTCCAGCCGCCAAATGCATCAACTCGCCCATATTGCTCGAAAATATGACCGCGGTTACGGCCATTTTACAACTCGCCAAAATATTCAATATAATTGGCCTGCGCTTGAGGCAATCCCGGATCTGTTGGAAGAATTAGCGGAAGTTGAAATGCATGCCATTCAAACCTCGGGAAATTGCATTCGTAATGTGACAGCTGACCAATATGCCGGCGCGATTGAAGCTGAAGTCGAAGATCCGCGCATTATTTCTGAGATCATCAGACAATGGTCAACCTTCCACCCAGAATTTTCATTTTTGCCACGCAAATTCAAAATTGCCGTCAGCGGTCACGAGAATGACCGAGCTGCCATACGCTTTCATGACATTGGCATTGCCATCAAGAAAAACGACGCGGGTCAAATTGGATATGAAGTCCATGTTGGAGGCGGCCTAGGTCGTTCTCCATTTATTGCCAAAAAAATTGCGGATTTTGTCAAACCAGAAAAACTGCTCGCTTATTTAGAAGCCGTCATGCGGGTTTATAACCAACTCGGACGGCGCGATAATTCATATAAAGCACGGATTAAAATTTTGGTTCACGAAATCGGCGCAGATGAAATGAAACGCCGGGTCGAGGTAGAATTTGCAAAAATCGATTCCCGCGGGACGCTCGATTTGCCAGAGGCTGAGCGCCAACGCATAGCATCATATTTCGCTCCACCCGCTTTTGAGACCCTAAGCAATTCATGCCCCGAGTTTGAAGCAGCATGCACTAATGATGCGGCTTTCTCTAAATGGGTTAAAACCAATGTTGTTGCACATAAAGTCGACGGATACGCGATCGTAAACATTTCCTTAAAACCCATCGGAGGCGTACCTGGAGACGCAACTGACGTCCAAATGGATAGTATTGCAAAAATCGCCTGTGACTATTCATGCGACGAAATTCGCGTCACACATGAACAAAACTTAGTTCTACCTCATGTCCGCAAAATGGACTTGCACACTGTTTATCAAGCCTTATGCGCTGCAGATTTACACACACCCAATTTAGGCCTGATCAGCGATCAAATCGCATGTCCTGGCCTCGATTATTGCAACCTTGCAAATGCGCGTTCTATTCCGGTTGCCCAAGAAATTTCAGAACGCTTCAGTGACCTCGACCGACAAGCTGATATTGGTGAATTACACATTAAAATATCTGGCTGCATCAATGCTTGCGGACATCATCATGTTGGTAATATTGGCATTTTGGGCGTCGACAAAAAAGGCACAGAGTTCTACCAATTAACACTTGGCGGCGCCCCAGATGAGCATGCAGCCATTGGCGATATTACAGGTCCAGCCTTTACGGCAGATAAAGTGGTAGATGCTGTTGAGAATATCGTTGAAACATATATGCACCATCGAAAAGACGGCGAAAAATTCTTACAAACATATCGCCGTGTCGGCATGGCACCCTTTAAGGAGCGTCTTTATGGATCAGAATAAAACGCTTATCATTGACGGCGTCATTACCGAAGATATTTGGACATATATTGACGATGATGCCGAGCTCATTGACGGTCCATCTATTGTCTCGCTTTCGCGTCTTCAGCAAGATTACGAGACACTCAAGTCACACCCTTTTCCTTTGGGCCTCGTCATCCGCGCAGGCACCAAGCAGGGCGAAGATGTAACCGATGTCGCCAATATGCTCGACGCCGTATCACTTGTTGCGATCGATTTCCCCGTTTACCGAAATGGCCGCGGGTTTTCCACCGCCCGTATCCTACGCGAAGACTATGCGTTTAAAGGAGAGCTTCGTGCGATTGGGGATGTCTTATTTGACCAGCTTATCTTCATGCACCGTTGTGGCTTTAACGCTTATTCCGTGCCCAAATCCATGAGCTTGGACAGTTTTAAAAATGCGATGGGCATGTTACCAGGCGCCTATCAACCTGCAAGCGATGATAGACGCGGCATTTTGTGGCAACGCAACAGTCGGTAAAGATTTGACTCAGTCGTGTTATCGGCCAACATCTTCAATTTGTGAACTGCCTGTTTCGATATAAAGCGACCGGCTTGGGAAAGCAAAACCACTTCCCTGCCCTTCAACAATATCTTTAATCGCAAGCGCAAGCTCTTGTTTCAGCTCAAGCCATTCGCGCCAATCAGTTGTACGCGTGAAAGTATAAACCAACATATCGATCGAGCTGTCATTAAAACTATCAATAAAAATATGACAGGGTAATTCAGGTGGGTTCACAAAGCCATCATGAGCATGAAGCCAAGCTTCTATGCCCTTTTGAATCCCCATAAGCTGTTCCGAACTCGCACTATAAACAATGCCAATCCGCCAATAAATTCTTCGGTTCGTCATCGCCGAAAAATTAACAACAGCATGATCTGAAAAAATATTATTGGGAACAGTCACCGGCGCTTTATCAAAGCGGCGTACGCGCGTTGAACGAAATCCAATTTGCTCAACAGTGCCCTCGACAACCCCGTCAACAGAGACCCAATCCCCAACACGAAAACGTTGTTCTAAAAGAATAGATAAACCAGCTAACAGGTTTTTAAATAAATCTTGAGCACCCAATGCGACAGCAACACCGAATAATCCAAAACCAGCGATTATCGGCGCCACTTGGATACCCCAAAATTGTAGCAATGTTGCAAGGCCAACCCCAATAATGCTCCACCGCATTACACTGGCCATCCAATTAACAATTTCAGTCGTCAAAATATTTTCAAGCTTACCAAGCGAATGCGTGAGCGGATCAACAGCTTCATAGAGCGCCCAAAATATCCCAAAGACCAAAAGGGATTGAATGCCACGGTCGGCCAATTCTAAAAACAAACCGCTCAGCGGCAAAACCTGCACGGCAAAAAAGAGACCAAAAATAATGAAAACAAAGCCAAGTGGTTTTTCAAGCGCAGCAAGAAGCATATCATCGACTTCCGTCTCAGAACGCTCCGTTAATATTCGCAATCGCGACAGAATAATTTTGGTAAATACACCCTTGAGCAAAGTAAAAAGTGCGAAAATACCGAGCGCAAACAAAAAGTCACGTAACCCGACAATATCACCACTCGAAATCCAAATTCCCGTAAGTAGATCCGTCATATCTGACCATATTTTGTTCATATTTGGTCCTCGCGCAACCGTCCCTCGATTGGTTCGAGTAAGAAATGGTCACCATTTTTGCTATCCACATCAATAACCCAGCAATCTGGGTCGCGTTTAATTTCTCGTTCAACAATAAGGCTAATCTCATGAGAGACAAAGCCAAATGATGTCACAACCCGCCAACGTCGCCCACCATTTAAGTCCGTCATCGCAGCCAGCAAAGCGCAAGACCGATCGGCCGATTGTAACTGGATAAAAATATGCCCAGACGTATCATCACCATGACGCGCTATCGTCACGTGTCCACCCGCCTGTTCGACAGTTTGGCGATAAGCCGCAATCCAAAATCCTGTTTTAAGCCGTAAAGACATGTTTTGTTTATTAGCATGAAGGCTCCATGCGTCAAAGCAACACTTGAGCCAAGCTTGTTCTCCCGTTAGGTTAAACCCAAGAGGAAGCAATTATGTCACTTGATTCATTATTCGACGATTTCGCACTATTTGATGACTGGGAAGATCGATATCGTTACATCATCGAAATGGGCCAAAATTTAGAGCCATTAAGCGATGATGAGCATAGCGAAGAATTCAAAGTCCCAGGTTGCGTAAGCCAAGTCTGGTTGGTTTCTGAAAAAAGCGGAGACCGCATGCTTTTCCGAGGCGATAGTGACGCGCATATTGTCAGCGGACTTGTGGCTATTTTGCTCAAAATTTACAACGATAAAACACCAAAAGAGATTTTAGCTATCGATATTAAGGCCATCTTTAATCGCCTTGGTCTCAACGAGCACCTCTCCCCCCAGCGCTCCAATGGTTTCTCATCAATGGTTCAACGCATTCGTAAAGACGCCGAGACAGCCATTTGCGTTTGAAAACCATAATGCACGGATAAACGCGCAAGCCCTGACTTTAAAAGCAGTTTAGCAGATCGAGCCGGCATACCAAACCTTGCTTCGCTTTCTTGAAGTCCAGATTGATAGCAGCATATCTCAACCAGCATATCGGACAAAATAGGACCAACATAATTTAAAGCACGTGACACACGCGTGCGAGCATCCAAGGCAGAATTTGGCAAGACTTCATGTCCGCCAGCCCGTCGCTGCCCCTTTTCACCCTCGCGTCCAGCCTGTGCCCAATCCATTGTCAAGCGTGAGGTCATATGCGCGCGCTCATAGTCATCGCGTAAACGATAGGCTGCATCGAGCTCTTCCTTTGTGAGCGCAAAACGCCCCCCTTTACGATTAACCAACCAGTCCAATGCGGTTTCAGATGCATTGCGTATCGTCACAACGCCCTCATCATTTTTATGTCCAACCCGAATTTGGTGCTGGGCTTGAAAGCCGCCTGCCATACGCCGTAAATTTGCAATTCCGGATTTCGTTACACGCCAGCCTTCCAAATGGTTCTCAGAAATTAAGTCAAGCCGAGACCACTCCTGAAGAACCAGGATAGGCACAAAAACGATATTCTTATCGTCTTTATTTACCCGCGAACACCTGATGCCTTGCTCAAGATTATCCGGAAATATCCGAATTTGTTTCTTCAATAATCGCTTGGCATTTTGGCGCCAAAGGCGGTCCGAAAGAGGGTTCATTGCAACTCTCCCTCAACACTACAATACATAGCCCATAGAGAGATCTCGGCATAAGTAAGGGCCTTATCAACCAGCTTATCATCGCGATCATCTTCTATAATACGAAATGCCTCCATTAAACTCGAGCGATGACGATTCGTATTTGCGCTCAAATAAGATGTGCTTAATCCAAACACGATATGGCTTAAATATTGTGCCACATGGCGCTGATAGCTAAGCGATCGCGCCCCCCTATCCGCCGTCACAAGGTAACGCGCATTCAAACGCGATCTGCAGGCAACAAAGCCATTCACCAACCAGAATTGCGCCTCTTGATTCAACGTCTTACCTTTGCAGGCATCTGATAATTTATACCCACTTAAATGTCTATTTTGTCGTCGTAAATATGCCACACTCATCTCCACCAAAAGCACGGTTAAATTACCAAAGGCACGTTGGGTGCGGGAAAACTATAAATTTATAAGATAGATCAGACCTTTGCTCGCAAAAACCAAATGGCCGGCTAACAGCGTCCATGTTTAATTCACTTTTTGCTTTAGGCCTTCACATTGCCAACCGTTCAATTGTTAGAAGGAGGACGCAAATCACGGGCAAAACTGCCCACATGATCGCGTCCCGATATATATTCGCCATCACTCACTTGATTATTTCCGAAAAATGTTTTTGATTAAATAATAACAAAAATAATAAGAATAAGGATTACACCTTGTCCCCTTTAAAACTAGAAAATTCCAGTGATATTCTGGACGAACTCACACGACACTTACAAAACAAAAACCCTCAATCTGAGCTCGGCTTAACGCCCGACACGATTGACTTTGTTAACACCGTCCTCGCCATTTATCGAGCCGGACAAAAACTCTTTCAAGCACAGGTCCCCACCTCAGAAGACTGGGCCGTTCTCATTGTTGTCATTTCAAACGATACTATCGGACGCGCAACCGTTACCAAAAACATTGTGGAAGTCACAGGACGGGCTTTTGGAACTGTCCGCGCGGCGCTCTCTCGTTTTGAAAAATTAGGTTATATAGAGTCACAACAACGTATCGGACGTTCTGAACTTTATGTACCAACCGAGAAATTTAAAAAAGCACTCGAGGCCAGTGCGGCTGAATTCAAAATTCCTTTTGA
>CBFHJI010000045.1:0-11267 GCA_965656255.1 Alphaproteobacteria bacterium
CGATGTGCTGGTTAACAATGCCGGCACAACAAAATTTGTCGACCACAGCAACCTGGATGGGCTAAACCCAGATGACTTTGACAATATATATAAGCTCAACCTCATTGCCCCATTTGAAATTATAAAACTTGCGCGCCCTTATCTGGCAAAACAAGGGGGGTCAATTGTCAACATCGCGTCAGTTGCTGGCGTAAGGGGCGTTGGCTCTTCACTTGCTTATGTTGCTTCCAAAGGTGCACTTAACAGCTTAACACTTGGGTTAGCCCGGGCTTTGGGGCCTGAGGGTATTCGTGTCAATGCTGTTTGCCCAGGCTTTGTTGGAACTGATTGGTTCAGAAATGTATTCGGTGAAGAAGGCTTTAATAAAATTGTTGAAGGACAAAGAAACGTCACACCATCTGGGCACGCTGCTTCAGCTGAGGACATTGTCGGACCAATCGTATTTTTTGGCCATGAATCGAGTCACCATGTCACGGGACAACATCTGGTTGTTGATGGCGGTATGTTGCTCGGCATGCCCACCAAAATGCAAATGCAGCAATAATCATCACCAAATAACCTATTGAGAGCCAAACATGACCCAAATAGAAACGCTAAAAGCACATGTAAAAGATGCCATTGACGCTATGGCACCAATGTTGATTAAGGCGAGCCATGATATTCATGCCAATCCAGAGATTGCGTTTCAAGAACACTATGCGCACGACCTCTTAACGGGCTTGGTTGAAAGCGAAGGTCTCCAGGTTGAACGAGGCGCTTGCGGTTTGGACACGGCTTTTATAAGTGAATTTGGCGCAGGTGAACCCATTGTTGGTATTTTATCAGAATATGATGCCTTACCCGGCATCGGCCATGCCTGTGGTCATAATATTATTGCAACATCAGGTTTGGGGGCAGCTCTCGCCCTCGCAAAGCTGGGGAATACTCTCCCTGGTCGCGTGCGTTACCTTGGCACCCCCGCCGAAGAAACCGGAAATGGCAAAGAGATCATGGCACGTCAAAATGCTTTTGATCACCTCGACGCCGCGATGATGGTTCATCCAGCTGGTTATGATCTCATCACCATGCCAAGCCTTGCCGTCAATGAAGTGCGCGTAACCTATACAGGTAAGTCAGCGCACGCTTCAGCAATGCCATCAGAGGGCATTAACGCGCTTGATGCTTTGGTTACCGCTTATCAATCAATTGCTCAACTTCGACAGCATATCCGTGCGTCCGAGCGTATTCACGGTATTTTTACGGAATCAGGCCTTGCCCCTAATATCGTACCTGATCGCGCGTGCGGGACATTCTATGTTCGCGCCGCCAATGGCATAGCGCTCGCAGATTTGAAAAAACGCGTCAAAAATTGCTTTGAAGCCGGCGCCCTTGCAACAGGATGTGAGGTTAAGATTGATTGGGCTCTAGCAGACTATCTTGAAATTAAGGATAGCTGGTCAATAGCTGAACGCTATAAACAAAATGCTGAGAGCATTGGCCGTGGGTTTTTAGATATAGAGAAAGCTCGCAAAATGGGCGGAGGGTCTACAGACATGGGCAATGTCAGCCATCGCGTCCCTTCTATTCACCCTATGATTGCTTGCGCGCCTCCTGGAGTGGTTATTCACAATCCTGAATTTGCGCGTCACGCCGCCTCTCCTAAAGGCGACCAGGCTGTTCTTGATGGGGCCAAAGCCTTGGCAATGACAGCAATCGATGTGATCTGCGATCATGACTTGCGCGCCCATGCCCATGAACAATTCAACAAAACGGCAAAAGAGTCTGCCGCCTCCTTAACACAAGCCTATCACCACGATGGCGATGCCAGCTTGGGCGGTTGCGGCTGCTGTTAAATATACAAAACCATTTGCATGCGGAAGTCAGCTTAGGTAAGAAGTATGCATCTTTAGGAGTGAATAAATGGCTGATAATCATATTATCAAAATAGCAAATGATATGGGCGTAGATGAAATTTTTGTTGGCGTTCGCGCATTTGAATGTATTGGCGCAAACGCACCCTATGACCATCCTCATATCTTCCTGGAAATGGGTGATGAAGACGATATTGTGTGCCCTTACTGTTCAACGCGTTATCGCTTCAATGCAAAATTAGGGACCACCATGTCAAAGCCTAATGGTGCAATTTGCAGCTAATTATTTACCGGCACTGCGAGACAGCAAGCGCGTAGAAAAAATCTTTATAGAGCCCTCAGTCACTTTCAAGACTTTGTCCTGTTTAAAAACCTAATGGGCATCCACCATTTATGCCGTCCTGATACCTACACACAAAAGACGAACAGTTTAGAATTTTAATATTATTCGCGTAGAGACCTGTTATGCAAAAATCATTTATTCGTATCATTGTTCTTATTGCCGCTCTTGCAAGCCTTGTGACCGCTGGGGTTTTCTTTGTAACCACACCAGATATTCCTCGCGAGGTCATGGCGCAACGTTATGCAAATGACGCATCTGTGTTTCTAAATTGGGGCAATGGCGATATTGTTCATTACAGAGATGAAGGCAATGCATCAGCACAGCCAATCATTCTTATTCATGGTTCCAACGCCTCGTTACAAACCTGGGAACCTTGGGTTGAGCTTTTGAAAAATGATTACCGGCTCATCAGCCTTGACTTGCCAGGACATGGCCTAACTGGCGCAATGCAAAACACAAATTATCAGCCCGACGAAATGGGAGCGTTTATCATTGAGTTTGCTGAACGCTTGGGAGTAGAAAATGCTGTGTTTGCCGGCAACTCAATGGGTGGGTATGTGAGCCTCGAGGTTGCCCTAAGAAAGCCAGAGCTTGTTAAAGCATTAATATTAATCTCATCAGCGGGCATGCGGAGAGACGCCGATGATGAAGGTAGTGTCGGCGCTTTTAAGCTTGCTCAATCTGAAATGGGCCGGGAAATTCTAAGACGGGTGACACCACGTTTTATCATTGAAGACACAATCAAAAAGATTGTCGCGGATCCTGACACATTTGTCACAGATGAACGCGTCGATCTTTATTGGGACATGCAGCGCATGGAGGGTACACGAGACGCAAACCTTAAGCGCTTTCAAGGTTATGCCGCTCGGGGGTCAGTGGAAGACCAAATCAGTATGATCACAGCGCCAACACTGATTTTATGGGGTCGTCATGACACATTGATCAAACCAAAATATGGCGAACGAATGCAGAAAATCATCGTGGGAAGCGAACTCATCATATATGAAAATGCCGGACATATGGCCATGGACGAAATTCCAGAGCAGTCTGCCCTCGACGCAAGACGCTTTCTCACTTCGTTAAACTAATCAATTCATAATAACCTTAGAGCCAATTGATTCTTAAGCGCATCGTTCAAAACGAACATCAACTATTATATATAAAGGGGGTTGTAGGCCGCTGATCGGCGCCATTCGCCCTCATGAGGCGAGGCATTTATGGTGGCCCCGGCCGGACTTGAACCGGCACTCCTGTTCGGACACAGATTTTAAGTCTGCTGCGTCTACCACTTCCGCCACGGGGCCACTGGCAGGCCTTATAACACGGGTTTTATTTTGCCTCTACGGTAAATGTCTCTCCAATGCGCATAATTCTCGCTTTATTTCCTGCTGCAAGCTTAAAGCGCTCCATCGGCTCAAGAAAAGGCTCGAAAGAAAGCATAAATGTGCCCCAATGCATAGGAACCATAGCAGTACAGCCAACATCAAGCCCAACTTGAACACCACCCTCAGGGTCCATATGAGCCCCCCGCATCATAGGGCGTGGATTATAGGCACCAACACTCATTAAGCCCAAATCACATTTTCCATAATTTTTTGCGATATCTGCGCCAATATCTTTAAAAACTGTCGGATGTGTTTCTGTATCACCAGTATGATAAATTGTGGCGCCATTTCCGTTCATGGCATAGGACATCCACAATGTCTTATCTTTATCAAAACCGCTTCGGGACGACCAATGAATGGCTGGATAGGCCGCGACCTCAAGCCCTTTGACCTGCGTGCGCTCATACCAGTCGAGTTCGACAATGGCTTTAAAGCCCATATCCTTTGCGTATATGCCCAAACCTAGCGGTACAATTAAAGTCACACGCTGTGGATTTGGTAAATTTGCCAGTGAATCAAGGTCGAGGTGGTCATAATGCGAGTGGGAAATAATAATGACATCAATATCTATGAGATCATCCAGCTCAATAGCTGGGCGCACAATTCGTGAAGGACCCGCAAAACTTACTGGCGAAGCACGTTTTGAAAATATAGGGTCTGTCAAAACCTTAACGTCACCAAGTTTTACAAGAAATGTGGCATGACCGATCCAGGTCACACTATTATCACCAGCCATTGCAAGTTGGGACTGAACTTCTTCGCCCTCCAACGCAAAATCAGGCGGAATATTATCTCGATAGCCGGTGATGTTTCGCCAGATCATTTTACTAAAAAATGACAGGCGCACAGCCAAAGATGATCCGTGTTCGGGGCTATTTGGGGGGTTACGGAACCCGCCATTAATATGATGATAAGGCTTATCCTGCAAACGATCACTCATGCTAACTCCGCAACCAGTCAAACTCAAACACAACCAAACAAATAATGTGCTCTTTACAACACGCATACTGACTCCATAAAAAAACGGCAACCCTAAGGTTACCGTTTAAATATAGACCGCTTTTAAAAGCTGACGAGTCTTAGCCGTCTAGGCCTTGCCATACTGGCCAGCAGTTTTTACCAGCTTTAGAAGCAATAGCTGCTTGAGCTTCTTTAGCATTAGCACCGCTTTGTGATGTTGTGTAATCGTCTTTACCTGTGCACCATACGTAAAACTTATGGTTTCCAGATTGTGACATAGCTTCAAAGCTTGAATCTAGAGCAAATGCGCTCGGTGCTGACATACCAGCGATAACAGCCAAAACAGCTGCTGATTTTGTGAATTTTGACATAATAGCCTCCCCTTCAAATTCAATAACTAAAGATTGTCAGAGTTTATCAACGAATAAAACTTAAAGTTTTGTAATATTTCGTTAGAGAAGGGTTTTATCTAATCTAAACGCTAAAAGACCTTTGAAACCCTTTACTTTTCGGGTCTTTCAACCACAGCACCACCAACCTCCTGAATGTGTTTGGCAATTTCAAGAGCCAGCTTATCCAGTAAGTCTTGATCCGTCGACCGCGCAACCACACTTACACCAGCGCTTCCAGCAATATAATAAGGGTAAAGCCCGATAGATACGTTATCATGATTTTTTTGAAGCACTTCCATACGATCAGCAATCGTACCTTCAGGAATATTCCCTGTAATCGTCACGGATCGCATTTGTTCGCCACCTTTAAGCTTTGATAAAATACCATCCAGCATGGCTTGCATGATCTTAGGAATACCCGCCATAACAAATACATTTTCAATATAGAATCCAGGTGCTGCACTGACAGGGTTATCAATAAGCTCTGCACCATGAGGTATGCGCGTCATACGTTGACGTGCGGCATTAAACTCGACATCAGACTGCGCATAATGAGCCTCAAGACGACGATAGGCTTCGGCATGAGGTCCAATCCCAACCCCAAAAGCCGCAGCAACGCAGTCAGCCGTAATATCATCATGGGTGGGACCAATCCCCCCCGTTGTAAAAACATAATCATAGTTTTTACGAAGAGCGTTAATGGCATCGACAATTCGTTCTTCAACGTCCTGAACCACACGTGCTTCAGCGACATTTATCCCGATTTCGCCAAGAACATTGGCAATATGGCTTAAATTTGCATCTTTTGTTCGCCCTGAGAGAACTTCATCTCCAATGAGCAAGACAGCGGCAGTCACGTTTGATGGTTTTGGGTTAGACATGTTAATCCATTTCTAATCAGGAGGTATCGCTTGCTATTAACCTAGTCTTATAGACACAACAAGCAAGCAGATACAATTTTTGAAAGCTAGAATTTATATACCAAGCATGGTAATTGAATGGGCACAATGACGTCAAAAAAAATGACGTTGGAGGATGGCATGATTTATATGCAAGCGGCAGAGGCGCCCGATCGCAATACGGGCTTAATCAAACTTCACAGTGCTGAAGACTTTGAGCACATGCGTGTTGTTGGCAAAATGGCAGCCAAAACCTTAGACGCACTCACCCCATTTGTTGATGTTGGCGTCTCAACTGACGCGCTTGATCAAAAAGCTTTAGAGATTATGCAAGATTTTGGTGCTTTCCCTGCTCCGCTTAATTATCGTGGTTTTCGTCGGAGCATTTGCACCTCAGTAAACCATGTTGTCTGCCACGGCATTCCAGGCGAACGCTATTTAAAAGATGGTGACATCGTTAATATTGATGTCACTTTATTTTATAATGGTTGGCATGGCGACCACAGCCGAATGTATGGTGTTGGTAGCGTCCCAATTCGCGCCAATCGATTGATGGATATCACTTATGAGGCCATGATGCGCGGCATTGAGGTTGTTCGCCCTGGCGTAACACTTGGTGACATTGGCGCTGCAATTCAAACTTATGCTGAAGCCGAACGCATGTCTGTTGTCCGTGACTTTTGCGGTCACGGCTTGGGGCGCATATTTCACGATGCTCCAAATATCCTCCATTATGGCCGCGCGGGTGAAGGCCTTGAGCTCAAAGAAGGCATGTTTTTCACAATTGAACCAATGTTAAATCTTGGTAAACAAGCCGTGAAGATTTTAAATGACGGCTGGACAGCAGTCACGCGTGATAGATCTTTATCTGCTCAATTTGAGCATTCCGTTGGCGTGACATCAACAGGTGTCGAAATTTTCACGACTTCATTAGCAGGTTTAGAAACACCGCACCGTAAGAAAGACACAGCTTAAACCGAACCTATAAAAACTGGCGCCTTCAAAAATAAAAATCATGCCATCAGATAATACTCATCATGCAATAGGACATCGAAGCCGACTAAGAGAGCGTTTCTTGCTTGGTGATAGTCAGGCGCTTCACGAATATGAACTCCTCGAGCTCATTTTGTTTCGTTCAATTCCTCGTCGTGATGTTAAGCCATTAGCCAAAGACCTTATTAAGCGATTTGGCGACTTATCAGGTGTATTGGCCGCAAGCTATGATGCGTTAATTGAATGTGAAAGCATCACGCCCAATATTGCAACTGACCTCAAATTAATTGAAACAGTTGCGCTCAAACTGGGACAAGCACGCATCATCAATCGCACGCTCCTCTCATCATGGGATGATCTCATAAATTACTGTCGCGCCAAAATGGCAGAAAAAGCGACAGAAGAATTCAATGTTGTGTTTATGGACAAAAAGAACCAGGTCATTGCGTTTGAGACAGTATCGCGTGGAACCGTCGACCACGCACCGGTCTATCCGCGCGAAGTCATGAAACGAGCGCTACAACTCAATGCATCTGCAATTGTTCTTGTCCATAACCATCCAAGTGGGGATCCAACGCCGAGCAAAGCTGATATCGACATGACGCGGCGGATTCAAGATATTTCAGCTAATTTATCAATCCGCCTGCATGACCATATCATTATTGGCAAGAAATCTGAGTTCAGCTTCAAAAACTTGGGGTTAATAGCGTAATTCTCAACCTATTTCGTCTTCACTCGCTTTAATCTGAACGCAAAATCGGCTACAGCAGGAGGATCAAGGAGAGACGAATGATTCCACGTTATGCACGCCCTGAAATGACAGCGCTCTGGGAGGCCGAAAGTCGCTTCTCAATCTGGCTGGAAATTGAAACGCACGCCATGGACGCTATGGTGAAGTTAGGCATTGTTCCTGAAGAGGCAGCCAAAGCTGTTCGTGAACGTGGTGGCTTTGACGTCGACCGCATTGATGAAATCGAACGCGAAGTTAAACATGATGTGATTGCGTTTCTAACCAGCCTATCTGAACATGTTGGACCAGAAGCTCGGTTTGTGCACCAAGGCATGACATCATCAGACGTTCTCGACACATGTTTGAGCGTTCAGCTTGTGCGCGCTGCCGATATTTTGCTTGCCGACCTCGATGAATTACTTAAAGCCATCAAAACGCGTGCCTTTGAGCATAAATTAACGCCGACGATCGGACGTAGCCACGGCATTCATGCTGAGCCCACAACCTTTGGTCTTAAATTGGCTCAAGCTTATGCTGAATTTGATCGCAACAAAAAACGGCTTGAAATGGCGCGTGAAGATATTGCCACCTGCGCCATCTCTGGTGCTGTAGGCACATTTGCAAATATTGATCCTTCCGTTGAAGCACATGTTGCACAGGCCATGGGATTAAGCATTGAGCCTGTTTCAACCCAAGTCATTCCACGCGATCGCCACGCTTTCTTTTTTGCAACATTGGGCGTCGTTGCCTCCTCTGTTGAACGTCTTGCCATTGAAATTCGTCACCTTCAACGCACAGAAGTTCTTGAGGCTGAGGAGTTTTTCTCCGAAGGACAAAAAGGATCATCGGCCATGCCGCATAAGCGCAACCCTGTTCTGACCGAAAACTTAACAGGTCTTGCTCGCCTCGTTCGGGGCATGGCTTTGCCAGCTATGGAAAACGTAGCACTTTGGCACGAACGCGATATTTCTCATTCATCCGTAGAACGCATGATTGGTCCTGATGCAACTATCACACTTGATTTTGCTATTGCTCGTCTCACAAATGTTGTTGCGAATCTATTGATTTACCCTGATCGCATGCACGCCAATTTAGACAGATTAGGCGGCCTTGTTCATTCTCAGCGTGTTCTCCTTGCATTAACGCAGGCTGGAATAAGCAGAGAAGATTCTTATCGGCTTGTACAACGAAATGCTATGCCTGTATGGCGTGGTGAAGGCCAATTCCTAGACCTGTTAAAGGCTGATGATGAAGTGATCCTCTCAGATGCCGAACTCGAAAGTTTGTTTAACCTCGACTTTCACTTCAAGCATGTCGATACAATTTTCAATCGCGTATTCGGGTCTGCGTAAAGCCCGCCCCAAAGGAGATACTCATGTCGAAACGCCGCCGCATTTACGAAGGTAAAGCAAAGGTTTTATATGAAGGACCAGAACCAGGAACCTTGATTCAGTTCTTTAAAGATGACACGACAGCCTTCAACAATGAAAAGCATGACGTCATTGAAGGAAAAGGTGTTCTTAACAATCGTATTTCAGAGCATATTTTCTTAAAACTAGCTGATATTGGGATCCCAACTCATTTTATCAAAAGCCTGAATATGCGCGAACAACTCGTGCGTGAGGTGGAGATTATTCCAATCGAAGTGGTTGTTCGCAATGTTGCAGCTGGTTCCATTTCTAAACGCTTAGGACTAACTGAAGGTGAGCCATTGCCGCGCTCAATTGTTGAATATTATTACAAGAATGACGCGCTTGGTGACCCCATGATCAGCGAAGAGCATATTACGGCTTTTGGCTGGGCAACTCCGCAAGAGCTTGACGAGCTTATGTCAATGGCTCTTCGGATTAATGACTTTTTATGCGGTCTCTTTAGTGCGGTTGGCATACGTTTGGTTGACTTCAAGCTTGAGTTTGGTCGTCTATGGGAAGGCGAGTCTATGCGCATTATTTTGGCCGACGAAATCAGTCCAGACGGATGTCGCCTTTGGGATATGAAGTCAAATGACAAAATGGATAAAGACCGTTTCCGCCAAGATCTTGGCGGCTTAATGGACGCTTATCAGGAAGTCGCAACACGCCTTGGCGTATATACGTCCATTGGTCATGACGGTAAATCTGGTCCTGTTTTGGTAAATTGAGGAAAACATGAAAGCTATTATTCGTATTACCCTAAAAAATGGCGTACTCGACCCACAAGGAAAAGCGATAGAATCCGCGCTTGGACAGCTTGGGTTTGAGGGCGTTGAAGAAGCGCGCCAAGGCAAGCTTGTTGAGCTTCAAGTCGCTGAAACAGACCCTGTCAAAGCCAAAGAAAACATTGCGCAGATGTGTGAGAAGCTGCTTGCCAACACTGTTATCGAAAATTATGCCATTGAATTGCTGGACGCTTAATCCATGACCGCAACTGTAATCGTATTTCCTGGCTCAAACTGTGACCGCGATGTAGCCGTTTGTTTAGAAGCCGCCCTCGGAGAAGCCCCCATTATGGCCTGGCATGGTGATCATCAATTGCCTGACTGTGACGCTATAATTTTGCCAGGTGGTTTTTCTTACGGTGACTATCTCCGAGGTGGTTCAATTGCTGCCCAAAGCCCAATCATGCGCGAAGTTGTTTCTGCTGCACAAAAAGGCATACCTGTCTTAGGGATCTGCAATGGCTTTCAAATCTTAACTGAATGCGGCCTTTTGCCTGGTGTATTGATGCGCAATAGTGGCCTCAAGTTTATTTGTCGCGATGTCGACTTAACCGTTGGCAATACGCAGACACCATTTATGAGTGGCTATAAGCGTGACCAAAACATCACCCTGCCAATTGCGCATAATGAAGGTAATTATTTTGCAAGCGATGAAACACTCGACGCTTTAGAAGACAATGACCTTATCGTCCTACGCTATGCTGGCGAGAACCCAAATGGCGCCAGCCGTGCAATTGCAGGTATTCGCAACCAAGCTGGCAATGTTGTTGGTATGATGCCCCACCCCGAGCGCCTGGCCGAAGCCGCTCTTGGAGGTGAGGATGGTCGCGCCATCTTTGACGGCCTAGCCTCTTTTTTAGCTAAGTAACGGATTAATCATGAGCACTGACACCTCACAGCGTATTGAGCAAAATAATATTGAAATCACAGATGCTGTGGTTGCTGAACATGGCCTAAAGCCTGACGAATATAAGCTCATTGTTGAACATATGGGGCGCACCCCTAATATGACCGAGCTCGGTGTATTTTCCGTTATGTGGTCTGAGCACTGCTCTTATAAATCTTCTCGTAAATGGCTTGGAAAGCTTAACACAAAAGCCGCCCATGTTATTCAGGGGCCTGGTGAAAATGCCGGTGTTATCGATATAGGAGACGGCTTAGCGGCTATCTTCAAAATGGAAAGCCATAACCACCCCTCATTTATCGAACCGTATCAAGGTGCTGCAACTGGCGTTGGCGGGATTATGCGCGATGTCTTTACAATGGGCGCGCGACCAGTTGCCAATATGAATGCTCTTCGTTTTGGTGATCCAAGCCACCCCAAAACGCGCCATTTGGTTTCTGGCGTGGTTTCTGGCATTGGCGGTTATGGCAATTGTATTGGTGTGCCAACCGTAGGTGGCGAAGTTAATTTTGACAAAAGCTATAATGGCAACATCCTTGTTAACGCAATGTGCGTTGGCATTGCCGCCACAGATAAAATCTTCTATGCGGCAGCCTCAGGTATTGGCTCCCCTG
>CBFHJI010000046.1:0-10761 GCA_965656255.1 Alphaproteobacteria bacterium
GGTTTGAGCCTCCCATTGTGTCGCCAACTTCTCTACAAGCGGCAATGAAATGACAATTTCGTGCTCCGCTTTTTGTTGCATAAGGGCGTCCACACCAAAAATGGCAAGCCCCGCCAGGATAAACAAGACCAGGCGATCACGCCCCAAAATGCTAAGCCAATTCATCATGAACTATTATTGAGCTTCTAGCCAAATTGGAGATGACCAGACACGCTCTTGCAAGGTTGCATGCAAAGAGGGGTTAGGTGGCGTTCCGGAACGCACCGCATCCCAAGTTGACCAGCGGCATGTTGGGTTTTCAATCCCGCGAACATAATAAAAGGCACTTTCACCCGCGTCATAATCGGGATCTTTCCATACTGTTTTGAGTTCATCCGCACCCGTATCGGCCGCGTAACCACAATCAGTAAGATCAACTGTTGCGTTATTATCTGGACAACGGTTTGTTACAGGATCTACCGCCGCATCGCCGGCACAAGCAACATCATAAATGATCTCTTTTGTTTCGCCATTTTCGAGCCAGCCTTTAACCACTTGAACGCGTTGGAGAGGTGCACTCGCTGGATCGCGCGTTACCCATACCAAAAAGGATGGAGAGTTTGCTGGCGCACGCATGTCGCCACCCATGCTCACGCCGCGTTTATAGGCCTGTGCGACCATGTCACTGCGCGATAGAATATTATCAGGAAAAGACGGCGCTGCGAAAAAGCGCACACTCAAACGCGGACCAGATGTCCCAAATGTCTCCTTGCGGCGCATAGCTGAGAAAATCGATTGACGGGTATTTTCTTCAGCCCATACGCCAGCCAAGCCAGATGCGCCCCATGTTGACCATTGCATCTGACGATAGCCTGGCGCTGGATTATCATCCGGTGTTCCGACACTGACAGCAGGGTCAACATTACGATTGATGAATTTATCCCGAATCCCAAGTGCAAAAACCAGGGCGCGCTCCGTCCACGTCAGCGGCGCTGAACCGCGTAATTTGGGTGTTGCATCAACAATACCAATCTTGGACCAATAGTCACTTTCTGAGAAAGCACCAGCACCAACATGGGTATCAGAGGCCGAGATCAAACCAAACTTAAATGGATTGCCTTTACCCTCCGCTTGAAGTTTAAGACCATTTAAATAAGCTTCTCTTACATAAGAACCCTTCAAACTACTCTTGCGCCATGTCGCAATCTGGTAAGGCATAATTTCAAAATTTGCGAACTCATCATTGGGTGAAAGCAATGGATGAGTTTCGGAGGTTCCTTTAACTTGTGAAACCTCGACAATAGGCTCATTACGCATACGTGTTTCAGAATAAGCTTTTGATAATGGATCGCCTTCAAAGGTGGACATGCTAAACATATAGCCATCTGACCCGTTTGAATTATGTGGAATAGCAATACTGTCTATACCTTTGGCACGCAGTTCATCCATCCACGCCCATAATTTTTCTGGGTTTCGCGAAATTAAACGACTATAGGGCTCGTCAGGCACATCGCTGCCAGAGAATATGACATTTCGGTGCAAGTTCTCAAATTGGGTTTGCGAACTTGTATACTCATAACCAATAAAAGTTGTAAATTTACCTGGCTCATTGTGGCGCTCTGCAGCTTCAATCACCTTCTCCCACGTCGAACGCACGATGTTCATGTCGAGGAGATCGTCTTCGACGATGCCTCCAATGTAAGGGAATAATTGTTGAAACGCATCTCGGCGCTCAAGCGCTGTATCAGCGGAGCGTAAAGCTGTTGCAACGGGGTGGTTTGAGACATCGGTCGACGTATCAAACATCGCCGGCACCATTCCCAAATACATTGCGTGATCGGTAACCGCCTGAAAATCAAGCGGCGTTTTGAGCTTCATATCAAAGCCGGCAGGATGCTTTATCGCTTCTCCTTTGGCGTAACGGTAAGCTGCATCAGGGTCATTTCGGTTGCCGAAAATATAAGCATCGAATGAATATGAACTGTGAACGTGCGTCTCGCCATAAAGCGCACGACGCTTTTCAGGCCCGGCACTGTTGGCAACTGTGACAGTAGCCAAACCAGCCACCAAAATACCCGAAACGATTGATAAAACACGCATAAGAACTTCCCCCTCAAGTTAGGCAGAGTATAGGCAATTTGCCATTAAAAGGTCTATACGTAATATATAGTAAAAATGTTAGTTTTTCGGGGCTGAGAAAGTAATTCCCTCATCATCAACCTTACCAAAATTTAACATAAGCAAGTCTAATATATAATTTTGGTATAGTTTCCATGGCTTAACATTGCCTTGGCGCGGCAAATCAGACAATGACCGCTGCACATAGCCCGAGGAAAAATCAAGAAGAGGCTCTTCAATAACCTTGGTCTCGTCGATCACTGGCGTACTATAAGCATAATGATGGGCGTCCATATAATTCAGCAAACGCGTCACATAAGCGCTCGTCAAATCACATTTAAGCGTCCAAGACGCATTCGTATAACCAAAAGACTGAGATAAATTAGGTACACCGCTAAACATCATACCTTTATAGTTGAATGTATCATTAGGGCTAATTTTCTTGCGGTCAACGAGGACATCGACACCGCCCATAAATTGCATATTTAAGCCGGTGGCCGTGACAATAATATCAGCATCCACATGTTCACCAGAAGCGAGTTTTATTCCCGTCTTGTCAAAGCTATCAATATGGTCCGTCACAACATCAGCCTTACCTTTCTTCAATGATACGAAGAAATCACCATCTGGCGCTAGACAGACGCGCTGGTCCCAAGGATTGTAATGTGGCGTAAAATGTTTCTCGATATCAAAATTTGACCCCAGAATATCGCGAACACCATTGATAATTTTTTCTTTTGCTTGCCGAGGATAAGCGCGGCAATACCAGAATGACAGGCGCTGCAGCAAAACCTTATAGGTTCGAATAATCCGATAGGCCAACATATCGGGTAAATATTTGTGTAGGTTTTGCGCGAGCGCACTTTCAGCAGGCATGGCGACAATATAAGTGGGTGAGCGTTGCACCATAGTTACTTTTGCAGCTTTTTTGGCCAATTCAGGCACCAGGGTAACGGCCGTTGCACCACTGCCGATCACAGCTATTTTTTTGCCCTCATAATCGAGCCCCTCAGGCCAATGTTGGGGGTGTACGATTTGACCTTTAAAACTCTTTTCTTTAGCAAATTCAGGTCGATAACCGGAATCGTAATTATAATAACCGGTACACATAGAAACGAAATTCGCTGTATAACGCTCGGTTTTTCCGGTCTGTTTATCTAAAACGGATAATGTCCAACAGGCATTCTCGCTCGACCAACTTGCTTTAGTAACCTGCTTTTGAAATTTAATTTTCTCTCGAATGTTGAATTCATCCATCGTTTCGTCAAGATATTCCAAAATGGCTGGCGCGTCGGCAATAGACTTTGGGTTTGTCCATGGGCGGAAACTAAAACCAAGCGTATACATATCACTATCAGAACGGATGCCAGGATATCGAAACAGATCCCAAGTTCCGCCAATGGTCTCGCGCCCTTCTAAAATACAAAAACTTTTTTGCGGTGAAAATTTTTGCAAATGATAGGCTGCACTGATACCGGAAATACCTGCTCCAATTACAATCACATCAAAGTTTCGAGTTTGCGCCATGTGAGTCTCCTATATAGAGGCATAATCAATCAGCTATATGCCGGTGCCGTCAAGGGGCATATTGTCCTAGCTATTGCCTGTTTGGGTATAGAATGAATATGGAGTCTAAGAATAAATGTCACATAAACCCAAAATCAAACTAAAAAGGGGCAACAAAAGTCGCCCCTTAAAAGGTCAAGAATAGACGATCAAAAAAACTATTCAGCCGCTTGCATCGCTTTCAGATAAATAGAATTTTTTGGCGCACTAAACACTTTTTCAATCATAGGGATGAAAAATTCGATTGGTTCGCTGTCATAAGAACTATCGAAAGCCGTTTGATCATATTTCCGGCAGAATTCTTCGCAATGATCATAATATTCATGGTCTTTGAAATTATCGCGCAAATCGCGGTCAAGACCCAAATAATGGAAGAAATAATATCCCTGAAAAACACCGTGATTAGCGACCATCCATAAATTTTCTTCTGAAACGAATGGTTTCAAAATAGCGGCCGCAATATCTGGGTGATTCATAGATCCAAGCGTATCGCCAATATCATGCAATAAAGCGCATACTGTATATTCTTCATCGCGACCATCGCGCCAAGCGCGTGTTGCGGTTTGCAAGGAATGCTCGTAGCGATCAACCGGAAAACCGCCAAAATCGCCATCTAAAATTTTCAGATGGTCGACAACCCGTTCAGCTAACCCTTTGTTAAAGTCCACGGCCGAGCCCCTGATAATATCCCAATCGCCCTGAGTTCCCTCTTCCATTTTTGTAAATTTAGCGCGCGGCGCATTTTCATCATGTGACATTTTATATTCCCCTACCAAATTATAACTCAGCCGCAAAAAAAACTGAGGATAACGAATTATAGGAACCAAGTCTCGCTCTGTCCAGATCAAGACATTAAGAAATAATAACCGATGAACAAAAAAAAACGCCCTGATATCTTATGCAAAAACACAAGATACCAGAGCGTTCATTTATGAGCGTCGTCTCATCTCATTCAAAGAAGAGATAAGCATCGCGTTATTTTTTAGCTGGCGCTTTCCTTGCAACTGGCTTTTTCGCCGGTGCTTTTTTAGCAACTGGCTTTTTAGCAACTGCTTTTTTTACCGCTGGCTTTGTTGCTGGTGCTTTTTTAGCAACCGGTTTTTTAGCGACTGCTTTTTTTACCGCTGGCTTTTTCGCTGGTGCTTTTTTAGCAACCGGCTTTTTAGCGACTGCTTTTTTTACCGCTGGCTTTTTCGCTGGTGCTTTTTTAGCAACTGGCTTTTTAGCGACTGCTTTTTTTACCGCTGGCTTTTTCGCTGGTGCTTTTTTAGCAACTGGCTTTTTAGCAACCGGCTTCTTAGCAACCGGTTTTTTAGCAACTGCTTTTTTTACCGCTGGCTTTTTCGCTGGTGCTTTTTTAGCAACTGGTTTCTTTGCTACTGCTTTTTTTGCAGCGGGCTTCTTCGCTGCTGGTTTTTTAGTCACTGCCATAAACTAGATCTCCTTTTACTAAACGAACCCACGATCCGAATGGCAAACGCCAAAAAACGAAGCAGTTAAGTTCATGCCAACAGATTGCTTCGAAAACCATTTTTTCGCAAGAGATTTTAGCAAAACTTAAACTCAAAATAATGAATGATAATAATCATCCTCATGCAGTCTTATGAATTCAATTCTTCACGAAGCATTTCTAATGCCAACCACTCTTCTTCAAGCTCAAGCATTGTTTGTTTCAAACGTTCCAAATTTGCAGCACTTTGATGAAACGCGTCCGGATCGCGCCCAAAGAAATCGGCATCAGCGAGCTTAGCTTCAAGAGCTTCAATTGTGAGGTTTAAGGTGTCAATCTCAGAGGGTAATTGTTCAAGACGAAAACCTTGCTTATAACTCAATCGTGCTTTGCGACCGCCACCTGGTTTCTCTTTCATATTTTTATCAGCAGAAACAGAAGGCCGAGCTCCCTTGAGGTCAGCTGCAGCGTTTTTCTTTTGCGCCATCATGTCCGAATAGCCACCAGAGTATAAAGTCCAAATACCCTCGCCTTCTGCGGCAATTGTATGTGAAACAGTTCGGTCTAAAAAATCACGATCGTGGCTTACGATAATTATTGTCCCAGGATAACTCGCCAACATTTCTTGCAAGAGATCAAGCGTTTCAAGATCGAGATCATTTGTCGGCTCATCCATAACTAAAAAGTTTGAGGACTGTCTTAGCCCGCGCGCAAGAAGCAATCGCGCCAACTCACCCCCAGATAAAATATTTGCTGGCGTCCTCATTTGCGACGCATGGAATAAAAATTGACGCATATATCCAATAACGTGAACGGTCTCTTCGCCAACACTGACCAGATCACCTGCCCCATCAGTCAGCGCGTCTTTAATTGTCCAATCTGGCTGAATCCCTGAACGCTTTTGATCGAGAATAAGTGGCTCCAGCTTCTTACCCAGTCGAATAATACCCACATCCGGGTTTTCCTCCCCCAGTATCATTTTCAAGAGCGTGGTTTTTCCGGCCCCATTTGGTCCAACAAGCCCCACTCTATTGCCGCGCGCGATGATAAAAGACAAATCTTTTATAAGCAGATGGTCTCCATAAGACTTGGACACATGATCAAATTTTACAACTAATTTTCCTGAACTTTCGCCCTCTTGCGACTCCATAGAAACAGACCCGGTTGGGCCGAGATAAGTATCGCGTGTGTTTCTCAATTCAAATAGTTCTTTAACGCGTCTCACATTACGTCGGCGCCGTCCCGAAACACCATGGCGCAACCAATCCTCTTCGCGTGCAATTTTTCGGTCCAGCTTATCTTGGCTGACCGCTTCTTGTTCAAAAAAGCGATCGCGCCAATCCTCAAAATGAGAAAAGGATGTACCTGTATTATGCGTCTTGCCTCGATCTAACCAGACTGTTTCGGTCGCCATATTTTGCAAGAACCGACGATCATGGCTCACCAATACCAAAGCCGCAGGATGAGCCCTTAGAACCGACTCCAGCCATTCAATTGCTGGCAGGTCAAGATGGTTGGTTGGCTCATCGAGCAGTAATATGTCCGGCTGACATGCCATGGCTTGCGCAAGCGCGACGCGGCGTAATTCGCCCCCGGACAAATTTTTAATATATGCATCAGGCTGAATGTGTAAGTCTGCCATGAGCTGATAAGCCTTTTGACGATCTTCATTGCCAAAGACATCTTCAAGAATGACCTCTTCTGTTGTTTTCGTCTCAGGGAATACCGGGCTTTGCGCTAAATAACGAACGACGATTCCGGGCTGGACAAAAACCTCGCCATAATCAGGCTCGACCAAGCCAGCAGCAACCTTTAAGAGCGTCGACTTGCCAGAACCGTTGCGACCAATCAAACATAACCGCGCATGTCGTGAAACCGAAAGTTGTGCTCCATCCAATAAAGGATCACCACCAAAGGATAATGAAATATCTGATAAGTATAGCAATGGTGGCGGTGCGGACATTTATATGTAACCCTCTTGCATATCATGCTGGGATAGCTCCGGTAATCCGGACTAAACTTATCCCTTTTCCCATATCAAATTAAAATTAGCGACGACACTTAAATGTCACACATTTTTCTTTTGCCCGAACACCTTATCCTGCACATCCAAATCGCCACGAGGGCATTTTAGATTTTCGTGATGCGATAGCCTGCGCGCGGGTAATGAATGAGCAATTGGCCAAGCTGGGCATCATCCCGAATGAGTGCAACCTCATCCGCGCGTTGCCATGCAATAACGCCATCGGTTGTTTCACGACCATAATCGTCAGCCTGAACACGAACCATTTGCCCAATAGAAAGGCCATGAAGGCTCTCAACGCTATCATGAGGCGGTGTCATATCTGGCGTTAAACTTTTTGCTAGATCAAGCGCTGCTTGCGGGTCGAGGTCTTGGCGCTGACCTTGGCCCATTTCACGCAGCCGGTTGCGCCATAGCATTAGGGACTCGAATTGCTCAACAATGCTATTTTGAGTGGGCGCAAGAGAAGCAAAATTTATGACATGAAATACAGCTGCATCCGCCAAGGTAAACACATCCCCGAGCAAAAACGATGTATGACTTAACTGCTTGTTTAGTCGTAAACATGCTTGCGTAAATTGCTCACGCATAAAAGGGGCTGCATCTGCGAGATTGCGCGATGAAAAACCTTCTGACATAGCAGCGCGGTCTTCCATAAATTCAGGCGGCAAGAGACTAATCATCTCCATAATGGTTGGGCCTGCAACTTGCGTGAATAAACGATGGTCAGACCAATCCGCAATTATCTCTGCAATCCCGACCAAGGCTGGAGGCGTTAAAGCCGGGGCTGGCATTCGCGCTTCAATTTCGCGTACAATAAGTTTCGTATCGCAATAAACATGAGCGCCGATTTGCATAACTGGAATACGACGATAGCCTCCAGTAAGCGGAGTTAAGTTGGGTTTAGGCGCAATATTGGGCTGTTCGACAGCATGCCATTTGGCATTCTTATGTGCAAAAATCTTCCTTATCTTTTCTGAAAAAGGTGACATCTCATATTGATGCAAAATAAAATCAGTTTCTAATACACTCATAGGAGCCTTTTCCTTCTCTTTTGCGTCGACTTTAAACGCTTATTAATGTCTCATGACCAAATACCATATGTCATGACACCCCTCACCCTTATATACAACCTGCAGGTTATACAACTATTCGATAATATTCTGGGTAAAGCATTCCTCACCCTCACATTCGTAAAGTAGGATAACATGAGGCTCTAAAACCTCAGCGGCATAAAGCGCAATTTTATATATGCGCATCGATCGACACAATGATAAATCAATAACCTTTACAAATAGAGTTTCGGGTCGATAGACTATTTGAGGAGAAAAAATCATGCATCGTTTACCGCTTCCAGCTCAAGAGCTAAAGACAGCCCTCAATGCCGCAGATCTGCGCATTCTCATTATGTGCTTATACCAAATCACAGGCGACCCCAAATGGATCAGCGATGCCTTTAAGCCAATACGCGACAATAACATAGTTGCTCACCCTGATGCTGGCCTAACTCCTGATCAGCGCGCTGATATTCTCAAAGCAGCTGAAAGCATATTAACCGACCCGCAGCAAAACATAAGGATGGACGTGCCAGATACAGACCTCCTGGCAACACTCCTCAACCATTGCATCGGCGAACATGTTGCCCCCGAATATGCCCCAATGATGCGCGAGCAAATGGGTTTTCAAGACCTCTGGGCAGAGATTGAAAGCACACCAAAAGACGCGGCGGTGCCGAAAGTCATCATTGCTGGTTGTGGCATTTCAGGCCTCCTCATGGGCTATACACTCAAAAAATATGGTGTTGATTTTACAATTTTTGAAAAAAACCCCGACCTCGGCGGAACATGGTTTGAGAACAAATATCCCGGCTGTGGCGTCGATACACCAAATCACTCTTATAGTTTTTCCTTCACAGACCCCTATCCATGGTCGCGTTATTTCTCACCGCGCGATGAAATTTTCGATTACATAAAACGATCAGCAGAGCAATTTGATATCTCAGATCATATTCAGTTCAACACAAAAATCATGCAGGCAGAATGGTGCGAAGCAAGCCGTAAATGGCAGATCAGCACCCAAGGCGCTAACCACAATACAAGCATCACCAAAGCCGATATTTTTATTTCTGCCGTAGGCCAGCTCAACACACCATCAATTCCAGATATTTCAGGCCTATCCAATTTTAAAGGGACTGCATTTCACACGGCGCGCTGGCCCGAGAATATTGACCTCAATCATAAAAAAGTGGCCATTATTGGAACTGGCGCATCGGCCATGCAAATTGTGCCTGAAATTGCTGATCACGTCAGTCAGCTCGATATTTATCAGCGCCAAGCCCAATGGGCCCGCCCAATCAAAGGCTATCACGAACCCATTAGCGCCGACCAACAATGGCTTATTGATAATGTTCCATTCTATCTGCAATGGTTTCGCTTCACCTTTATCTGGCGTTACGGAGACGGTCTTTTGCCCACCATTCATCGCGCCGCGGACTGGGACAGGCAAGATTCGGTCAGCCCTGCCAATGATCGTCACCGACAACAAATGACGCGATTTATAGAGGAAAAATTATCTGACCGGCCAGACCTTATGGAGAAATGTATCCCCAATTACCCGCCTTATGGGAAACGCATTTTGCTCGAAAATAATTGGTATGAAACGCTAAAAAAACCCAATGTAAATTTAATAAGCACAGGCATCACTCATATTGGTGAAGACCATATCGTGACGCAGGATGGCAAACATCAGCCATGCGATATTTTAGTTTTATCAACTGGCTTTCAAGTCACCCACATTGTTTCGCATCTCAATATTATCGGACGCGACGGCCAAAACTTAAAAGACGTTTGGCAGCAAGATAACCCAAAGGCTTATATTGGGTTTAACGTTCCAGGCTTTCCCAATTTCTTCATGCTCTTAGGTCCAGGCACAAGTTTAGGCCATGGCGGGAGTGCAATTTTTCAGGCCGAGTGCCAAGTAAAATATATTATGAACGCGATCCAGCATATGCGGAAAAATAACATCACGTCTTTGGATATTAAACCAGAGGCTTATACAGATTATGTCGCCAAACATGATGCCGCCCATAATGAACTCATATGGACGCACCCGCAGTTGGATACTTATTACCGCAATCGCCATAATCGGGTTTTTTCAGTCATGCCGTGGCGCCTCGTGGACTTTTGGCACATGACCCACCAATTTGACCCAAAGCCCTATATCGCTGCCTAGAGTAGAAGGTTCAACAATATGAAAATGCATTTTTTATCAGGCGGCCGACTAACATTACCGCGCGCGGCTTATTACTCAAATAGTCCAGAAAACAGCTGGTTTGAGCTTCCCGTCATCACCGCCCTTTTGCGACATAAGCAAGGCAATATTATGTTCGACACTGGCTGTCACCCCGATGCCGCAATAGACTCGCCTATTGGGGCATCTTCACGCTGGGCCGGCCTTGGTGACTTTATCAAACCACTATTTAAAGAGGCGGATACCCTACCCCACCAACTCACTCGCCTGGGCTTAACGTGTGATGATATTGACGCCGTCGTCTGCTCACATCTTCATATTGACCATTGCGGTTGTAATTCGTTTTTTCCAAAGGCGACTATTATATGCCACGCGG
>CBFHJI010000047.1:0-10642 GCA_965656255.1 Alphaproteobacteria bacterium
TGCTGCGGCACTTCGGTGTACGGGTGGTCAAATGCAAGGTCGTCTGATCTTAACAGAAAAAGAGCATCGCGACCGCGCTTCTAAAATGGGCATTACCGATTTTAATAAAAAATATTCTGTAAATGAGATGGCTGCGGGTGATGTGGTCTTCTCTGCAACCGGCGTGACCAATGGATCAATGCTCAACGGCATTTCCACTATTGGTAAAGAGATTTGGACCGAAACAGTTGTGATGCGTTCCTCTACAGGAACAATACGCTGGATCAAAACGCGCCATGAAAATAAGGATAAATTTCATCTGAATGACTAATGACCAGCAAGCGTCGCCTTTATTGGGCGTTGATATGTCGGCCGCTGGTCGACTGTGGTTAAGTCGAGAAATAGATGAACGCTATGTGTTGGCCGCCTGTCAGCGATTGGGTGTCTCTGATATTTTAGCCCGTGTATTAAGCGCGCGTGATGTCCCTCTTAGTGACATTGAAAGCTATTTAAATCCTAAATTGCGGGATTTATTGCCCGATCCATTAACGCTCATGTCTGCCGATCGCGCAATTGAGCGCATTGTTTCAGCAATCGTGAACAAAGAAAAAATCACTGTTTTTGGCGATTATGATGTCGATGGGGCAACCTCTACCAGTGTTTTGTTTCGTTATTTTGAAAGCCTAGGCATTGAGGTTGACTATTATATTCCCGATCGCATTACGGAAGGTTATGGCCCAAATATTCCTGCCTTTGAGCAAATTATAGCAGGTGGCACAAAACTCGTCATAACAGTTGATTGCGGAACGATGTCCGTTGCTCCCCTTCAATATGCCAAAGACAATGGACTTGATGTGATTGTTATTGATCATCATCAAACTGCCGAAACATTGCCCCCAGCTTGTGCTGTTGTTAACCCACGTCGCCAAGATGATGTGAGCGGTCTCGGACATTTAGCTGCGGTTGGCGTAACTTTTGTAGTGGTTGTGGGACTTAACCGCGCGCTTCGTGACTTAAATTTTTTTACTGAGATTGATGAACCAGACTTACTTCTTCTGTTAGACCTGGTTGCACTTGGTACTGTTTGTGATGTTGTGCCTTTGACGGGGTTAAATCGTGCATTTGTTGTTCAGGGTCTTAAGGTTATGTCGTCAACCCAAAATGCTGGTGTAAAAGCTCTAGCTCACGCGTCTAAAGCAAACCCACCATTTGGGACATATGAATTAGGCTATATGCTCGGTCCACGCGTCAATGCCGGAGGCCGGGTTGGTGAAGCGCGTATAGGAACCGATCTTCTCACGACGCGTGATTATGAAGTCGCAACAGGGCTTGCCATGCGATTAAATGATTTCAATATAGAACGGCGTTCGATTGAAGCTGATGTTCTTGCCGAAGCCCGACAGCAAATAGAAGAAAAAGTGTCCCAATCAAACTTGACGCCTCCTGTTCTGTTTGCCTCCTCGCAACGTTGGCATCCTGGCGTCATTGGTATTGCCGCTGGTCGCCTGAAGGATGCTTATTATCGACCGAGCTTTGTTATTAGTTTCGATGAAAATGGGCAGGGTAAAGGCTCTGCTCGGTCTATTTCAGGTTTTGATTTGGGTCAGGCCATCACCAAAGCTCAGCAAAAAGGGTTGATTGTTGCAGGTGGTGGGCATGCTATGGCGGCTGGGATTACAATTACACAAGAGCAATTGAGTGATTTTGAAGCCTATATGGCTGCTGAGTTTGCTGATGCGGCACATTTTCGTGTTCGACAAATGACATTTGATGGCGTGTTGGCCCCCCAGGGCGCAAATCGTTCATTGTTTGATGAGCTTCAAATGGCCGGGCCATTTGGTGCGGGAAATCCTGAACCAAGTTTTGTTTTACCCTCAGTGCGTATTTCATATGCACGAATTGTTGGGGAGGGGCATGTTCAATGCACAATACAAGATGATGGCGGCGGTAAACTAAAAGGTATTGCCTTTAATTCAACAGAAGAAGCGGTTCGTAGCCTTTTGATGGGACATAAGGGATTGATCCATCTTGCAGGATATTTAAGAGCAGATGACTGGCAGGGACGACGGCAAACACAATTTATGATTCATGATGCAGTAATTGCAAGAGGCGCTTGATCTTGCGATAAAAAGATACTATATCACTGTCACCGCGTCGTTGCGCCCTTCGTCTATCGGTTAGGACGCTAGGTTTTCAACCTGGAAAGAGGGGTTCGACTCCCCTAGGGCGTACCACGCGGCTTTCATTTACTTTTACCAAATATTATTGCGGCTTTCGCTTTTGGTAACTATTCATTTCCCCAATATTCTAGAATATGCGCGTCGCGTCCTGACCGGAAACGATAATATTTATAGCGATAAGCTTCTTTCTTATAATAATCTTGATGGTAGCTTTCTGCTGCATAAAATGTTGATGCTGGTGCAATAACTGTCGCAATTGGCTTTTGATATTTTTTCTGCTCTATGAGCATGTTGATGGAGGTTTCAATAATAGCTATTTCAGCTTTATTATTCGTAAAAATGGCGGAGCTGTACTGAAAACCACGATCAACAAAAGAACCACCCGCATCGGTTGGGTCATGTATACGCCAAAATGCCTCAACCAATTCAGAAAATGTGACAAGCTCATCATCATAAACGACCTTAACCGTTTCTCTATGACCAGTTTGACCAGTTGAAATTGCCTCATAAGTTGGGTTTAGGACATGCCCACCCATATACCCAGATATGACATCCTGTACGCCTGAAATTTTCTCGAAATCAGCCTCAGTACACCAAAAACAACCGCCCGCAAAATAGGCTGTTTGGGTGGCAGCATAGCTTTGCGTAAATGGTAATATCGTTAAAAATAGTAAACAAATAAACGATCGGAATATACGCATTTGGAACCTTTAACCTTATCTATTCTTATTTTTTAATTTATGAGCAGGCGTGTTTTGCTGAATTAATGGTGTATCTGTAACAATATTGAAAACAGGATACCAATTACGTGCCCGTTCTTTTCCGAGAACCCATTGCTCTGATGTCATTGATACTCTCAGCGCATTAATGTCACGCTCAATTTCATTAACAAGTCCTATGGTCAGCCTGTAGGGATTTGATAAATATAATTGCGCCCATTTCGCACCCTCAATCGGGTCTTGATCAGGGCCAAGGCCGATCAGGTAAAGCCGGACGAGTTCGGCTTGGGCTTCATGAAAACCACTTTGAGCTGCTTTTAACACAAAGCGTCGCCCTTCGATAAAGGCCGGGTCTTCAATGAGTGACGGTGCTTGTTTTTTGTCAGTGGGATTAAATCCGGCTTCAATCATTTGACAAACGCCAAAAGCGGTTTGAGCGTCCTCGTATCCGCGACCTTGATTGGCATATGATTTAAGTTCTTGAACGGCAAGTTGGCAATTTCCCTGAGCCTTGGCGATAAAGCCATTCCAATAAGGGTCAAGAACATCACGGCTGAGTGCGCGTTCACGCACAGTGTCTGATAAAGGTTCGCGTTGCGCATATGTCGGTGATATTGCGGCTAAGATATAAATTGCCGACAAAGTTAGGCGGATTAATTTCATTTACCATTTACCTTCATTTTCCATAGAAGCCCATGGCTCCATAGAGGGCAGGGCATTTCCAGACTGCAATAACTCTATCGAGATATTATCTGGTGATCGAATAAACGCCATTTTCCCATCTCTAGGTGGACGGTTAATGGTAATGCCTGCATCATGAAGACGCTGGCAAACCTCGTAAATATTATCAACCGCATAGGCTAAATGTCCAAAATTACGCCCTTCATCTAAAGTTTCTGGATCCCAATTATGCGTAAGTTCAATTTGAGCATCGGGTTGACCGGGCGGAGCAAGAAAAGCCAGCGTAAAACGGCCAGCTTCAATATCAATTTTGTTCAGCAACTCTAAACCCAAATGATCACAGTAAAATTTAAGGCTATCATCAAGGTTCTGTACGCGAACCATTGTGTGTAAATATTTCATTCTTTTTACCTCTTCATTAATTAAACTATGCCAGAGCTTGGCAATATAAGCAATTCACGACATATTATAAGAGATAGTTATTAGGAGACCTTATGTATCGCGATACCCAGTTTCGTTCAGACGGCGAACATTGTGCCGGACGCCTCTATATACCAAGCAAAGAGAAGAAAACGGGTGCGGGCATTGTTCTTGCCCATGGATTTGCGGGAACAATGGATAGCGCCCTTTACGATTATGCAAAGTTTTTTAGCGACCAAGGTTTTCATGTGCTCACCTTTGATTATCGTGGCTTTGGCCTTAGTGAAGGTAAGAAGCGTCAATTTATTTCAGTCCCCATGCAAAAGACAGATTGGCGTGCTGCTATTGATTACATGCGTGGTCTAGATGCCGTTGATGCGGAACGTATTGGCCTATGGGGTTACTCATTTTCAGGGGGCCATGTCTTACATCTTGCAGCCGAGGATGCCTCTATCTCTGCCGTCGTCGCACAATGCCCACATGTCGATAATTTTGCATCTATGGCACTATCTCAACAATATCGTGACAAAAAAACCACTGATAAATTTAAAGGACTTATCTTCCGTGATTGGTTGGGAGGATTTATCGGACGGACGCCGAACTATATGAATATTGTTGCAACTGAGGATGACCCTATGGCAGCGCTGTGCGCGCCCGAAGCCGTTGAATATTTTGATGTTGCCGGCCCAACCTGGCTCAATCGAGTTGCCCCACGCAGTTTCATCAGTGGTAAATTCTCAATGAATAATGCCATTGAACTCGTAGACCAGTATCAAACACCAACACTTCTTCAGGTCGCAGATAATGATCAAACCGTTTCAAATGAAGCAATTCTAAGCTTTGCGCGACGTGTTGGTTCTATTGCCGAAACGAAGCATTATCCTTGCGGGCATTTTTCAATTGCCAAAGCGCCACATATTAAAAATGTATCAGCTGACGCCGTGACGTTTTTTCGGCACCAACTTATAAAATGACAATCGCCCTTGCAGATTATGTGAAAGCAGCAGAGCATATTGTTGTCTTTACTGGAGCAGGCATTAGCACCGAGAGTGGCATACCAGATTTTCGAAGCCCAACAGGGCTATGGCAAACGCATAAGCCTATTCAATTTCAGGATTTTGTGAATTCTGAGGATTGTCGTATTGAGGCATGGAACCGCAAATTCGAGATTGATAAAACCATTGCAAAGGCACGTCCAAATAAAGGGCACTTAGCGCTTGCGAAATTAGTAAAAACCGGGCGTATCCGCACAATCATAACGCAAAATATTGACAACCTTCATCAAGACTCTGGCGTTGACGAAGGCTGCATCATCGAACTTCACGGAAATGGAACTTATGCATCATGTCTGGACTGTCAAACACGATACACACTTGACGACATAAAATCAGCTTTTACTGAATCTAACGGCATGGTCGCGCCGACATGTCGTCAATGTGATGGTATTGTCAAGTCGGCAACCATTTCATTTGGTCAATCCATGCCAGAGGGGCCAATGCAATTAGCTGAAATTGCGGCTTTATCATGTGACTTAATGATCGCCATTGGTTCATCCTTGCAAGTTTACCCAGCCGCAGGTTTTCCCATTTTGTCTAAACGTAATGGGTCATCACTCATAATTATTAACCGCGAACCAACAGAGCTTGATGCAATCGCTGATCTTATTATTAATCAGGAAATTGGTGATACGCTTGAGGCTTTGATTAAAGATTTACACATGTAAAACATTCATTTCTTAAGTTAATTAAACTTTAACTTTTATATGTCTATGATCATGCGGTAAGAGTATTTGTTTTGTTAATCATGAATAAATAAGAAAACTAACAAAACGCACAATCAAAGACCAAAATATAAAAACAAGAATAATAGTTGAGGTTTACATGTTAGAAAAATCACAAGAAGAATATCCCGTCGCTGTTTCCGATGATCCCGTCATAATCTCAGGCAAAGTTAAGTGGTTTGATCCATCAAAAGGATATGGCTTTATTACAACGTCTAAAGATAATCTGGATGTGCTGGTCCATCATTCAGCTCTTAAACGAGCTGGCCATGAAACGCTTTACTCAGGTGCCACAATCAAATGTACCATCATCAAAAGTGCCCAAGGGCTTCAGGCTGATAAAGTCGTATCTGTTGATAATGAAACGGCCGTTATGCCTAATGACCATCCTCGACCAACGTCAATGATTGATCAAATCACCGATGTGAGTGACTTTCGTCTATGTGTTGTCAAATGGTTCAATCGCATCAAAGGGTATGGATTTGTTAATGAACCCGACGATGCTGTTGATATATTTGTTCATATGGAAACATTGCGCAATAAGAACATTGAGGTCCTTATTCCTGGACAACAAGTTCTGGTTAAGGTTGGACAAGGCCCTAAAGGGTTGATGGCCACTGAAGTTAAGCGCATTGATGCTGGTGACGCGCTCGCCGACTAGGCTTGCAATTTTTCTGTGTTTGTGAACACTGTCCGTCTTTAGTGACGGAACAGATTAAATGACACATGACATTGAGCTTGATATTAAGGCCCCTGAACCCTTCAAAAAGAGTATGCGTCGGGGGCCTTTCACAACACATAATGGCCCTTGGTATCATTGGTCATCGCAAGAGACGTTTAGACAGGGAATAAGATTACAAGAACGTCACTGTAATAGTCGTGGCCATGCTCATGGTGGTTTTTTAAGTGCATTTGCAGATGGTCTTTTGGCTACAGCAATATTTCGTGAGGCTAAACTCACGGCGGTTACTGTTCAGCTGACAACAGAATTTCTTAATGAGGCGCGGCAAGGTGACTGGCTACAAGGAACAGGCAGATTGATCCGTGCCACAAAATCTTTGATCTTTGTCGAAGCGCAAGCTTGGACAGGAGAAGGGGTTGAGTTACCTAATGAGGGGCTTGTTTTTACGGCACATGCTATTTTTAAAATAAAGGGTCCGGCTACATAAAATTCCACGATTTGCCGCTTGCTTTTGAGTGTTTTTCGGGCTAATTCAGGGTCGTCGGGGCTTGGCGCAGTCTGGTAGCGCACCTGGTTTGGGACCAGGGGGTCGCAGGTTCGAATCCTGCAGCCCCGACCATTTTTTCCATAATTCTTATTGTCCTATTTAAACAAGCTGTTTCATTGGCGTCTTGTCCATTGTTCTATGTCGCATTCTTAAAGAAGGTCGATAAGATCGACCGCATATGACATTCAAACTTGCTAAATATTTCTAACTCTATCACTATAATAGCCTGGCACATCTTTTTCCTGTGAAGGAAATTTGTGAGAATCTATCTATGGGGAGTTTACCTAATGAAATATCTATATGGTCTGGGTGCTTTAATATTATTAGCTATTGGCCTTGTGGCATTTTCGTCCATAGATCGCATAGATCGTGCCATCACTATCTCTTCGCTCTTTAACGGAGAGGAGCAATATAATAATTTCCCTCGTATGTACGAAATGTTTCCAAGCACTAAAATGTCACCTGCAGAAACACCTTTTGTTTTTCCTAAAGGAGAGACTGTTTCATTGCCCGAAAGCTTCAGTTATGCCGGCAAAAATTGGAAAACTATTGAGTTTTTAGAACTGACCGATAGTGCAGCTTTGCTCGTTATTAAAAACGGGAAAATTATACATGAGCAATATAGGTTAACCGGTGGCCCCGATATACAGTGGCTATCCATGTCGGTTGCCAAAAGTTTTATCTCGGCCTTGATCGGCATTGCCATTGAGGAAGGTCATATTCAGAGTATTGAAGAACCAATCACTCAATATGTGCCAGAGCTTGAAGGGTCTGCCTATGATGGCGTTCGCATTAAGGATATTCTTCAAATGTCGTCAGGTGCTCGCTGGAACGAAGACTACGGCGATCCAGATAGTGATATTAACCGTTTCGGACGCGTCTTTGCTCTGGGGGATTCAATGAATGAGTTCACAGCAACGCTGGAAAATGAGCTCGAACCAGGAACTTATAACAGATATAACTCAACTGACACGCAAGCGCTCGGTATGTTGCTTACAAATGCAACGGGACGCACTATTACTGATTATATGACGGAAAAACTATTTCATCCTATGGGTGCTGCTTATAATGGTTATTGGTTAACAGATGATAGCAAAATGGAAATGGCCTTTGGGGGACTGAACTTAACCGCTATTGATTATGCAAAATTAGGCGAGATTTATCGCCTGGGTGGCGCGTTTAATGGAAAACAAATTGTTCCGGCTTCCTGGGTTAAAGCATCTGTAACGCCCGACGCCCCGCATCTCATGCCAGGACCAAATGATAAGTCGAGTTTTCCTCTTGGGTATGGTCTTCAGTGGTGGGTCCCAGAAGGCAATGATGGTGAATTTACGGCCATAGGTGTTTACAACCAATTTATATATGTTGCCCCTAAATCAGGTTTCACAATTGTTAAATTATCTGCCAATAGTGCCTATGCAACAAGTAAAGATGGTTCAAGCGATCTTGAATTTGAAACAATTGAATTATTTCGGGCCATCGTGGATGCAAATAAATAACCATCAATTGATCAATTAATATTTTTGTAAATTAAAACTGGGGATCCAAATGAATTTTCAACGAATTGTGGCCATTGCTTTTCTTATCCCGTTCTTGGTGTTAACGGCTTACGCCGTGCGTGAAGTTGGCTATGTTGGTATTTTTCAATATCATTTGCCAAGCCCCGCTGGGTGGCAGGTCTTTGCTGACCTTATTATTTCGCTCATGTTGCTTCTGACGTTTCTTGTGCCAGATGCGCGTGCCAAGGGTCTTAATATTTGGCCGTGGGTGATTGGCACTTTCTTTTTAGGCTCCATCAGCCCCTTAATTTATCTCGCCCTATATGGTGGACCTATCAAAAAAGATGACGCTGAGTGATTTTGGACCGGCATCAGAAACGACCTATTAAGAGCGCATTGGCATAAAATTCTATGTTTCGTATTTTGTTTTTATTAACTCTCTTGCCCTATGCGGCTACGGCTGAAGAGAAGGTGTTTCTAGAGCTTAAGCCAATAAACTTACAACGCACCTTTAAAAATGACGGATCATCTGTAATTCGTTTTAGTGTTCGTCTTGAGAGTCCTCATAAAGGAAGACTTCATAAGGTGACATGCCGCCTTGATGAGGATGAGTTTGACTTAGAAGATAAGCCAATTTCGACAGTGTCATATGCTGCTTACCAACATCCTAACCCTAAAACGCGTAGCTTCTCATTTCAAATTCCATCCGATCGGGCGAATGAAACATTGAATGTATTTTGTCAGGCCGCAACGCGTCTTTAACAGTTAGTTTTTAGGCAATGATAGCGTTTGATGTCGGCCTGCCTCGACTTGCTCGCGGGAGAGGGCAATCGGTCTAAACGTCTCGCTGGCATATAATGGCGCTTGGTCTGCATAATGCGGTGAAGATTTATTGGTCGCAGCAGCGCCAAAATTATGAATCATTCGGGCACTTTGATTTCCAGAACGGTCCCAGCTCACTGAAACAACCAACCCGTCCCCGGCAACCGCACATAAACGTCCATTGTCATCAGGCCGACCATATATTGCGCGTAATGTATCTGGTCCACCATTGAGGGGTAAATTCACTTCACCTCGGCAAAGGCGGTTGACCTCAGACCATTTGGGATCAATTCGTCCAAAATTAGTTTCAAGATTGGTCAAGCATGTTTTAAAGACAGGTTCAATATCAGGGGTTGGCTTCTGCTTTTGCTCAGCCAACCATTCGGCACTGATAAGACAAACAGCTAAAGGTGCCGCGCGATCTTCCGCGATTGCTTGACCAGACCACTGCGCCAAAAGAGTTTGTGCTGCGCGTTCTTGTTCCGAACTAACATTAAGTGTTTGAATAAGGTCGACATATTTACGTGCGCGTGAATCAGGATGATATGTATTATCCCACTTAATCGCGTCGAAATCTTCAGCGTTTAAACGTTTTTTTGCATCGAACATCGCTAGCCCTTGAACGGCACGATTTGTCATCCGAGTTTGCAAGCCTAATGTAACTGGATAATCAGACGGTGAAAGATTGTCGGCTTCTGCCGTCACTTGAAATGGCGTTTGATTGGTGCTGATTAAATAACCCGATTTAGGGTTTGTTAACTGCGGCATCTCTTCAAACCTAATCTGCTCTTGCCAAATCAAATCAGATCGATCACCTGGTAAATATTTAGACCAATCCCAGCCATCAACGCGACGCGGTGATCGGCTATTGTGTAAGAAATAAATATTTCCGTCTTTATCACCATAAACAAAGTTGAAAGAAACAATGGCTTGCAATGCCATTGCTTTTTTAAACTCAATAAGATTGGTCGCTTTATTCATAGCGAACCATTGTTCTGGTTGGCGTATTTCGTTCATGCCCGCAAAACGAACGGCGTAAACGCCATGATCTGTCTCAAGCGCTGGCCCGTGTTTTGAACTTAATAATGTACGTGGGATTGGAATATATAAATCTCCAAAGATTTTAAGTTTCAACCAAGCGCGACGCTTTTCAAATTCCACGCTTATGCCATCGAGCATATATGCGTCATTGTCTTCTTGGTTAAGCGTTAATTTGTAAATATCAATGAGATCTGGCTTATTCACCGTTACGCCCCAACCGATATGCGCATTAAATCCTTTTGCGATAAATGGCATGCCGGGAAAGAGGCCACCATGCACATTCCAGCCTTCA
>CBFHJI010000048.1:0-10592 GCA_965656255.1 Alphaproteobacteria bacterium
TATGTCATAGATGCTGCCAATGCCTATGTGTTACCTCTGATTGCCGGCATTTCAGCCATTGCAACCTATGCCGCTCGTAGCCTTGTTAATGCTGAAATTGACCCACGCGATCATGCTTTATTTTATGCGGCATGGCTGCTCACCATCGCTGGCATGCTTGGCCAAGTTGCCACCGGTGATGCCTTCAATATATTTGTATTTCTTGAAATATCATCACTGTCAGCCTACGCGCTGGTCGCCATTGGCGCTGGCAATGACCGTCGGGCCTTACCAGCGGCCTTTAATTACCTCGTTCTTGGTACGATCGGTGCCACATTTTATGTGATTGGCGTTGGCTTACTCTATATGGTCACCGGCACACTCAATATTGAAGACCTCGCACAACGTTTACCCGCAATCGGAGACACGCATACTGGCTTTGCTGCACTGGCGTTTATTTCGCTTGGCATGTTCTTAAAAATGGCATTGTTTCCTTTGCATTTTTGGCTCGTGCCCGCTTATAGCTATGCCCCATCAGTTGTCTCAGCATTAATGGCGGCAACAGCGACCAAAGTATCTGTTTATGTTCTCATCAGATTTTTGTTTGGTGTTTTTGGTTTGGACTTCCCAGGAATGGATAGTCTACTAGGTGTCTTCCTTTTGGGACTTGGTATTCTCGGAGCACTCATCGGAACACTTGCGGCCATTAGCGAGACAGACCTTAAGCGTCTCTTTGCGCAATCATCCATCGCCCAATTGGGTTATATGGCGATTGGTCTTGGCCTTGCGACCAAATCAGGGCTTGCTGCGACCTTTATTCACTTATTCAATCATGCCCTCATTAAAGGGGCCATTTTCCTTGCCCTTGGTACCATTGCAGCTCAGCTTGGACGCGTCACCATGTCCAATATTCAAGGTGCGGCAAAGCAAATTCCCATGACCATTGCAGCTATTCTCTTTGGTGGCTTGGCATTGATTGGCCTCCCGCTCACAGCAGGTTTTATTTCAAAACTATATTTACTTCGCGCAATCATTGAAAATGGTGCCTGGGTTGTAGCTGCCTTTACGGTTCTAAGCTCCATTCTTGCGCTCATTTATGTTTGGAAAATCGTCGAAGTTGCTTATTTAAACGATCGCCCCAAAGGCGCGCCTGTTTTAACCGAAACACCAGCACAATGGATTGGCGCTTGGATTTTAGTAATCGCCACCATCTATTTTGGTGTTCAATCAGAGATACTCGTTGATGCAGCTTTTGCTGCTGCCGATATGCTCATTGGGGGTAAGCAATAATGAGCGACCTTATTCTTGCCTTGCTATTCTTGCCCCTGCTTGCTGCTGCCACGACAGTGGTCTTGCGCGATGCACCTAATCTACGTGATGGCGCTTCTGTCGTTATCGGTATTGCAACAGCAATTTGCGCGATACAACTTTTTCAAATGGTGACATCAGGACAATCTGAACCGCTAGTGCTTTTTGATTTTGCCCCAGGTCTTTCTATTGGCTTCACGCCTGAACCTCTGGGTGCTTTATTCGCGCTTGTGGCTGGTTGCTTATGGCCCTTGGCGACATTGTATTCTATCGGTTATATGCGCGGTGCACATGAGAAAAATCATGCTCGGTTTTTTACCTTTTATGCCATTGCCATTCACGCCGCCATGGGCATTGCTTTAGCTGATGGCCTGCTCACATTATTTATTTTTTACGAAATTTTAACATTTTCAACTTACCCATTGGTTGTTCATAAAGGCAATGCCGAGGCAAAAGCCTCTGGGCGCATCTATCTTGGGATATTGGTCGCAACATCCGTTACCTTCTTATTGCTTGGCATTATTGCGGTTTGGGGCAATGGCGGCAATCTAACCTTTACAGAAGGTGGAGTGTTAGCTGGTCGCTTGGACCCACGTTATGCGCCTATCCTTCTTGCTTTATTCGCCTTTGGTATTGGCAAGGCGGCGTTGATGCCATTTCATCGGTGGTTGCCAGCAGCTATGGTCGCGCCCACGCCTGTTAGTGCGCTTTTGCATGCTGTTGCCGTTGTTAAAGCAGGTGTGTTTAGCGTTCTCAAAATTGTTATTTATATATTTGGCACTGACTTCCTCCTCGAAACAGGCGCAAGTGAGTGGTTAATTTGGTTGTCGTGTTTTACAATCATCTCGGCGTCTTTGGTGGCCATGAGTAAAACAAACCTTAAATCCCGTTTGGCTTATTCAACAATTAGTCAATTATCCTATGTGGTTTTGGGCGCTGCAATTGCTACATCGATTGCTGTTCAAGGTGCAGCTTTGCATATTGCTATGCATGCGGCAGGCAAAATTACCCTGTTTTTCTGTGCTGGCGCTATTTATGTCGCGCATCACCACTCCGACTTAAAAGATATGGATGGTCTTGGCCGACGTATGCCCATTACCTTTGCCTGTTTTGCTTTAGGCGCCTTATCCATAATTGGCATTCCTCCCCTTGGCGGTTCTTGGTCAAAATTTATGATCATGATGGGGGCATTAGATGCCGGATATTTGTTTGTGATATTCGTGCTGATCGTCTCTTCATTGTTGAACCTTTATTATTTAGGCCAACCTATCATTCGCGGGTTCTTCGCCGAGTCTAAAGGAGAAGAAGGGTTTTCTGAAGCGCCCATCACAATGCTGATTCCGTTGATAATAACAGCTACCATGTCGGTCGGGCTTTTCTTCTATGCGGATTATTTCATTCTTTCATTTAAAGGGGTAACCCCGTGAGTGACATCAATCAAACCTTAACACCGACAGGAAAAAAAGCCGTCTTGGTGATCGTTGGCCTGTCTCTCTTACTGGGATTTCTGGATATATTCCATATTCGCCATGGCAAGTCCCCTGCAGAAGAAGCCTTCTTATTTTATGGCATATTAGGGTTTGGCGCATTTTTAACGGTTGTGATTGGTGGCGTCTTATTGAGAAAACTGATCATACGGGCGGAGGACTATTATGACGCTGATTGATTTGCCGCCTGGCGTTATTCTCATTTTAGGGGCAATAATTGTCCCATTTCTCTCGCATCGTCCGCGCCAAATCTGGATGCTCGGCTTAATCACACTATCGGCCTTACAGGCATGGAGTTTAACTCCCGGCATTCACCTTGAGACAAGCATCCTTGGCCTCGATCTTATTTTAACCCGTGCTAATGCCTTTACCCAACCTTTTTCATTGGTCTTTCATATAGCGGCTGCAATTAACGTGTTTTACGCCATGAACGGCAAGTCTCGTGTGACAGATGCCTCAGGTCTAGCCTATGCAGGTGCCGCTATCGCCGCCTTATTCGCAGGCGATTTTGCTACCTTATTTGTTTATTGGGAGTTAACGGCAATCACCTCTGTGTTGCTTATTCTTCAGGGCACATCACAGCGTCGCCTAGGGGCTGCTATGCGTTATCTGCTCATGCAAGTCACGTCCGGTGTCGTTTTGCTTGGCGGTGCGGCTCTATTGTGGGACCAAGGCGCGGGTTTAGTTATTGGACCGCTTGACGCAACAACATTGGCCGGCGGCATGATTTTATTTGCCTTTGGCATTAAAGCCGCGTTTCCTTTCTTAAATGGCTGGCTACAAGACGCCTATCCTGAAGCAAGTATATCCGGCACCGTTATGCTCAGCGCTTTTACAACGAAATTATCCATCTTCATGCTCGCACAATGTTTTGTCGGCTTAGAGTGGTTGATTTATATCGGTGCCATTATGGCTGTTTTCCCAGTCTTATTTGCTGCGGTTGAAAATGACCTACGACGGGTTCTTGCTTTTTCACTGAATAGCCAACTTGGCTTTATGGTGGTCGGCATTGGTATCGGGACTGAGCTCGCCCTTAACGGGACAGTAGCACATGCTTTTGCCAGCACTCTTTATAAAGGCCTTCTCTTTATGGCGATGGGAGCGGTGCTTTTGAGGGCCGGCACAACAAAAGTAAGCGAGCTCGGCGGCCTATGGCGCTCAATGCCTTTGACGGCAAGCTTCTGCATTATTGGCGCCTTATCCATTTCGTCTTTCCCACTCTTTAGCGGATTTGTCACCAAGTCCTTAACGATTGGTGCAACTCTTTACGAGGGGCATTTTTATGTCTGGCTGGCGCTTATCTTTGCCTCGATTGGCGCACTTCAAAATGTTGGAATAAGAATTCCGTATTTCACATTCTTTGGAAATATGCGTGGCGAAAAACTCAAAGAAGCCCCCCGCACTATGCTCATCGCCATGGCGTTTGCTTCGGCCTTATGTATCGTGATCGGTCTATATCCCCAGCCACTTTATGCGTTATTGCCCTATGAGGTAACCTATTCAGCATGGAGTGCAAGCCACGTGCTCAGTGAATTACAGCTTCTTCTGTTTGGCACACTGGCTTTCATCTTCTTGATGGTGCGCGGACTTTACCCCTCTGCGATTGACTCCACTCTGCTCAATTCAGATTGGTTCTTCCGAAGCCTAGCGCCAAAATTGATTATGACGATATTCCGCCCCCTTTGGGCAAGTTACTCAATCCTCATTCATGGCCTAAAAACGATCACATTTGATCTTATTGGTTATTTTATGAGCCATTTACGTTTATCAGGTTTTGGGCCGGGAGCGATGGGAACGGGGCTCGCAGGCGCCATATTCCTTGCCATTTTTACAATCCTTTTGGCCTTAAAATTCAGTATTGAATAATCGCTAATATATACTGTCTAAAAAGCGTAATAGATAGTTTTCTATATCTCCAAATGATGGCCCAAAAAAAGATGCCGGGAAATTTCCCGACACCTTTCTAAACGCATCATCTCTTAACAAAGAGCCGTATTAAAGACCGAGTACAGCTTTTGTCATAATATTACGCTGGATCTCATTTGACCCCGCATAAATTGTTGTCTTACGTGTGTTGAAATATTTTGGAACCATAATGGCTGCACCATCTAGACCAATATCAGGCTCATTGGCACTTGATTGAGTATCACGGACAAAAGGGAATCCATATTGACCGATGACTTCAGCACCTAGTTCAGTAACAGCCTGCTGAAGCTCTGTCCCGCGTGTTTTGAGCAAAGAAGATGATCCAGGCCCAATATTCTGACCTGCACTTACATCTGCAAAAATACGCAATTCAGTATATTCCATCACCATAATTTGACGCTCAAGCTCGCTATATTTACGGCTAAAGTCATCATCATGAATTAAGGGCTGACCATCAATCTCTATTTTGGAGGCCATGTCACGTATTTTGATCAAAGACCGCTGCAGACCACCCGAATAGGGATTGCCACGCTCAAACTCAAGAAGATATTTAGCGCATGTCCAACCCTTATTTTCTTCGCCAATGAGGTTTTCCTTAGGCACTTTAACATCTTCAAAGAACACCTGATTAATTTCTTGCCCGCCTTCGGCAGGCCCATCGAGTGTATAAAGTGGTGCAACGCGTACACCTGGCGTATTCATATCAATCAACAAGAATGAAATGCCCTGCTGTGGCTTTTCAGTTTTAGCCGTCCGTACAAGACAGAAAATCCAGTCCGCATGCTGAGCCATAGATGTCCAGATTTTAGAACCGTTACACAGATAATGATCTCCCTTGTCTTCTGCTTTCATTTGCAAGGAAGCCAAGTCAGATCCCGCACCAGGTTCAGAATAACCTTGGCACCACCAAACATTACTTGCCAAAATATCTGGCAAGAAGCGTTTCTTCTGCTCATCACTACCAAATGCCATGATCACAGGCGCAACCATTGTTAAACCGAATGGAACGGAATGAGGCGCGCCGGCCATTTCCATTTCTTGCGTGAATAAAAACTTCTGGACAGGTGTAAAACCTGCACCACCATGTTCGACCGGCCAGTTTGGGGCGGCCCATCCGCGCTCAAATAAACGCTTTTGCCAGGTGACGTGAGACTGTTTGCTCATATAACCATTTTTAGAGCGCGCCATTTCTTGGCGCAGGTCTGGCGTATAGGCTTCATCAAGAAACTGACGTACTTCCTCGCGGAAGGCGTTATCTTCGGCACTAAATTGAATATCCATGACTATATTCTCCTAATTATATCGAGCTTACAATTTCGACTTCTGCTAATGTGGGAGCACCAGCAAGTAATCCGCCTAATGCGCCCATAGCGGCACGCACTTCGTCTGATGAACCATGTGTCTTCCTAGCTTCCTCATCGGCGTAGATTTCCATCACAACATAAGTTGTATCATCAGTTTTATCCCGACAAAGTGTGTAAAGCGCACAACCAGGCTCTGTTGCTTTGACAGCTTTTTGACAGGCTGCAAAAGCCTCTTCAAATGCCGATTGTTTTCCGTCTTGTATCTTCAAAGTTGCTACAATACCTACAGCCATTATCTTCTCCTTTTAAAACCTTCTCGTGATCTCTGATATGCAGAGGATCAACTATCATTAAATTCTGGTTTACGTTTCTCTATGAATGCATTGACGGCCTCAAGATGATCATCACTTGCATGCATTAAGGCTTGCGCGGTTGCCGACATTTCCATCAAACTATCAAAGGAAACGGATTGACCATGTCTTAAAAGACGTTTAGCGGCGCGCAATGCCTCAGGGGATTGTTGAACGATCAGGGCGGCCATTGCATTTGCTTCATCCATGAGTGTTTCATGGGGCACGACTTTTGAAACCAATCCCCAATCCAAGGCCTCTTGTGCCGAAATCGTTTTACCCGTGAACAAAAGCTCGGCCGCACGTGACATACCAATCGTGCGCGGCAGTAACCACGCGCCACCATCCCCTGGGATAAGACCAATTTTTAGAAAAGTTGAACCAAAAATCGCCTTATCGCTGGAGACCCGCATATCTGCTAAACATGCCACATCATTGCCAAGACCAATGGCTGGTCCGTTTACAGCAGCAATAAGTGGCACCTCAAGCGACCATAATGCCTTAATAATTTGATGAATACCGCGACGGTATTTATCCGCAACGTGATGCGCCGAACCTGAAAAGCTCGATTCCTTATTGGCCATAGCTTTAATATTGCCACCCGCAGAGAAGGCAGAACCAGCACCGGTTAGAATAACGCAGCGCACGCCGCGATCCGCCATAATACGGGCAACCGCATTTTGAAATGTTTCACCATCTCCAGGCTCGCCAAGCGGATTACGCATATCAGGACGGTTGATTGTTAAAGTTACAACCGGACCGTCCTGTGCGTATAAAAGTGTCTCACTCATTGAGACTAGACAGCCGCGAAACGACGCAAATGATGATCGACATTACCAAATTGCGTATCAATCATTGTAAGACGCTTGAAGTAATGCCCAACATTTAGTTCTTCCGTCATACCCATACCGCCATGCAACTGAACCGCTTGCTGGCCAACAAAGCGACCAGATTTGCCAATTTGAACTTTGGCACCAGATGCGGCTTTAGCACGAGACTTCTGGTCTTCTGTCAGCTTCATATTTACCATATAGGTCATAGAAACAGATTGCTCATATTCCATAAACATATCGACCATACGATGCTGCAAAACCTGGAAACTTCCGATAGGTGTGCCGAATTGTTTACGTGTCTTACAATATTCAACAGTTGCATCATGCAAACATTTCATTTGGCCAATCGCTTCTCCGCAGAGCGCACCAATACCAAAGTCGATCGCTTCTTCCAGAATAGCAAAACCTGCACCTTCGGCACCGATCATTGCGCTTGCGTCAACTTTTACATTTTCGAAAATCACTTCGCTGGCACGACCACCATCAACAGTTGGGTAATCTTGCGTGCTCACGCCGGCAGAAGCTTTGTCGACAACAAAAAGAGCCAAGCCGCTTGTGTCGCGCTGATCGCCAGACACACGAGCTGAAACAATAAGTTTATCGGCCCAAGGAGCGCCAATAACAACAGCTTTTGCACCATTGAGTACATAACCGTCACCATCTTTTTTAGCAGATGTAAGAACATCAGCTAAGTTAAAACGGCTTTGCGGTTCAGCATAAGCTAAAGACCACACATTCTCACCACCAATCAAACCAGGCAAATATGTGTTTTTTTGGTCAGCAGAAGCATGACGATTTAAAATACCACCACACAGAACAACTGTCGGCAGGTAAGGCTCGACAACCAAACCACGGCCAAACTCTTCCATGATAATCATGGTTTCAATTGGGCCGCCATCAAGGCCGCCAAATTCTTCAGAAAATGGAGCGGCAAGAAGGCCAAGCTCGGCAAACTGTTGCCAATTTTCTTTACTCCAACCATTTTCGCTTTTCACAATTTTTGTGCGCTTATCGAAATCATAATTATCCTGCACAAAACTTTGTACCATGTTGCGTAATAGTGTTTGTTCTTCGCTAAAGCTAAAATCCATTTTTATCTCCTTCGTATTGGTTCGGATTAAAGCCCGAGAACCATTTTCGCTATAATATTGCGTTGAATTTCGTTCGACCCACCGTAGATCGACGTTTTACGCATGTTAAAATAATCTTGTGATACACTATGGCTATATTCAGGTCCAATAGCGAGATAGTTGTCGCCAATATCAAGCTTAGGCACCCAAGGGGCCGCATAATTACCAACAGCTTCCATAGTAAGTTCGGTGATCCGTTGCTGAATTTCAGTACCCTTAACTTTCAAAATTGAACTTTCAGGTCCTGGTCCCTGCCCCTTGCTTTCTGAAGCAAGCGTGCGAAGCTCGGTATATTCAAGAGCTGTTAGATCAATTTCGAGCTCAGCAATTTTGCGAGCAAAATCAGCTGTCTCAAGCAGTGGCGTCCCATCAAGGTTTTCACTACGCGCAATATCTTTCAACCGCGTGATCGCTTTTTTAGAACGCGCAACGCCAGCAATGCCCGACCGCTCATTCCCAAGGAGGAATTTAGCAATCGTCCAGCCTTTATCTTCCTCGCCAACCAGGTTCTCAACTGGCACGCGAACATCCTCAAGGAAGACTTCGTTAACTTCATGACCACCATCAATGGTGATGATAGGCCGCACGGTAATACCGGGCGTATCCATATCAATCAGCAAGAATGAAATACCTTGCTGACGAACACCTTCATTGCCAGTACGGACAAGACAGAACATGCGATCGGCAAATTGAGCAAGTGTTGTCCAAATTTTGTGGCCGTTAACGACATAATGATCGCCGTCTCGCACAGCACGTGTTTTAAGAGACGCTAAATCTGAACCCGCACCAGGCTCAGAATATCCTTGGCACCACCATGTGTCGCCAGATAAAATTCCAGGCAAGACACTGGCTTTTTGCTCATCAGAGCCAAAAGTATAAATAACGGGGCCAAGCATAGCCACGCCAAATGGCAAAGGTGGAATTGTACCAAAACGGGCACTTTCTTCGCCAAATATGTATTTCTGGGTCACGGTCCAACCGGTACCACCAAATTCTTTTGGCCAAGACGGTGCGACCCAACCTTTTTTGGCCAGAATCTTATGCCATGCTAAAAAATCTTCCCGATTCAACTCAGACCGGTCCATACCAATCAAATGTTTTGGGTAATTATCTTCTATAAATTGGCGAACCTCAGCGCGGAACGCATTATCCTCAGCAGTAAATTCAATATCCATAAAATCATTTCTCCACGTTTGACCGTAAAACTTAGACGAAACCGAGCTATTTTCAACTCATTAACGCGGTTATAATGCCGCACATCTCTTGTTCTAGATTTGATCATATGATACCTAGAAATTATGCAAACCAAAGTAAAAATTGACTCTCCATGCATATCTCTGTGCGCAGTTTCAGGGCAAACAGGCTTTTGCATAGGTTGCGGTCGCCAATTAAAGGAAATTGCCGGTTGGTCATCGTTTTCTGAGGATGAACGCGCCGCGATACGCGCGGAACTCCCAAAACGGCTAAAAATCAACCAAACCAGCCTTACTTAGGCTGATACCAGTCCAATATTGGCTGCAAATTAACGACTTCTCCAATGACAATAATGGATGGAGGCTCCATTCCATGAGCCAATACATCATGCTCAGCTTGCTTTAAGGTTGTCACAAGCACCTTTTGCCGCGATGTCGTTGCATGTGTCACAATCGCCACAGAATCATCCTCGGCGCGGCCAGCTTCAATAAGGAGGGCCGATATGATAGGCAGTTTGCGCATAGCCATATAAATAACAATCACAGGAGAACCGCGCGAAATAGCAGCCCAATCCATCTTTTCCGCCACCTGATCACCCGCTAAATGGCCCGTTATAAACGTCACAGCGTGGTTAACATCGCGATGCGTCACGGGAATGCCAGCATATGCCAACCCCCCAATCCCAGCGCTGATGCCTGGAATAATGCGTATCGCAATATTCTGCTCAACAAGCGCTTGGGCTTCTTCTCCGCCGCGGCCAAAGACAAAGGGATCCCCACCCTTTAACCGCAAAACTCGCTTACCCTCTTTTGCTAATGAAATAAGCGTATCTGTAATATCGCTTTGCTTCCAAGACGGTTTTCCACCGCGCTTACCCGCATAACGTTTTTCTGCGTCTGGTCTCATGAGCTTCAAAATATCTTCACTCACCAAAGCATCATAAACCACAACATCCGCTTGTTGGAGGGCATTCACAGCATGAAGTGTTAGAAGGCCAGGATCACCAGGACCCGCACCCACAAGCCATACCCAACCGGGCTCAAATTGCGGTAATCCGTTTAAATGAATATCGGGTACTGGT
>CBFHJI010000049.1:0-10543 GCA_965656255.1 Alphaproteobacteria bacterium
AAAGATGCGCTGATTACGCCATTGCTCGATCAATTTAGCAAAGAAACGGGCATTAAGGTCAACCTCATCACTGGTAAGGCGGATGCCTTGCTCAGTCGCATTGCCGCAGAAGGTGCGGCAACACCGGCTGATGTTTTTATTACGGTTGATGCGGGCCGACTGCACCGCGCGAGAATAGCCGGCGTACTGGATCCGATAAAAAGCGATATCATTAATAAAAGAGTGCCTGCTAATTTGCGTGATCCCGAAGGCTACTGGATTGGGTTAACGCTGCGCGCGCGCCCCATTTTCTACGCCAAAGACCGGGTGAACCCCTCGACTTTAACAACTTATGAAGCTCTCACCGATGCCCAGTGGCATGGTAGAATATGTATTCGCTCTTCGGGGAATATTTACAATCAATCCCTTGTTGCATCGATGATTGCGACAACCGGCATTGAGGCTACTGAAAATTGGGCACGTGGAATGGTCAATAATTTTGCCCGCAAGCCCACAGGTGGAGACACTGATCAAATTTACGCCGTCGCTGCCGGACAATGTGATCTCGCAATCGCCAATACATATTATTATGGACGGCTGTTAGATTCAGAAAAGAAATCTGATCGAGAGACTGCTGAAAAGGTTGGCGTCTTCTGGCCCAATCAATCCGACCGAGGAACACATGTCAATGTCTCTGGTGCTGCAATCACCAAATATTCAAAAAACCGTGATGAAGCTATTCAGCTCTTAGAGTTCATGGTGTCTGATGCAGCGCAAACATATTATGCAGAGATAAACCACGAATATCCTGTTGTTCCCTCCGCCTCAGTCTCAACATCCATCAAGACTCTCGGAGAGTTTACATCAGATACAGTTAATCTCAGTATGCTCGGCGTATATAATACAGATGCCGTGAAATTGATGGACAGAGTCGGCTGGCAATAACACAGCATGCTCAGGTCAAATTTATATTTTAAATATAATGAACCCAAATATGCGTGGTAGAAACGTAAAACATACTATTAGCAAATAGAACGTAAGGCTTGGTAATGAATACAATCTTGTGGCGTAACTTACGTAAGTTGCGCCCGAATGGATTTCTCATCTTAACAACACTTGCAGCGCTCTGCGTTGCATTGCCAATTTGCGTTGTCCTCGGCTTCTTAGTCACAGGCCAATCACAAGCTTGGTCCCACTTGGTGGACACGCTCCTCATACGCTATGCCTTTAACTCGTTTTTGCTATCGATCCTTGTCGCTATCGGGGTTGTCGCACTTGGCGTTCCGGCGGCTTGGATTGTTTCATTTTATCGGTTTCCGGGGCGCCGCCTACTGTCATTTCTCCTGCTTTTTCCCATGGCTTATCCAGCCTATATTCTCGCCTATGCTTATACGGGTCTCTTGGATTACGCAGGGCCTGTCTTAACTTGGATGCGGGCGATCGATGCACCGAGCTGGATAATGGAACCCCTTTTACATGTCCGATCTTTGCCTGGTGCAGCCATTATGCTGTCACTGGTCCTCTATCCTTATGTCTATTTACTATCGCGGGCTGCATTTCTCGAGCAGTCAGCAAACCTCATGGAAGCAGGATATTCTTTGGGACAAAGTCGCTTTCAAGTTTTACGTCGTATCGTTATTCCCATGGCGCGGCCAGCTATTGCCGCAGGTACATTATTGGCGGTCATGGAAACGCTTGCAGACTTTGGCACCGTCAAATTCTTTGGTGTTCAAACTTTCACGACTGGTATTGTACGCACTTATTATGGATTTGGTGACACGGTAGGTGCCGCCCAGCTCAGCTCGGTGCTCCTCGGATTTGTTGCCCTGCTTGTTCTCTTTGAACGTCTATCCCGTCACCGCATTGAATATTACTCAGACCGCCTTCGTAAATTAGAGCAAGCAAGTGTCACCATTAGTGGCATCAACGCCATGATCGCTCAGCTATTATGCTTCATACCTATATTTTTTGGTTTTCTGGTTCCCTCGGCACTCCTCGTCTATTGGGCGCTCTTTTATTCCGAGATCCAATCATTTTGGAGCCTCACGTTAAATAGTTTTCTACTCGCCGGAGGCTCATCCATTGTGATTGTCGGTGTGGCCTTAATCGTTATTTATGCTAATCGCCTATATCCCGCACGTTGGTTATCTCATCTCACATTACTGATTGGACTTGGATATGCCTTGCCCGGTGTTGTTGTCGCTGTTGGCATTCTCATCCCATTTGGCGGCCTTGACGCTTGGATATCATCGGCATTGGCACCTTTGGACGTCGCACCATCTCTTTGGTTCTCAGGCAGTGTATTTGGTTTGGTCTTTGCTTATCTTGTCCGCTTTCTCGCAGTTGCAAACGGAAATGTATTTAGCGGCTTATCCCGTATTCGCCCCAGTCTAGATCAAAGCGGCCGCCTTCTTGGCCTTAGCCAGTCGGGTGTCTTGGCACGCATTCATGTGCCCTTAATGCGCGGGTCCGTGTTAACGGCACTGCTTGTTTGCTTTGTCGACATATTAAAAGAGCTTCCTGCGACCTTGATCTTACGCCCTTTTGATTTTAGTACGTTAGCGGTGAAAGCATATGAGCTTGCCGATGATGAGCGCTTAATTGACGCCGCGCTCCCATCTCTTTTAATTGTCATTGTTGGTATATTACCCGTCATTTGGATCAATCGTTCGGTGACAAAGGAGTAGTCATGGAAACGTCCGCATTAAAAATAACAGACGTCTCTCTTAATTACGGAGACACAACTGTTGTCGATAACTTGTCCTTGGCCTTAAAGCCTCAAGAGCTTGGCTGCTTACTTGGACCAAGCGGCTGCGGAAAATCAACACTCTTGCGCGCCATTGCTGGCTTTCAGCCCCTCATGGCAGGAGAGATCTGGCTCGACAATCAATTGCTATCTTCGGCACAATCGGCCATGGCGCCGGAAAACCGTGGAGTCGGCATGGTATTTCAAGATGTCGCCCTCTTTCCGCATCTAAGTGTCAGTGACAATATATCATTTGGGTTAATGCGATGGGCTGAAGTCAGCCGCAATAAACGGGTAGACGAATTGCTCGCCTTAATTGGCCTAAGCGGTCTTGGCAATCGCTTTCCCCATGAACTATCAGGCGGACAACAACAGCGTGTGGCGCTCGCCCGCGCCATGGCCCCCAAGCCAAACCTTCTCTTATTAGACGAGCCATTTTCTGGCCTCGACACCGAATTGCGCAGTCGCTTGGCTGGCGAGGTTCGATCCATTTTAAAAGCGGATGGCATATGCTCATTGCTCGTCACACATGACCAACGCGAAGCATTCGACTTTGCGGATCGTATTGCCCTCATGCAAAGTGGCAATATTCTCCAATTTGACACACCATTTAATTTATATCATGAGCCAACAAGCCCATTTGTGGCGCATTTTGTTGGGCCGGGAGAAATGATCCAAGCAACGATCCATAGCGCCCGTTCCGTCGCAAGCCCTTTGGGCATTTTGACAAATGATCAGGACCTACCCTTTCCTGCCGACACTCCTGTCCGCCTTTTCTTACGCCCTGATGATTTAATCCACGATGACGCCTCAGATTATCATGCAACCCTCATACAAAAGCATTTTCGGGGTGCGCACCACTTATATGATGTGCGCCTTGATAATGGTGTGATACTGGGTTGCTTTGCACCTTCACACCATGACCATGCGATTGGTGAAGAGATTGGCGTCCGTCTAGATGTCGAGCACTTGGTCGTATTTGCGGCTGCCGATGACCAAACGGGCACATCCTAGTAGATTGACGCGCGCGCCTGTCCGAGGCATCATAAGTGATGCATGGTAGAGGTGAAATATGAGTACTCTGGTCGAACCGTCTTCATTTACACAATTTGACGTTTATGAATTATCGCCCAATATTGGTGCCGAACTCCTCAATGTAGATTTAAAGAATATTACGCCTGAGCTCATCACAGACGTGCGCGCTGCCTTATTAAAATATCGTGTCGTATTTTTTCGCGACCAAAACCTCAGCCAAAGCCAACACATAGAGTTCACGCGCGCTTTTGGCCCGCTCGAAATTCACCCCGCAACGCCAGCCGATCAAGAACATCAAGAAGTACTTCGCCTTGCTCATGGCCCCAAATCTCGTGGATCTGAGAACTTTTGGCATTCAGATGTAACTTGGCGTGAATGCCCTTCATTGGGCTCGGTTTTAAAGGCAGTTGAAGTCCCCGAGGTGGGTGGAGATACGCTTTTTGCCAATATGGCCATGGCCTATGATCGCCTTTCAGATGAAACCAAAGACAGAATTAAAGACCGGCGGGCAGTTCATGATATTGCAAAAGTGTTTGCTAAACGCCTCAACAAAACGCCTGAAGAGCTTTACGAAAAATACCCGCCAATGTCCCACCCGATTGTGAGAACGCATCCCGAGACAGGAGAAAATATTATCTATGTCAATGGCGCGTTTACAAGCCATATTGAGGACATGGACCCAATCGAAAGTGAAGCGCTTTTAAACGAGCTTTATTTATCCGCTTGGAACCCGGAGATACAGTGCCGGTTCCGCTGGCGCGCTGGTTCAATCGCATTTTGGGATAATCGCTCCTGTCAACATTTTGCAGCCTCTGATTATTTCCCAAAAGTGCGGGTTATGGAGCGCGTGACCATTGCGGGAGATAAACCTTTCTTCCAACGCGACGCTGCAGAATGACAAACCGCGATCTCAAATCAAAGGCAGAGACAAGCCCAACTGACGCCCCTTGGAAATTACATCAGGTCACGGCTGAATTAAACGCGCGACCCTTTCCTAAGATTGAGCTTCCGACAAATATATTTAGGCTTTGTCTCAGGGGGCGCGATGCACTCGCTTCAATACAAGAGCTTGTCACAGAACTTTTGCCATCAATTGATTGGGAAGATACAACGCGCGGCAAACTCATACACGCCAAATATAAAGATATAGATGTCAATATTGAGCGCCACACGGAATTCATCTCACTAACTCTGATTAGCCCGCATGGCGATGAAATGTCGGCCTCCTCCATATTACCATCCGATTGGCACACACGTATTCGCGGAGACATAGTGGTTGCCGTTGACTGCCAATGCCGAGAGCGGCAAGAGATCCAGCCGCAATGGGTTTGCGCCAGTGAGTTTGAAGGCGGTCTCGCCCATGGCTATTTTAATTTTAAAGTAGCAGAAGATGGTCACACAAAAATATTTCTCGACTTTGAAGCCAAAGCGTCTGCGCGCGCGATTGGGCGCGTGGCCCTGCAGGTCATTGAAATTGAGACTTATCGATCATTTGCTGCACTTGGTCTTCCTATCGCCCGAGAAGTCCAAAGCGAATTAGCCAATATCGCTTATCGCATTCCACGCGACTCGATGAATGCCTCAATGGATAATAGTAACAAAGCTGCGGAAGAGCGCTTTCATGTTTTAAATGGCATTGCGACTGAATTAGAGATGATATGGCAAAGAACATCGTTTCGTTTTAGCGCGTGTCAGGCTTATTGGTCGCTGGTTCAATCTCGCTTAACTTCACTGAATGAAATGCCGCTCGATCGACGCTTAACCATCGGGGCTTTCCTAGAGCGCCGACTTGAACCTGCCGTCGCCACTTACCAATCAACCTCTCGTCAGCGAGGCGATTTGGCTAATCAAGTCGATAATATGGCGACATTCTTGCAAACTCGAATTGAGCTCGCTTTGCAAACCCAGAATGCTGAACTTCTAGCTTCGCTCAATCAGAGCGCAAAGCGTCAATTAAGATTGCAGCAAACGGTCGAAGGCATATCGGTTGTCGCCATTAGTTACTATCTCGTAGGTCTGGCGAAAGATGTCTTACCGTGGTTGCTCAGTGTTATGCCCGGCCTAGATGCCAGCCAAGCGCGCGCGCTCCTGGTACTTGTAACAGTGCCTATTGTTTGGCTCATCCTGCGCAGCTTGCTCTTTAAACACGACACTTAACCATATTGCATAGGCGGTAAGACCGACCTTATGCCCATCGCAAACACCTATAAGACGCCAAGCTTGACTTCATAATCAACAGCAACCCCATATTCTGGGTCATCATCGCTATCGACAATTAATTGCCCTGACTTGCGAAGCAGCCTGTGGCAATCACGTGTTAGATGACGCAGCATTACAGTCTTGCCTGCCTCGCTATATTTTGCTGCAACATCTTCAATCGCTTGAAGCGCTGATTGATCAACGACACGTGATCCTGCAAAATCAATTATGACCTTATCTGGGTCATCCTCAATTTCAAATAATTCTCTAAATCCTGTGACCGATCCAAAAAAGAGAGGACCCTGAATATCATAGACAATTGCGCCTTTTTCGCGCGCTGAAGGCCGCTTGGATGCGTGAATGCGTTTAGCAGCATTCCAAGCATATACTAAGGCCGACATAATTACGCCAACCACCACGGCAATTGCCAAATCCTCTGCAACCGTCACAACAGTTACAACAATAATCACTAAGGCATCAGATTTTGGAACTTTGAAAAGAGTTTTAATTGAGTTCCATGCAAATGTACCAATCACAACCATGAACATGACGCCAACAAGCGCAGCAATTGGGATCTGTTCAATCCATCCAGATGCAAAAAGAATAAACACCAGTAAGAATAAAGATGCGGACAGACCACTTACTCGAGACCGTCCACCCGATTGTACATTTATCATTGACTGGCCAATCATCGCACAACCACCCATCCCGCCAAAGAAGCCTGTCGCTACATTAGCCGCACCTTGAGCAACACATTCTTGTGATGCACCGCCGCGTTGATTAGTGATATCACCAACCAAATTTAGCGTGAGCAGACTTTCAATCAAGCCAATAGCGGCAAGAATGATCGCATAGGGAAATATGATTGAGATTGTTTCTAGATTAAATGGAACAGACGGGATAGAAAATGACGGCAACCCACCAGAGAGACTAGCAAGATCACCCACGCGTGATACGCCGAGATCAAGCCCCAATACAAGTGCCGTTACCAAGCCAATCGCGGCCAATGGCGCGGGAATGATTTTTGTCAGTTTCGGGGTTAACCAGATAAGAGCCATCGTCGCAACAACCAGGCCGCAGGTCATCCATAATTCTACACCCGCAATCCACTGTGACACACCATTCTCGTCAATCTTTCGAAACTGCTCGAGCTGTGCAAGACCAATGACAATCGCCAATCCATTCACAAATCCAAGCATCACCGGATGAGGAACCATTCGAATAAATTTCCCCCACCGCAAGATCCCGGCAGTGAGCTGTATAATTCCCATCAAGACAACGGTTGCAAAGAGGTAATCAACCCCATGTTGCGATACGAGCGAAACCATGACAACAGCGAGTGCGCCAGTTGCGCCCGAGATCATACCGGGACGACCGCCAATGGCAGCTGTTATCAAACCAACAATAAAGGCCGCATATAACCCCACCAATGGTTCGACGCCTGCGACAAAAGCAAAGGCCACCGCCTCAGGTACAAGTGCTAAGGCAACCGTAATGCCGGCAAGTATATCAATACGTATTTGACCAAAGGATAAAGGGTCCGAGGCCTCGCCTTGTGGGGCGCCAAGAAGAAAGTTTTGAAACTTAGAAGTGAAAGATGACATTATAATTATTTCAGTTTGAGGAATGACAGCCCTATTGGCTAATGAATTAAGAATGGTCCCTAACACAGTTCCCTCTTTTCTCCCAGTCCGTCACGGCTTTTTCTTGTTATTCACGCGCAGTGCGCATGCTGTCCTGATGAGCGCTCACCTATATGTGGCAAGATGTCCATTGTTAACTTATTGCCCTGGCTTTATAAATTTAGCATGCGGTTTAATGTTTTTATAATAGCTTTGATCTTTAGCGTCAGTTCCGGACTTTCGTCTGTGGGGCAAAGCTATGGGCATATGTTGACGATATGCAGTAGTTCAGGCCTAAAGACGGTTTATATCCCTAATGCTACGAATAAGGATGAAAACACACCCAGCTGTGAACATGAATGCTGCCTTGCACCACAAACCATGGCTTTGGGTTCGCGCATTGATGAACTCTACCTTGCTCCTTTCTCCATACTTGCCCTGACCCGCTATATTTCCGAGCGTTTAATTGATCTCCCCTATCACATAGCCCTACCCAGAGCACCGCCAGCCTTAATCCTCACTTCGTAAATTTTTTTATATTATAGGATTAAGATAATGATTAAATTAGCTTCAGCGCTAGCTATTGCGCTCACGATGACATCTGCCCATGTACACGCAGATGGCATATCTCACGACACACTTACCAATACGGATAGTAGTTACACCACTCGACCAGATAGCCATGCTCCCATCCGTGTCATGGGCGACCATATGCATAAAACGGGTGAATTTATGGTATCCCTTCGCCAAATGAAGATGCATATGCGAGGCACTAAAAATGGCCGTGACTCAATGAGTGACAGCCAAGTGTTGGCAACACAGAACACCAATGGTGGCATGTTTGCGACGCTTCGCGTTGTCCCTGAGAAAATGTCTATGGATATGACCATGATCGGCGCCATGTATGCCCCTAATGATAATCTCACATGGATGATCGGGACGGCGTTTAAAGATAATAAGATGACTGCCCGCTCCTACTCCATGATGGGTAATTTAAATGGGACATTCACAACGCGTTCTCAAGGATGGTCTGATACCACTGTCACAGCTTTAATTAAGATTTCGGATCGACTTCATACCTCCATTGGTTTGAGCCTACCAACCGGGTCTATTAAAGAAAGTGGCCTTGTTCTCTCCCCTATGAACACTATTATCTCGTCGCGCCTTCCCTATGCTATGCAACTTGGTTCCGGCACCTATGATTTCAAACCAGCCCTGACCTATAATCTCACGCTACCAACCGCTTCCTTTGGAGCGCAGGTGGGTGGAACATTTAGAATTGGCGAAAATAGCCAATCCTATGCTTTAGGAAATGAACAGTTCCTTAATATTTGGACCGCTAAGCCCTTATCTCAGAATATCAGTGTTTCCGGTCTATTATCTGCGACCGCCGCGCAAGACATTCGTGGGAAGGATGTCTTAATTGATAAACCAGTGCAGTCCGCCCAAACCATATTCTATGGAGGTGAACGTGTTCAGCTTTCTTTAGGGTTAAACTGGATAGGGACACGTGGCGTCTTAACAGGTCATCGTATCGGGTTTGATGTTTCTAAGCCCATATATGAAGATTTAAATGGCCCTCAAATGAGCCATGACTGGCAAGCCACATTGGGCTACCAAAAAGCGTTCTAATAACAGAGTCTCAATTTATTATAATCAAGGCATGCGCGGGGGCGTCATAAACCTCGCGCATGCTATGGAATCTGTCTCAATTGCCTCGTCATGCTAAATGGCAAACCAGCCATACATCCAATGGCAAATTTTAGTCCTACTAAAGTGGCAATACTTAGCGTCTTCATTCACTAATAAAATTTGACTTAACTTTTCTTTCCAGCGCCTCTCGTCGCTTGCCTCTTTCTTTGCAGCGCCTATCGTCGCTTGCCCCTCTTTCTTTCCAGCGCCTCTCGTCGCTTGACACTACTATTGCAATTAATTATCATTAGCGAAATGTGTTCTGATGCACAATAAGCTAAAAAGAAGGCGGTCATGATTGAAACTTTATTAATATGCTTTCGAGAGGGTGTTGAAGCCTTTCTGATTATTGCTATTGCCTCACTGGCAATAAAGAAGATGGGGCTAAATTGGTTGATGTCAGCAATTTATGTTGGGATTGCCTTGGCCCTCGCGACATCGATTGGGCTCGGCATAACCCTCGCCTATTTTGGTGCCTTGTCATCAATAACAGCTGGATGGCTCGCCATTGCAGCTGCTATAGCTATTTTATGGTGTGTTATCCATATGCATCATGCCGGACCAAGCATGGCTCAGGTCATTAATCAAAAGCTTTCTGATATATCTCATAAAATGCCCTTTCGCGCATGGTGCCTTGTCGCCGCCTTCACGTTTTTTATGATCGCCCGTGAAGGCATCGAAGCGGCCACAATGATTGCCTCTTTCTCAATCGACGGCGGCGCAGGCGGCATGGTTGCCGGAGGACTGATTGGGCTTAGCCTTGCAGCGCTAGGGGCGCTTACATGGGTCAAATATGGACGTGCTGTGCCTATCAAATCTTTTTTTAAAATGAGTGAGATCATTTTATTCTTGCTGGGATTTCAAATTCTTATTTACGGCATACACGAATTTACTGAAGCAATGGCGATACCGTTAATTGACAATGCATTATGGCACCAACGTACCGAAAGCCTTGCCGAAGGTTGGGCAAGCCAGGCACTCTTTGCCGGCCTCCTTATCCTACCCTTAACATGGATTGTGATGACATATGCTAAATCACTCAGACAGGGCGGCCCAATCTCTGACAAATCGAGATAGGCTAAATAAACAGAAGCCGCACGTGACGTTCGCGCGGCTTCCATTAACGTTTAAGCACTGAAACGTTTTATAACAATGAGTTGGTTATGCGTTTTCAGCTTCTGTTTGGTTCAAAGACCGCGCATAAGCAAAAAGAATAATCGCACAAACAAGTTCAAAAATAACGGCAACCTCAAACAATGTAGCGCCATGA
>CBFHJI010000050.1:0-10201 GCA_965656255.1 Alphaproteobacteria bacterium
CACCATGGGGGTGATATTTACCAATAACATCACCGACAACACGTGCTGATTTGCGGTGAGGTTTGTTGAATTCATATCCGTTTTCATGCATCGAAAACAAAATACGGCGATGGACAGGTTTCAAACCATCACGAACATCTGGCAGAGCACGACTAACAATAACGCTCATTGCATAGTCGAGATAGGAAACTTTCATTTCGTCTTCGAGCAGAATTGGGCTGATGTCGCGCCCCGTCTCTAAGACATTGGTAGGCTTTGCTGGTACGTCTGCACCACCTTCAGGCATGACATTATCGTCAGGCAGATCGCTATGATCGTCTGGTCCGTCACTCACGATTTAACACACTGAATATTATCAAAAACTACCATGCCACAGTATAAGCTTTGGTCCATGTGAGTCGCAAGCAATAAGGACAAAAAAACCGGTGTTTTTTTACAAACACCGGTTTAAAAAGATTTTTATATTCAGATAGTTAATATTAAAATGGAATATCATCATCCATGCCACCACCAGAAGCTGGCGCTGAGACATAATCTTGACCACCACCGCTCATTGCGGGCTGAAAATTGTCACTTCCGCCACTGCGTGTATCGAGCATTGTGAGCGTTCCTCCGAAGTTTTGAAGGACCACTTCGGTCGAATATTTGTCGTTCCCATTTTCGTCCTGCCACTTGCGTGTTTGCAGGTTGCCCTCAACATAAACTTTGGAACCTTTTTTAAGATATTGTTCTGCAATGCGGCACAAACCCTCAGAAAAAATAACGACACGGTGCCATTCTGTTTTTTCACGGCGCTCCCCCGATGATTTGTCGCGCCAACTCTCGCTTGTCGCTATACTCAAATTTACAATCGGGCGACCGTCTTTTGTGTTCCTAACATCTGGGTCTGCGCCCAAATTACCGATAAGGATTACTTTATTAACGCTGCCTGCCATGATGATTCGTCTCCTCGTTATTGGAATACATTAAACAAGCGAGCCGTGACTTCCCATGGCTCTATCCCGTTTTTGTCTGTATTACTGTGGACAAGTCATATGTTTACGTTATGTTCTCATATACGGCAAGCCCCCAAGTCTGCATTTTGAATTCGTGTTTGTCACCTTCTGATCGAAGGTGAGGCTGTACACTTCAGCATTATGAAATGAGAGTTATTATGACGTCTAAAGCCAAACCAGCGCCTCAATCTGGGTCACAATTAAGGCAAATTATTGTTGCTGGCGCACGTGAGCATAACCTCAAAAATATTACGGTGAGCTTGCCGCGGGATCAGCTCATTGTGATAACAGGTTTATCGGGTTCGGGTAAATCATCTTTGGCTTTTGATACAATCTATGCGGAAGGTCAGCGTCGATATGTGGAGAGCCTTTCTGCTTATGCGCGTCAATTTCTTGAGCTTATGCAAAAACCCGATGTCGATCAGATTGATGGTTTGTCCCCTGCAATTTCGATTGAGCAAAAAACAACGTCAAAAAACCCACGATCAACAGTCGGCACGGTAACTGAGATTTATGATTATTTACGCCTGCTTTTTGCCCGCATTGGAGTACCTTATTCTCCGGCTACGGGGCTTCCGATTGAAAGCCAGACGATTAGCCAAATGGTTGATCGGATTATGGAGCTTGAGGAAAATACACGTGCTTACCTCTTGGCGCCGATTGTGCGTGGCCGCAAAGGGGAATATCGCCGGGATTTTCTTGAGTTACAAAAGCGTGGCTTTCAGCGTGTCAAAGTTGATGGGCAATTTTACGAAATTGCCGAAGTTCCTCCGCTAGATAAGAAAATTAAGCATGACATTGATGTGGTCGTTGATCGTCTTGTTGTGAAAAGTGACCTTGGAAACCGCGTCGCTGACTCTTTGGAAATTGCCCTTCAGCTAACCGATGGCATTGCCGTTCTTGAACTTGCAGACAAGCCTGAAGACGATAATCGTATTATTTTTTCATCGCGCTTTGCCTGCCCTGTTTCTGGGTTTACAATTGATGAGATCGAACCACGTTTGTTTTCATTCAATAATCCATTTGGGGCATGTCCATCTTGCGATGGTCTCGGAACGCAGTTTTTTATTGACCCTGCTGCTGTTGTTCCAGATGCCGGACTATCCCTACGCAAAGGGGCTATTGCGCCGTGGTCGCGCACATCTTCGCCCTATTATACGCAAACACTGGAGAGTTTATGCAGTCATTATAAGGCGTCGATGAATAAAGCTTGGTATGAGCTCGATTCAGCCTTTCAACAGGTTGTTCTTTTTGGCAGTGGTGATGAGGCAATTTCTTTTACTTATGATGATGGTGTTCGGAGTTTTAAAACGAATAAGCCGTTTGAAGGTGTTATCCCTAATTTGGAACGACGCTATCGCGAAACCGACAGCAATTGGTCGCGCGAGGAAATAGAGAAGTTTCAATCCATTACCAGCTGTGATGTGTGTCATGGTCACCGCCTGAAGCCAGAGGCTCTGGCCGTTAAGATTAATGGCTTACATGTCGGAGAGCTTGTCACGCGTTCCATCAAAGAAACAGCACATTGGTTTGATGGTTTGGATAAGACATTAACCAAAAAACAAAAAGACATTGCCTATCGTATTTTGCGCGAAATTCGTGAGCGCTTGAAGTTTTTGAATGATGTTGGCTTAGATTATCTTAGTCTTTCACGCAATGCGGGTACCTTATCCGGCGGAGAAAGCCAGCGTATTCGTCTGGCATCCCAAATTGGCTCTGGTTTGACGGGGGTACTTTATGTGTTGGATGAGCCTTCGATTGGCTTGCATCAAAGAGATAATGCGCGGCTACTTGAAACTTTGACGCATCTTAGGGACTTAGGAAATACGGTTATTGTCGTCGAGCATGATGAGGATGCCATTATGACAGCTGATTATGTGCTCGATATTGGCCCTGGTGCAGGTATTCATGGTGGACATGTCGTTGCCGAAGGAACGCCAAAAGATATATTGGCACATAAGGAGAGTTTAACCGGTCAATATCTCTCAGGTGCGTTGAGTGTGCCTCTGCCAAAAGAGCGCCGCCTGAATAATCCAAAGAAGCGCATTCGTGTTAAAGGCGCAAAAGGAAACAATCTTAAGAATGTTGATGTTGATATTCCACTTGGCACATTTACGTGCGTCACGGGTGTTTCTGGAAGTGGTAAATCAACATTACTGCTCGATACAATCTTCACGGCTTTAGCGCGTCGTTTGAATAATGCACGTGGGGTTCCTGCGGATCATGATGCTATTGAAGGCGCTGAGTTTCTTGATAAAATTATCGATATTGACCAGTCCCCTATTGGCCGTACGCCGCGGTCTAACCCTGCCACCTATACGGGCGCGTTTACGCCAATTCGTGAATGGTTTGCGGGTTTACCCGAAGCGCGGACGCGCGGATATAAGCCAGGTCGTTTTTCGTTTAATGTTAAAGGCGGACGTTGTGAAGCGTGTCAAGGCGATGGTGTTATCAAGATTGAGATGCATTTCTTACCCGATGTTTATGTGCAATGTGATAGCTGTCTCGGTCTTCGCTATAATCGCGAGACACTCGAGGTTAAGTTTAAAGATAAGAATATTGCCGATGTGCTTGATATGACGGTTGATGAGGCTGTTATTTTCTTTAAGGCCGTGCCACTTATTCGCGAGAAAATGGAAACACTTCAGCGCGTTGGATTGGGGTATATAAAGGTAGGCCAACAGGCCACCACCCTTTCTGGTGGCGAGGCACAACGGGTTAAGCTTGCCAAAGAGTTATCGCGTCGGGCGACGGGGCGTACGCTCTATATTCTTGATGAGCCCACGACTGGTTTGCATTTTCATGATGTCAAGAAATTACTCGAGGTGCTCCATGAGCTTGTTGATCAAGGCAATACGGTGGCTGTGATCGAACATAATTTGGAAGTTATTAAGACCGCCGATTGGGTGATTGATGTTGGTCCAGAGGGAGGCGATGGTGGTGGCGAGATTGTCGCGCTTGGCACGCCTGAAGACGTTGCTAAAGTAAAGCGTAGCTATACTGGCCAATTCTTAGATAAACTATTGTCGCGTCAGCGTCTCAATGCAAAACAGGCAAAAGCGACTGTGAGTCAGGCAGATAAACCGGCAGTAAAAAAACATGCCTCAAAAGCCAAGGCTCAGCCTAAGGCAAAAGCTAAAGAAAAAAGTAAGACAAAAGCGTCACCAAAAACGAATTCAGGTAAATAACTTCCCCTTTTTCCATGGACTTGGTATAGAGCGCATATGATAAAACAAGCACGTGTTATTGGTGGTGGTTTGGCTGGCTCTGAAGCAGCTTGGCAACTTGCAGAGGCAGGTGTGCATGTCACGCTATTTGAAATGCGCCCCGTTCGCAAAACTGATGCACACCATACAGATAAATTGGCTGAACTCGTCTGCTCTAATAGTTTTCGATCTGACGATGCATTAACAAATGCGGTCGGTGTAACCCACCGCGAGTTACGTTTGGCGGGATCATTAATTATGCGCTGTGCGGATGCGAACCAAGTTCCTGCCGGTGGTGCGCTTGCTGTTGATCGCGAAGGATTTTCACAAGCTGTAACGTCGGCTTTAGAGGGGCATCCCCTTATTAATATTTGCCGTGAAGAAGTATCGTCAATTCCAGATGATGGTATTGCAACAATTGTCGCAACTGGACCTCTGACATCACCCAGCTTATCAGAATTTATTGGAGAACTGACGGGATCGGATAAACTCGCTTTTTTCGATGCGATTGCGCCCATTATCTATGCTGATAGTGTCGATATGTCTATATGTTGGGCCCAGTCGCGCTATGACAAGGTAGGCCCCGGCGGCACCGGCAAAGATTACATTAATTGCCCAATGAATAAAGATGAGTATGCGCAATTCATAGACGCTCTAATCTCTGGAGAAAAAACAGATTTTAAACAATGGGAAGCGGACACCCCCTATTTTAATGGCTGTTTACCTATAGAGGTTATGGCCGAGCGTGGAGCGGAAACTTTGCGACATGGTCCAATGAAGCCGCGCGGATTAACCAATGCTCATAATCCCGACGAAAAGCCCTATGCAGTGGTCCAGCTGCGTCAAGACAATGCGCTTGGAACGCTTTATAATATGGTTGGGTTTCAGACAAAGTTGAAATATGGCGTACAAGCAGATATTTTTAAGACGATACCTGGACTTGCCAATGCGCGTTTTGCCCGTTTGGGCGGGCTTCATCGTAATACATTCTTGAATAGTCCATCCCTTTTACTGCCTGACTTAAGGTTACGTCATCGTCCGCAATTAAGATTTGCAGGCCAAATTACCGGTGTGGAAGGTTATGTTGAAAGTACCGTTATTGGTTTGCTTGCGGGCTTATTCACGGCAAACGATTTAGGGTGCGGGACATATACACCGCCTCCCATTACAACGGGATTTGGGGCATTGCTCTCGCATATTACGCTCAATGCAATGAGCGATAGTTTCCAACCCATGAATGTGAATTTTGGGCTTATGCCCCCGCCAATCGATATTGCGCCTCCTCGTTTAGAAGATGGAACGGCAGCAAAAGGAAAAATGAAATTTTCCTTAAAGAAGCGAAATCGCCAACACGCCTATACGGAACGCGCGTTAGTCGATTTTAACGACTGGTGGCAGGCGCAAAATTAAACTGTAAGATTTCGATTTAAATTTTCACAAAAAATGCGGTTTTGAGTGCTGTCAGCAGATAAATGAACAAATGCCTCTCAAGTGGCCAGGCTGTAATATGCTGACTATTCAAGGCCATTAAAACAGCGAATGGTCTCATTTCCTTGCGTTGGTCTTGTGGAAGACAATTAAAGGCTTCTAAAGTAAGAGCTAGATCCTGGCGATGCTCTGATACTTTATCAAATGTCATATTTCGTCCATTTCGTCGCCAATATTCCCACTGGAACCCAAGGCGGCCCAAAACAGTCAACGTCTCTTGGGTTACAAGCCGTGGTGTAACCATGTGTGCCGCCTCCTCAAAAAAGATTTGGCCAAGCTTGTAGAGCCCCTCCTCTGTCGGTTCATCTATTTCATCAATATGAGCTGATACAAGTTTGTTTTTGAGTTCTTCGTCGAGACCGGCTTCACGCCAAAGGCTAATAATGGGTGGCACATCTGGGCTATCAATCTTGAGGTCTAACCACCATTGCAGACGGATTAGTTGCATCATGGTGTCATTGGATTCGGAATAGATTTGTAAAAGGCTGCAATAAAAATGACTAAAAGCTAATAATGCATCACGGTATTTAAAGGGCACAAAAATATGCGACATGTAGAGATCGCCATCAAGTGCCCGTAATTCGCTTTGGCATATTTGTCGTATAGCCGAAATATTACTCATGATTGCTCATGCCTTTCATAAAAAAAGGGCCGTGGAAAATCCACGACCCTTATAATTTAATTGCGAACCTTTAGTAAAGGTTTTGTGCCGAAACCATTGCGAAAAGCATTGGAATCGAAAGCAATGTATTTGTGCGTGAGAACAACATTGCGGTGCGCGCAGATGCTGCTTTTGTTTCAGCGTCAGCCTCAACAATACCCAAAGCACGTTTCTGATTTGGCCAAATCACAAACCAAACGTTAAACCACATGATAATGCCAAGCCACATACCAACACCGATGGCGATGTTTTTCGGTACTTGGAAATCATTCATTGCACCTAATGACATTGCGTCATGGATATATCCGTTCAGATAACCCAAAATGAGACCTGTAACGAGTGTCGCCATTGCCGCCCAGCGAAACCAGAATAAAGCTGCTGGAGCAATCACTTTGCCGATAGCTGGCTTTTGCTCGTCAGGAATGTTGGGCATATTTGGTATTTGCACAAAGTTAAAGTAATAGAGCAAACCAATCCACATAATGCCACTGAGCACATGGAGCCAACGGAATAAGAAGGCATAAAAGTTTTGGTCTAGTAAGCCGCCGCCATTGAGGTAAAGCAACTCTAGAAGAAAAGCCAATACGAAACCGGCAATCACCGTGTTACGTAAGGATGTTAAAATTGACGTCATAGTGTCCTCCGTTTTTGCAGAATATCGAAAAATCGAATCTACGTTAATGACTTAGTCTAGCAAGAATGAAATATGCTTCAAGCTGTCCTTATGTCCCCCTAAAATAATCAGTCCTTGTCCAGCCCAGACCAGTCTCGCTTAACACCAAATATATTTAAAATTGGCGCGGCAACAAAGATTGAAGAATATGTACCAACAACAATGCCAAAGATCATAGCGAATGTGAAACCTCGGATAACCTCGCCACCAAAGATATAAAGTGAGAAAAGAGCGATCAATGTCGTGACAGATGTCATCACAGTTCTTGATAGTGTTTTATTGATTGCTAAGTCAAGAAGCTCGGTTAGTTCCATTTTCTTATATTTTCTGAGTTTCTCTCTGACGCGGTCATAAACGACGACCGTATCGTTCATTGAGTAACCAACGATTGTCAAAATTGCCGCTAAGATAGAGATGTTAAACTCAATTTGTAAAACCGAGAAAATACCCAGTGTTAAAACCACATCGTGGACAAGCGCAATTACGGAGCCAAGGCTGAACTGCCATTCAAACCGAAACCAGATATATATAAGCATCGAAATAACCGCGAGTGAAACCGCAAGAAGACCCGCTTGGATAAGCTCGCCACTGACCTGAGGCCCGACAATTTCAACACGACGAATTTCAAAATCACCTTCGATTTCCTCACGAATAGCTGCAACAGTTGAGAGGTTTTCTTCGGCATTCACGGCGTTTTTTTGCCCCGAAATTCTGATCAAAACATCATTGCTCGTGCCAAATTCTTGAATTTGCACTTGGGCTACACCTAAATTATTCAGTCGGCTGCGCAATGCACTAATATCGATTTCATCTTCTTGGGCCGCTTCGATCAAGGTGCCTCCCATAAAGTCGATGCCAAAGTTAAGCCCTTGCCCAAATAGGCTAACAATAGATGCCAAGATCAATAAGCCACTAAAGGTAAAAGCAATCACGCGAATGCGCATGAAGCGAATGCTTGTGTTATCAGGAATAAGTTTGATGGTTTTCATGATCTAATTCCTTACAGCGGCAATTCGACGTCTCGGGGACGACGGCGCAACCAAAGTGCAACAAATAAGCGAGTGACAACAACCGCCGTAAATACGGATGTTACGATGCCAACTGCGAGTGTGACAGAGAAGCCACGGATTGGCCCAGAACCCAATTGGAACAAAATAATGGCAGCAAGCAAAGTCGTGATATTGGCATCCATGATTGTGCCAAGTGCTTTGCTATAGCCCATATCAGTTGCAATAATCGCAGGTCGCCCATCTTTGAGTTCTTCTTTAATTCTTTCAAAGATTAAAACATTGGCATCAACGGCCATACCAACCGTTAACACGATGCCGGCAATACCGGGTAAAGTGAGTGTTGCTTGCAAGGCAGATAAGACACCCATAATAAGGATAAGGTTGATAATCAGTGCAATATTGGCAAAAAGACCAAATGTGCTGTAGCTGAGAACCATAAAAATGACGACAGCTGCAAAGCCAATCATGAGTGCTTTTTCGCCAGCAGCGATCGAGTCAGCGCCCAAACCAGGTCCAACTGTTCGCTCTTCAAGAATACGCATAGGCGCAGGAAGCGCACCGGCGCGAAGTAAAATGGCAAGATCGTTGGCTTCTTGAACGGAAAAACGACCTGTTATCCGACCTGATCCACCTAAGATTGCCGTTTGAATGACGGGAGCTGAGATTACTTTTCCATCGAGCACGATGGCAAATGGGCGGCCGACATTTTCTTTGGTTACATCACCAAAACGCTTGCCGCCGACAGCATCGAAACGAAAATCAACTTCAGGTGATCCCGAGGCTGGATCAAAGCCCATATTTGCATCAACTAACCTCTCGCCACTTACCATAACGCGTCTTTGTATTAGGTAAGGTGTTGCCGGTTCCGTATCCGTATAGAGGATCTGCGTGCCGACAGGTTGCCGTGTTCCGTTTAACACTTCAAATGCGGACACATTGGGGTCGACGAGATGAAAATTCAATTTTGCAGTTTGTCCCAGAAGGGCTTTAAGACGTTGTGGATCATCTAGTCCTGGAACTTGCACCAAGACGCGCGAGTCACCTTGTCTTTGAATAACGGGTTCAGTTGTGCCTAGCTCGTCAACGCGACGACGAATAATCTCGATAGACTGCTGAATTGTTTTGATGTTACGCGCTAATATTGCGGCCTCAGTGAAACTTACGCGAATGCGATTATCACCCAATTTATCAATTTGTAATTGACCATCATTACTGCTGCCGCCGAAAACCCCAGCAAGCAAACTTTGGCTCAGGGCATTTATGGCTTGGATGGCCTCATCCCTTTTGTCAGTGTCGATAATTGTCACTTCGACAGCGTTTCCGGAAACGCCGAGGCCACGATATTTAATAGATTTCCCGCTAAGCTCAATTCGAATGTCTGAGACAAGATTATCAAGACGCTCTTTGGTAACAGACTGTGTATCCACCTCGAGTAAAAGATGTGACCCACCACGTAAGTCGAGCCCTAAACTGAGCGCATTACTTGGCACAAAATTCGGCAATTGGCGCCTTGTTTCTTGGGATAAGAAGTTAGGCAATGAAAACAAAATGCCGAGTAAAATAACAAGCATAATGCCTGTTATTTTATAGCGAGAAAAATGAAGCATGCTAATTATTCCGATTTTGCGGGTGAACCCTTGCTGGTCACCGTAACAATCATTGAGCGAACAACGGTGACATTTACACCATTTGAGACTTCGACTTCAACTTCGTCTTCATGCACTTTAGAGACTTTGCCGATCAAGCCACCTTGCGTCACAACACGATCTCCACGTCGTAAGGCTTCTATCATTGCTTTATGCTCTTTTTGACGCTTATTTTGAGGGCGAATAATCATGAAGTAGATAATCGCAAATACGATAATAAGTGGGAAAAATAATTCAAATAGGTTTCCCCCAGTAGCGGTTGTTTGAGCAAATGCGGGTGTTATAAGCATTGAAAAAATCCTTCTTTAAAACAAGTTGTGACTATACGAGAAGCAAAGACCAATGGGAAGCATGTCAGAGCCAAAATTTAAGAAAATTCAAGCAAAATAGGCATTTTCTTTACATATATTTTTCAGGATCGATTGGGCGCGAGTTTTTCCTGATTTCAAAATGCAATTGCGGTTTATCGACATTTCCAGATTGCCCGACCAGTGCAACCACCTGCCCTTGTTTTACTTTGTC
>CBFHJI010000051.1:0-9983 GCA_965656255.1 Alphaproteobacteria bacterium
TGATCGAGCTATATTCAGTGACTGGCTTCGTCAGCGTAAGCGCAAGGATGTCATTACCTTATTTGGCACGTCTATTGGCGCTTTTAAGTCTGCTGTTGCTGCGCGCAAAGATCCTGGTAAGGCCATTCAAAATCTTGCTCATGCTTATGCAAATATAGAGTTTGATCCTAAGAAAGGCCCACAGGGTATTCAAGAAAATACCAGTGCAATGATTGCATCCTTGTTTGGCGTTGATGGTGAAGGCATTGCAGAGGTGTTAACGAATAAACGCTACTGCTTAAGCTTTGGTGCTGTAAGAGCGCATGGTTTGGCCAATCATGTAGATGCGCGTTATCAAGGTTTATCAATGGCCTCTGGATTTGTTAAAAATTATATTGCGCCAACATCTCTAAGGCATCAATTTGAAAGAACGATTTTCATCGACCCGCGTTCAACTATCAAACTTATTGCAACGGATGGGTTTGAGGTAAACCGACGCGATTTAACACCTCATAACTTCATTCAGGCTTTAACGGCTTCCGGGAATTTGCCCGTTTATATGCAGGGTATTCGGTTTGAGGACGAGCCTGGCCAACTATATTTTGACGGCGGATTACTTGATTATCACCCTGTGCCTTCAGCCTTTATGCCAATGGATGATGGCTTGTGTCTCTATCCCCATTTTTATGATCATATTGTGCGTCGGTGGTTTGATAAATTTGCGCCATGGCGGAAGGTGAAGCGGAAAGATTTAGATAATGTTATTTTGATTTCGCCTTCTCAAGCCTATGTCAATCGCCTTCCTGGTCGCCAAATCCCTGACAGACAAGATTTTATAAGATTTAAAGACAAGCAAAGCCTGAGGCAAAAGAACTGGCTATCAGCAATAGATGAAAGCGAGGCACTTGGGCAGACATTTATAAACATGTGTCATAGTGGCGATATTGCCGCGCATTGTCGATTGCTTCCGGTCTAGTGACTTAACAGCTCAAAACGCACATGCGATTTATCTTGCGATAAGTCGGCTGGGTATCTAAGGCGATGCATTGTCGTTATGGTGACCCCGGCAGGACTTGAACCTGCAACCTCAAGATTAGAAATCTCGCGCTCTATCCTGTTGAGCTACGGGGCCTTTAATGTGTCCAAAGCCCGATACGGTCATGACGAAAATTATCAGAATATGTTTTAATCGTTGTTTTACGCTTATGGGGGTGATCTACGCGCGCTGCAATACCATTATGTCTGGCATAGTCTTGGGCCGCTTCGAGTGATTCAAACTTAAGGCGGACCTGTGTTTGCGTCTCATTGGCACTATTCCAACCCGTAAGAGGGTCTTTTACTCGCGGCTTTGATGGAATAAATTCTAAAACCCATTTATTGGTCTTAGCTGTTCCAGATGACATAGCTGTTTTTGCGGGTTGGTAAATGCGCGCACTCATCTTAACCTCTTAAATAATATCGATGGCGCATCTATCGCCGATGGCGCCATCGAATTCAAGTCTATTTTTTTCTAACGTATAGCTAACGGGTTAATAATTGCTTGAACTGACCCTTCGAGCTTAGGCACCCCAAGCACAAACATGAACTCGGATACACCGTCATCGACTAATTCCTGGGTCACCATATTTTCTAAAATATAAACACCATATTTTACGAGTAAGATTTGGTGCACAGGAAAAGCAAGATTTGGGTCTTCAGACGGCAGGACTTCTAAAGCCCAACTATCGGCACCAACCGCAACAACGCCAAGCTGTGAAAGATATTCGGCACCAGATACGCCAAGGCCTGGTTCACCGGGCACAAGAGTTTTAATGTCTTTGGTTGCCGTCATATATCCTGAATGAAAAAGTACAACGTCCCCTTTTGTGATCTTAACGCCTTGTGCTTTTTCAGCAGCTTTAATGTCCTCTTTTGTATAGGCTGTGCCAGCCGGCACCGGAGTTTTCTTGAAGTGCTTTGTCATATCAAGAACAAGGCCGCGTGTCACAATACCCGGTAATTTGTCTGTGCCAAATTTTTTGAGACCGTTAGGGGCAACGACATCAGCGGCAGAAAATTCATTATAATATTTATGATCGCGGCCAAAATGCCCTAATCCATCAATCTGTGAGCCAATGCCAACTGACGTAATAATGGTGTCGTCATTACTTACAGCAAGGTTTTTGCCAAGTGTATTTCCAGATCCATCTGCTAATTGATGAATAATAATTTGAAACTTTCTTGGTCCATAAGCCGGTGTGTTGGGACCTGATACCATGCCAAGCTGATATACTTTTCCATCTGTTACAAGGTCGGCGGCTCTTTTAACTCCATCTTTAGACAGGTAATTTACGGCTCCAAGCTCGTCGGTTTTTCCAAAAGGAGATTTAAACCAATCGTCAGCGTGGCCCATTACTGGAATAAGCAAAGCTATTAAAATGAATAATGGTTGTTTACGCATTACAATCTCCTCAGTTAGTTAACTCGTGAATTTGCAGTATATCATTATAAGTAATGTCGATAGTCTCTGTTTTGTCTAGAAAAATAATATCTGTTTTGAACCTTTTCCCATCCATATCGCAGCATATTTGCAGGGTTTTGAACGCGTTTAAGGCGTCGGCTAAGAATATAACCATTATTTTGTGGGACATAGCTTGATGTATTTTTCTTAATCGCTCCAGCGATATAATTTGGTAAATTATAGTCATCGAGCACTCGACGTCTTGCTTCGATAATTGCCGGCAAACAATTTTCATACCTGTTATCGGCTATTGTCTTTTCAATTATGTCGATTGCCGCTTTACTGTCGCGCATATCTAATTGAATAAGGCTATCTTCTGGAAAATAGTCACTCACATTCTGACATCCGGCATAGAGCGGCATGCTATATCCAAGATATGCATCTGATAATTTTTCAGTCCAATGATGTGGACTGAGGTGGTTTTCAAGTGCCAGCGTGTAGCGATAATGATCTAATCCTTCACATTTTTTCTCGACAAAGCGTTCCCCTTTGCCAAAAATATCAGCGCGATCTCCAAAATGCGCGCGAATGTCACATAAAAACTTATAGCGCAAAGCGTGCATTGTGTGTTTATCCGCTTTGGCTGACATAAAAATGGATAAATCTTTATGCTTAATAGTTGGTGTGTTCACGCAATCGTCGGCGTTGCCGTAATACCAAAACCCAACTGGGGGCATGAAGAAACGATTTGGGTGTTTTAAAATATGTTCTTCGTGGCTGGTCATGACAACACCAAATTGATGCGTATAATCTTTCCCATAAAGTTTTACGGATGAAGGTTCATAAGTCAGAAGCATTGTGTTTTGTGCTGGACAAGCAAGCTCTTCTTGAGACATTGCAAACCGCTCATTTTTTAAGGGTGCAAGATCGTCATAAACAACCAGCCAGTCATAATCACGGCTCTTTGGATTGAGTTCAAAGATAACGTCATTATGTTGGGAACTCTTCGCCGCAAACTGAAAGTCTGGGATAGGGTTTTTTGATAAAAATTTTACGCGAATCAATGGGGTGCTCCTCTTTAGACACTATAGCGGATTGAAAAGCGCAAATGTAGGTCGAATATGCTGTTATGACTTGCCAGCAAAGGTGATTTTAAGGCCTAATACTGACTTAACATATTTGTTCGAATTTAAAGAGGCTCCAAATGGAAACGTCGACCCAATACCCGAATTTGTTTTCTCCACTCGATCTAGGTTTTACTAAAATTAAAAACCGTTCGATTATGGGATCGATGCATACCGGCCTTGAAGAGGCGCCCAATGGCTTTGAGCGAATGGCGGCTTATTTTGCTGAGCGCGCAGCTGGTGGTGTGGGAATGATTATTACCGGCGGTATTTCCCCCAATATTGAGGGTGGTGTTGGTGGCGCTAAACTCTCTAATAAAGAAGAAGTTGCAGAACACCGTTTGGTAACTGATGCTGTGCATGCCGTTGACCCTGAAGTCAAAATTGTTATGCAGATTTTGCATATGGGCCCCCTCGCCTTTAATGAACAGCTTGTAGCGCCTAGCGCTATTAAGTCTCGAATTGGCGCCTTTGCGCCCCAAGAGCTCGACGCGGCAGGTATTCAAAAACAAATTAATGATTTTGCAAATTGCGCCAAATGCGCTCAAGAGGCTGGCTATGATGGCGTCGAAATTATTGGCTCGGCTGGTTATCTTGTATCAACATTTTTGGTTGAGAAAACAAATCAACGTGATGACGTTTATGGTGGATCCTATGAAAACCGGATGCGGTTTGCCTTAGAAATTGTGGAAGCTATCCGTTCCTCTGTGGGGCCTGATTTCATTGTGGTGTTTCGCATTGCAGCTATGGATATGCTGCAAGGTGGCATGTCATGGGGTGAGGTTGTATTGCTCGCCAAAGAACTAGAAAAAAGAGGCGTTAATATTATATCAACGCATTTTACTTGGCACGAGAGCGCTGTTCCAACTATTGCAACCATGGTTCCGCGCGCGGCATTTACCTCGGTAACTCATCGTCTTCGTAAGGAGATATCGGTGCCGGTTATAACATCGAATAGAATTAATATGCCTGATGTTGCCGAAGAAGTTCTCGCACGCGGCGATGCAGATCTTGTATCTATGGCGCGCCCAATGTTGGCTGATAGTCAATTTATGTTGAAAGCAAAAGAAGGCCGTGCAGATGAGATCAATACATGCATTGCTTGTAATCAAGCCTGCCTAGATCACACATTTAAAGGTAAGAATGTTTCTTGTTTGGTAAACCCGCGCGCTTGCCACGAAACAATCTTAAAATATGAACCAACTTTAAAAGCCAAAAAAATTGCTGTGATCGGTGCTGGGCCATCTGGGCTTGCCTATGCAACAATTGCAGGCGAGCGCGGTCACAATGTTACTTTATTCGAAGCCGGTAGCGAGATTGGCGGGCAATTTAACTTGGCCAAACGCGTGCCAGGCAAAGAGGAGTTCTATGAGACGATACGATATTATGGTCGGATGATCGAGAAATTTAATGTGACCTTAAAGCTGAATACGCGGGTCGATGTCGAAATGCTCAAAAGCTTAGGGTTTGATCATATCGTTGTCGCGACAGGTATTACGCCACGCAACCCAGATATTGAAGGGGTCGATCACCCCAAGGTCATGAGTTATATAGACGCTATTTTATCGCCAGAAAAAGTTGGGAAACAAGTTGCCATCATTGGCGCAGGTGGCATTGGCTTTGATGTTGCTGATCTTATTTCTCATGATGGACCCTCTGCTGCACTTGATATTGACTTATTTGCAAGTGAATGGGGAATTGATTTCAAGAACCATCCTCGTGGCGGCGTGACGGGTGTTGAACCAGTGACAGCAAAGTCAGATAGAGATATTTATTTGCTACAACGCAAGAACACGCCTGTGGGACGTGGTTTGGGGCAAACAACCGGTTGGACGCATCGTATTACTCTAAATCGGCGTGGCGTTAAAATGATGAATGGCCTTGATTATAAGCGCATTACAGATGAAGGCGTTCACGTTTTGCGGGAAGGAAAACCAGATATTATTCCCGCCGACACAGTTATTATTTGCGCAGGACAAGAACCACAACGCGCCCTTTATGAGGCATGTTTAGCGGCTAACCTCAATGTGGAATTGGTCGGGGGTGCGTTCGAAGCTGCAGAACTCGACGCCAAAGCAGCGATTAATCAAGCCGCTTATCTTGCTGCGGCGGTTTAACTGACGATCTCATTATAGGTTTGGGAGCGTTCTTAAAGGTGGATTAAACTTTGTAAAAGCAGATAGAATGAATTGAGCTCTGAAATCAGAAAAACTTTTTATTAAAAGTAAATTTTGGTCAAATTCAAAAATAAAAAAAGCAAACAAATTTAATGAGAACGCCTTACGCAAGGGGCTTGGCTCCAAATCTATTTTCTTCATCATTACCATCTTTGCAATACCAATAAAGAATAGGGAAAAATATTCCGACTATAGTTAATTGGATAAGCAGCCACCAACCTGATCTATTAATATCGTGAAGGCGCCTAACCGCAACAGAAAGACTTGGAATAAATATCGCAATTGTAAAAATATTAGACAAAGGTGAATATATGACATCAAATTCCAAGAACGGTATCCCAGCGATCCATGTATCAAGAATCATCAGTATCACGCTCATGATGAAAGTGAATAACGTAAATAACCAAAACTCTGATCTAGACGCTCTTCCTGAAAAATTTGTATATTTCACAAGACAAATTTTTACTGCATCAAAAAAATTCATAATCTTTAACCCTTTGTTTTTATTATTTTTTAAAATCGAAGATCTATTAGCATTAGATAGATGACAAGAATTGATTATCAAGGATTATCTTATTTTTCTAAAAATTTAAATTAAAATTTTAGAAAATATGACATGAACTATAAAAAAAGAGCTTATAAATGTGCTCCTAAATTCATAAGTAAAAATATAAAAGTGAATTAAATGAGGGGGTGGATATCCAATAATCCAGTGTTCATTAGAAAAAGGATATTCACTACCCTGTACTACTCTACGGTGACTGACTTTGCGAGATTACGGGGTTGGTCAACATCTGTCCCTTTAATGCAGGCTGTGTGATAGGCCAAAAGCTGCAATGGTAATGCGTATATGATGGGAGCAGTAAATGGGTGAATTTGGGGCATAGTGATCAAGCCATCACAGCCCTCACCTGCCGCTTTGACGCCGGCTTGGCTGGCAATTAAATAGACTTTGCCTTTTCTTGCCATCACCTCTTGCATATTGGAAATTGTTTTATCAAAAAGAGCACCATCGGGCGCAATTGTGACAATGGGCATGTCCTCATCAATCAATGCGATTGATCCATGCTTTAACTCTCCGGCGGCAAAACCCTCTGCGTGGATATAAGAAATTTCTTTCAGTTTTAAGGCACCTTCGAGTGCGAGTGGATGGGCTGTGCCCCTTCCAATAAAGAGTGCACTGGTGCAGTCGCTAATCTCATTTGCAATACGGATAATATCATCTTCATTTGCTAAAACCTCAACAGCTTGACGCGGTGTTGTGATAAGTGCTTCACACAACTCTGTTTCTACGATTTTTTCAATGGAACCATTAAGGCGCCCAAGATAGATTGAAAGCGCGGCAAGCGTGCCAACTTGGGCGGTGAAGGCTTTTGTAGATGCCACACCAATTTCTGGACCGGCATAAGTTGGAAGTGTTAAACACACTTCGCGTGCCAAAGAGCTTGCTGGCACATTAACAATGCCAATCGTGTTAAGGTTTAGCTCTTTACAATAACGCATGGCCGCTAATGTATCGGCGGTTTCACCAGATTGAGAAACAAAAACCATTAACGTGTCTTTAGATAGCGGTAATTCCCGATATCTGAATTCTGAGGCAATATCGATACTTGTTGGAATGCGGGCGTAGCGTTCAATCCAATTACGACCAACAAGCGCGGCAAAATAAGCCGTACCGCAAGCAACAAGCATTACCCGCGAAATTTGCGATAGATCAATATCGTGCTCTGGCATGCGAATGACGCCATTATTTGTGTCGATATATTGTCCAAATGTGCGCGACAAAACATCCGGTTGTTCGTGAATTTCTTTTGCCATGTAATGGCGATAACCGCCCTTATCCACCATGGCTTGAGTGCTATCCACGATTTCGATTGGTCTTTCGACGGGTGTGCCATCTCGAGAGAAAATGGCCGCGCCAGATTGGGTAATGATTGCCCAATCGCCCTCATGCAAGTAACAAACTTTGTTTGTATAGGGTGCAAGCGCAAAACTATCAGAGCCAATAAATGTTTCCTCATCACCAAAGCCAATCGCGAGAGGGCTGCCTGCCCGTGCCGCAAGAATTTGATCTGGATAATCTTTAAATAATATTGCAACGGCATAAGCCCCTTGCAGGCGCGCCAAGCACTTTTGGGCGGCATCATGAATATTATTTGTTTCGTCTAAATACTTTGTGAGCAAATGAGCAATCACTTCAGTATCTGTCTCTGATGAAAATACAGCACCCTGTGCAATAAGTTCATCTTTGAGGGCGCGATAATTTTCAATAATACCATTGTGAACAACCGCAACGCGATCTGTAACATGCGGGTGGGCATTGGCTTCTGTTGCGGGGCCATGTGTGGCCCATCTTGTGTGACCGATGCCAATTGAGCCTGCAAGAGGCGCATCTTGTAGGGTGCGGGTAAGTGCGCTCAGCTTTCCTTTAGCGCGGCGAATACCAATTTGTCCTTCACTAATTGTCGCAATGCCAGCACTGTCATAGCCCCGATATTCTAAACGGCGTAAGCCTTCGACGACACGCTCAGAAACGTCTTCTTTGCCAATAATTCCGACAATGCCACACATATTTACTTACTCCCGCTATTGCGATTTCTAAATTTTTTGGCCCAGCCCTTGATCATGCGGAGAGGCGCGCGCGTTACCCCAAGAGCGTCAGGTTCAATATCACCGGATATGGCAGAGCTTGAACCAATATAGGCCCCTTCCCCAATTTTAACGGGCGCTATTAATGATGTATTGGAACCAATAAAGGCGCCGGCCCCGATCTCAGTTATATGCTTGTTAAAGCCGTCATAATTACAAGTAATTGTGCCCGCGCCAATATTGGCTTCAGCACCAATGAGTGCGTCCCCGATATAAGATAAATGGCTTATCTTAACGCCTTCAGCAAGTTGAGCGTTCTTTGTTTCTACAAAGTTTCCGATTTTACTATTTGCGCCAACAATAGTTTTTGGACGCAAACGCGCGAAGGGCCCAATTTGGGCGCCTTCCCCTATGTGAGCGCCCTCAATGTGAGAGAAGGCTTTTATGCGCGCATTATGCTCAATTTTTACATTTGGTCCGAAGCGAATATGGGGTTCGAGATAGACGTCATTGGCAATCTCAGTGTCATAGTGGAAATAGACACTACTTGGGTCTTCCATCGTAATGCCATTTTGCAAATGATGAATTCTGTATCGTTCTTGAATAATTTGTTCGCCATGAGCGAGGCTTTCTCTTGTGTCGATTCCAATGACATCGTCTTTAGAGCCTTCAATAAGCGCTGTTTTGTAATTACTATCATGAGCTAATTTAACAAGGTCGGTGAGATAATATTCGTTTTGAGCATTATCAGAGGACAAACGAGGCATAAGCTCTTTCAACAAGGGGATCGTAAAACCCATTGCGCCGCCATTGCATAACCGAATTCTAAGTTGCTCTTCGTTAGCATCTTTAAATTCGATGATTTCTTTTGGATGTCCATTTTCGATTATGATGCGTCCATAACGGCCAGGGTTATGGGGGGTAAATCCAAGAACAATAAGATCAGATTTGCTTTTGCCAAGGTCGGCCATAATTTCAGCGCGCAGGAGTGGTGTATCGCCGAATACGACGACGGCGCGGTTCATGGACCCTATTTCTGAAAGGCCTGCGCGAACAGCATCGCCAGTCCCAAGTTGATCTTGTTGTATTGCGTGTTTGATGGATGGCAGAATGGTTTCAGCTTCGGCCCTTACAGCGTCTTGCTCGGGTGATGTCACGAGAATAATATGGTTAAATCCTGCTGCTTGACCGTTTTGGATCACGTGCCCAAGCATCGACAGGCCAGCAATTTTATGCATGACTTTAGGAAGCGCTGATTGCATGCGCGTGCCTTTACCAGCAGCCAAAATGATAAGGCCGCAATCACTGAGTTGAGCCATAGAGTAACCTCAATTTTAATTCATAACTCAGATCTATATGAATTTGCGATAAATTGCCAAATCACACTTATTGACGATATGTTACGCAAGATAGGCCAAGCGCTTATCACGATATGACGCGTCACATATTATTGATTATATTTAAGTGCTAGGACGCCAGTGCTTCTAAACCGATCTCATCCAAGACATCAAAACCTGATTTTACCCCATCACTCAAAGCTGCAACATTTGGAAGCATATTTGCGGCATAGAATTGTGCGGTGGCTCGTTTTCGCTGGGCATATGTCTCAGAAATACCGTTCTGATCGCGAATGGCAAGCGCGCCTTTAATCAGGTAATGCCCACCGGCGGAAAG
>CBFHJI010000052.1:0-9932 GCA_965656255.1 Alphaproteobacteria bacterium
CATTGATCCAGACGGGATATTGTATGGCTGAAATATAAAAGACCTGATAATCAAAACAAGCACACCGGCCCATAATATTGTTTTGAATGTTTCAGATAAACTATCTTTACTTTGTTTTCTATTATCAGACATCGGACCCTTGCTCTATTTTAATAGCGGAGATAATGACAATTGCCTGCGCCAGTGGAAAGTCATCGGTAATGGTAAGGTCAATTTGCGGAGTATATCCATCCGGTACGATTTGATGGAGCCGCGCTAATGCACCATGAGTGAGCTGCATGGTCGGTTGCCCCGAACGCTTATTAACAACCCCCATGTCTCGCCAGAACACACCAGCACGCAGGCCAGTTCCCAAAGCTTTTGAACACGCCTCTTTTGCCGCAAACCGCTTAGCATATGATGCGGCTCTATTTGCCCTTCGTTCAGACTTTTCTTTTTCAATCGGTGTGTAAATTCTATTGATAAAACGGTCGCCATATCGCTCCAACGTTTTTTCGATACGCCGAATATCAATTAAATCATTACCAAGCCCAATAATCACGAGGCACGCGCCTCGCTCATCAGCTGTTTCATTTTCTTTACGGCATTATCAAGCCCAAGAAAAATAGATTCAGCAATTAAGAAATGACCAATATTAAGCTCAACAATCTCTGGAATTGCTGCAATTTCTGAGACAGACTTATAACAAATACCGTGCCCAGCGTGCACTTCCAAACCAAGCTGAGCTCCCATGTTTGCAGCTGCTTTAATGCGCATCAGTTCTGCAGATGCGTCTTGCTCTTTATTAATCAAATGACAATAGGCGCCAGTATGTAGCTCAACAATGTCAGCTCCAATAGCTTGAGCGGCCTCTAATTGCTCGTCATCTGGATCAACAAAAAGAGACACGCGAATGCCAGCATTTTTAAGAGGCAATATATAGTCTGCAAGCTCTATTTTATGGCCGACAACATCAAGCCCACCTTCTGTTGTGACCTCCTCACGTTTTTCTGGTACCAGACAAACCGCATTGGGCATAACATTAAGAGCAATGGATTGCATTTCTTGCGTGGCAGCCATTTCAAAATTTAGCGGTACACTTATTGAAGATTTCAATCGAAAAAGATCGTCGTCCTGAACATGTCTACGATCTTCACGTAAATGAGCCGTAATGCCGTCAACACCAGCATTAATCCCTATCAAAGCACCTTTGACAGGATCGGGATAATTTTCACCCCGTGCATTACGAACTGTTGCGATATGATCAATGTTTAGTCCTAACCTCAACATTATTCCGTCTTACCTATGCTGGGTGCGCCATCCCTCTTGCGATTGATGCGCGTGGCTCGTTTACGTTGGTATAAATTAATTGCACCACGACTTGGATAATAAACACATATTGCCACAGCAATACCAATAGGAAGAGAACCTACAGCCATTGGAAATATAACAGGTGACCATAACTCAGCTGGGTGCTCGCGGATCGCACTAAAGCTCATTCTTTCTAATGCAGCCATCTTAGCTTCTGATCCGAGTATCATATGACCGAATTCAAATGTGGATAGCCATATAAAAGGAAAAGTGATTGGATTGCCAACCCAAGTCCCGATTGCTGAGGCAATTACATTGCCACCCATCACCCAGGCCAATATGCCACCAATCAGAATATGAAAACCAAGAAAAGGGGTCATAGATGCAAAAGCGCCTGCTGCTAAACCAAGGGCAACAGCATGCGCCGACCCATCGATACGAAGCATGCGCTGCCAAGAGTAACGAAAAGCGCGAACCCAGCCTCTTTTAGGCCAGAGGTTTTGACGAATGCGGCTTAAAAACGATAAAGGTTTACGACGTTTGAACATGAATTATTTCAGACCTCTACTACCCGGCTTTACAGCAGGAACATTGATGAGATCCTTAGGCAGTTTATTGGCTGAAAATGTTTCAACTTTCATCTTGGTTAAGGGAACTAGTTTTTTACCAATTTTGGCTTTCCCATTAGACCGGTCGATCAAGCAGGCAGCGCCAACAACGCTGGCGCCATAACTGCCGATCGAGGCAATTGCTTCACGCGAGGATAATCCCGTCGTTACGATATCTTCCACCATAAGAACCCGGCTATTTTCATCTAAAGAAAAACCACGTCGCAAGGTAAATTCGCCGTCCACACGCTCAAGAAACATCGTTGGCACGCCAAGTTGACGTCCCATTTCATAACCAACAATGACGCCCCCCATAGCAGGCGCAACTACACAATTAATCTTATCGCCAAATGTATCACGTATTTTCTGTGCTAATGCTTTACAAAGCCGCGCGCTACGCTTTGTGTCCATCAACACACGTGCACATTGAAGATACTGCCGACTATGTAGCCCAGATGATAAAACGAAGTGTCCTTCAAGCAAAGCACCAGCGTCACGAAACTCTTTTAAAACTTTAGCTTGTTCCATTTATTTCTCTTTCGCGGCAACGACCCGCTCAATACGCGTAACAACGCTACTTGCGCGAAGGGCGTTCACAATTTGATTGGCATGATTCACGTCTCTTACTTGTATATCGAGCGCCAGATCATGGAAAGTCTCATCCCGCTTGAAAAGCGATAAATTGGTAATATTGGCATCAAAATCAGCCAATGTTTGACTAACAATGCTCAAGCTGCCAGCCTTGTCGACAAGGGTCATGTCCAAACGCGAGTCAAAGAGGGCATCCGACCCTTCGCCAATATCCCAATGCATGGCAACCCAACGTTCTTCATGATCCTCGAAATCGCTTAATATAGGTGCTTCCATTGGGTAGATTTTTAACCCTTCCTCGGGCGTTAAAATGCCAATAATCGCGTCACCCGGGAGTGGAAAACATCCCTCAGCAAAACTCATCGCCATGCCTTGCAAGGATTTACCAACAGGAACCGCACGAGCACTGAGCTGATTGCCCTGTCCTTTAGTAAGAACATCTTTATCTTTCGGATCTTTTCTTTTCTTGGATGGGAAAGCCGTAACCAAAACTTCCGTTGCTGAAAGCCGACCGCGACCAACCTCAGCATATAATCGTGCCAAACTGTTTAAACCTAAAACGCCTACAGCACGTTCAATAAATTCGCGCTTGCATTCTAAACCCTCACTGGCAAATAAGCTTTCTACCAAACGTTGGCCCAGCTCAACAAATCCGGCTTCTTCTTGCTCTCTCAAAACATTGCGGATAGCTGCTCGTGCTTTGCCGGTTACAACGTGCCGCAACCAAACGGGACGCGGTAAGTTTTTCTCCGACCGAATAATTTCGATTTCATCGCCATTGTGCAAGACGCTTGGTATGGGCAATTGACGCCCATTAATCCGAGCGCCCGTACAACTATTACCAACTTGAGTATGCACGGCATAAGCAAAATCTAAAACTGTGGCACCGCGAGGTAAGGCAATAAGACGGCCTTTAGGTGTAAAACAAAACACTTGATCCGTGAATAGTTCAAGCTTGGTGTTTTCCATAAACTCTTCAGCGGTTTCACCGGTCTTTAACTGGCTCACCATATCTTGCAACCAGTTAAACGGATTGATTTGGTCCATACGCGATGGCGCTTTTGTGCTTATATCTTTATAGACCCAGTGCGCAGCCACGCCCTGCTCTGCCACAGCGTGCATATCTTGTGATCGGATCTGTATTTCAACCCGTTGCTTATTCGGTCCAATAACTGTCGTATGTAACGATTGATAATTATTCAACTTCGGCATTGAAATATAATCTTTAAAACGCCCAGGAACCACACGAAAGGTACGGTGTAAAACGCCAAGCGCTTTATAACAGGCATCCTCATTATCAACGATAACGCGATAGCCATAAATATCTGACAATTGCTCCAGTGAGATGGATTTATTTTCCATTTTTCTCCAGATAGAGAAAGGGCGCTTTCGTCGTCCATCAACCTTACAGGAAACGCCCATTTCCGTTAGAATGTTATGAAATTCATAAGCAATATCGTCGAGAATGGCGCCCTTGGTTTCATCAAGTTCTTCAAGTCGACGCAAAACAGTATTTCGGGCATCGGGGTTAAGTTCGCTAAACGCTAAATCCTCAAACTCTTCACGAAAATTTTGCATACCCATACGCCCCGCAAGTGGCGCATAAATATCTAATGTTTCTTGAGCAATCCTTGCCCGCTTCTCAGGCGAAGTGATGAAATGAAGCGTCCGCATATTGTGCAAACGGTCTGCAAGTTTGACCAATAAAACACGCACATCATTTGCCGTCGCTAAAAGGAGTTTTCTAAAGTTTTCCGCCTGTGATGGCGACGCACTACTAATTTCAAGCTTAGAAAGTTTTGTGACACCATTAACAAGCTCAGCTATTTCTCCGCCAAACATAGAGGTGATTTCATTGAATGTTGCTTCAGTGTCTTCGAGAGTGTCATGCAACAATCCTGTGGCAATTGTTGCACAATCTAAACGCAATTCCGTTAAGATACCGGCAACTTCAACAGGATGTGAAAAATAAGGATCCCCAGATGCACGCTTTTGATCTCCATGCATCTTGGTAGCATAAACATATGCGCGATTTAATAGATCTTCGTCAGCTCCGGCTTCGTAACTGACAACGCGATCAACAAGCTCGAACTGCCTCATCATGACGAAATATCACCATCTCGCAGCTGGCCCATCATTCAGTCGTATGAACCGCCTCGTGAATCATCGCCCTTATCGCGAGGCGTTGCTTCTTCTAAAGCTTTCAATGCGGCCAGAATATCGTCTTCATCCATAGCAGCCATGTCTTCACCCGCATCAGGGTTTACACCAAGAGCTGCTGGACGAACAATTACATCTTCTTCTGGTTCATCGATCTCAACTTTACGTTGCAGAGAACCAACAAGGTCTTCACGAATTTCTGATGGTATGAGTTTTTCTTCAGCGATCTCGCGCAAGGAAACGACTGTATTTTTGTCATTATCACGATCGACAAGCAGAGCAGCGCCAGCTGACATGCCACGCGCGCGGTGAGCTGAAACTAAAACTAACTCAAAACGGTTAGGAACCTTATCGACACAATCTTCAACGGTAACCCGAGCCATGATAACTCCTCAGAATTCGAAATCAAAAATGATATATGATCTTGCATATATACAGCCCCTTTGCTTCGCACAAAGGTATCTTTGCTTCTTGTATTGTTATCTCACCAATTATGCAAGGAAAAATGCTAATTAAGCGGTAAAACAGCCCTTTTTTCACTAACATCTAAGCCTTGGATTAAGTCATCTAAAACAGCCCCTGTTTTAGGACAAACCCAGCCTGGTGCAATATCACGCATTGGGAGAAGCACAAAGGCACGTTGAATCGCGCGAGGGTGCGGCAGCTGAAGCGGCGCATTCCAAACCTGGCCATGCCAATCGAGTAAATCGAGATCTAATGTTCGCGCCCCCCAAGCTTCGCGGCGCTGGCGTCCAAATAAATATTCAATACCATGCAATATGCGCATAACAGCGACGGGTGTCTTTGGACTTTGCACAGCGATGACTGCATTAACATAATCCGGTTGGACCGGTCCAATTGGCTTAGTCCGATAGAGTCGAGATAATCGATAAGGTGTAATTTGTTGATCACGCATGGCATTCAGCGCAAGCTCGAAGGTTTGCTCCACTTTCAGTCCGTTAAATGGAAGGTTTCCTCCCATTGCAATCAAAATCATATTACAATCCTTTATGATTCCGAAAAATCAACTTTTCACAAGAGTTACGCGATGACAGACAATCTTTTACCCGAACCCGATAGAAATTGCACGCTTTGCCCGCGCCTAGTGGACTATCGCGACCAAAATAAAAAACAGTATCCCGACTGGTTCAACGGCGCCGTCAGCTCATTTGGCGATCTGAATGCAGAGGTTTTAATTGTCGGCCTAGCGCCAGGTGTCAGCGGTGCAAACAGGACCGGCCGACCCTTTACCGGAGATTATGCGGGAGACTTACTTTACGCAACGCTGGAAAAATATGGGTTTTCTAGCGGAATATATGCCAAACATCGCGATGATGGTCTAACTTTAAACAAGGTCATGATTACCAATGCAGTACGTTGCGTGCCTCCGCAAAACAAACCAATAGGTAGCGAGATCAACACTTGCGCAGTTTTTTTAAGAAACCGCATAAACGCTCTACAAAACCTGAAAATCCTTATTACACTTGGAAAAATCGCCCATGACGCGACCATTCGGGCTTTGGATCATAAACTATCAGCCTATAAATTTGGTCATGCAAACATGCATAATATTGGGGGGCTTAAAATAATCGATAGCTACCACTGCTCGCGCTACAATACGAATACCGGGCGCCTCACAGAAGAAATGTTTGAGCAGGTTTTCGCAATGGCTAAAGCAGCCTTAGATTAACCACGATCCCGCAAGAGGCGCGCCTTGTCGCGGTCCCAGTCGCGTGTTTTTTCGTGTTCTCTCTTGTCAGCTTTCTTTCGCCCACGCGCGAGACCAACGAGGAGTTTGGCAAGACCGTTATCATTGAAATAAAGCTTAAGCGGCACAATCGTCATGCCATCTCTTTGAACTGAAGCCATTAGGCGGTTAGCCTCCCGTCGGTGCATCAATAATTTGCGAGGCCGTGTCGGCTTATGGTTAAAACGATTGCCTGTTGCATATTCAGGAATATCCGCATTTAAGAGAAACGGCTCACCTTTTTCAAAAGAGGCATATGAATGTTCAAGATTGGCTTTTCCAACACGTAAAGATTTAACTTCGGTTCCCTGAAGCATCAAACCGGCTTCTAATGTGTCAATAACCTCATAATCACGACGTGCGCGACGGTTCTCTGCGATCACACCCTGTGTGCCATCTTTCTTTTTTCTTCCGCCGTTTTTTGAAGACATATCAGCCCCTTAGGAGCCCTAATTGATCTAATACTTTATCTATTTTTCGGGCACTTTCTGGTGCAATATCCACCATGGGAAGACGCATCTCAGATTCGCATTTTCCAATACGCGATAATGCGTATTTAATTGGCCCCGGGCTGGTTTCAGTAAACAAAACATCATGCATAGGCATGAGTTTTTCATGTAGTTTAAGTGCGCCTACAAAATCACCTGCTAGGCATTTTTCTTGAAATTCAGCGCATTCAGCAGGCATAATATTCGCACAAACCGATATACATCCATGACCACCATGCGCCATAAAGCCAAGCGCGGTCGCATCCTCCCCCGAAAGCTCAATAAACTCCGGTCCGCAAGCCAAACGTTGCAAACTCATCCGTGCCAGATTTGCAGTCGCATCCTTAACACCCACTATATTCTTCAGATCCGCTAAACGCGTCATTGTATCAACACTCATATCAACAACACTCCGGCTTGGAATATTGTAAATAATGATTGGCAGATCAGAGACCGCATTATGAATAGCCTCAAAATGGGCATATAAACCCGATTGGGTTGGCTTATTATAATAAGGCGTTACAACCAAAGCCGCTGAAGCTCCCGCAGACTCTGCGTGTTGAATAAGATCGACGGCTTCATTTGTTGCATTAGAACCCGTGCCAGCCATAACAGGCACGCGACCAGCTGCCTGATCAATTACAACTTCAACAACACGCTTATGTTCATTATGGCTCAAAGTCGGGCTCTCCCCTGTTGTGCCACAAGGTACGATCACATGCGTACCTGCCTCAATTTGCCATTCGACCAAGGCGCGCAGAGCTGTTTCGTCAATTTCACCCCCTTTAAAAGGGGTCACGAGCGCGACCATTGAGCCTCGTAATTTGTCTGTCCGACCAGTCATAATTTCTCCTCGCAAGATGCGTAAGAACTCTATACCAAATAAATCAGTCTAAGCATAGCAACGACACGCTCAAAAGGTTTCCATAAGAAACGCATCACAGAACCGATCGATCGAGCCTCGTTATTGCCCATTAAACCCCATAAAACGAAACCGCTTTACCCACATCCTTTTAAATCAAAACCGCAAAATCACGCTCTATTGCTTGCGGTAACAAGGAATTCACACCAAACTCATGAAAATAGTAAATATGATTCAATTTCGGTGAGGGGAAATTATGGAATATGTTGGTCTTTTTGCAGGCTTAGCCCTGCTCATTTATTTTGCTTTACGCGGCGTTAATATTTTTTTCGCATCGCTTTTTTGTGGTTTGGTTGTCGCATTGACCAACAGCCTACCTGTTTCAGAAGCGTTTTCATCTCATTACGCGACAGGCCCTTTGGGAACATTTAGCTTTGCTGGACGTTTCTTTTTACTTTTTGTTGCTGGCGCCATATTTGGTCGCATTATGGGCGAAAGTAAAGCCGCAACCTCGATTGCCTTTGCTCTACTTGATCGGCTCGGAACCGAACGTGCTTTATGGATTACTGTTATCGCTTGCGCACTCTTAACATATGGCGGCGTTGTTGTTTTTGTCGTCATTTTTGCGATGTACCCTCTCGGGCTAAGCTTGATTAAGCAAGCCGACATTCCTAAAAGATTATTTTGTGCAGCATCAGCATTGGGCGCAGGAACATTTACACTCACAGCCCTTCCGGGCACACCGTCAATACAAAATGTTATTCCAAGTGTGGCGCTCGGCACTGACCTTTTTGCTGCGCCGGCTCTCGGTTTTATTGGTGGTACAATCATGTTTGTTTTGGGTATGGCTTATCTTGAAAGAGAGCGCAAAAAAGCCAAAGCTTCAGGAGAAGGTTTTGAGCCTGGACCGAATGATAAAATTGAGAATGTGATCGCGAGCGACGATATGCCAAGCTGGTTTATGGCCTCACTCCCATTAGTGCTCGTCCTTAGCACTATTTTAATGCCGCGCTTGGCAACAGTTCTGGGTATTGCGCCTGAAGCAGGGATGATATCAGATATTATTGCCTTTGCATCAACCCAACCAATCTTTTGGCCAAGTTTTGCGCTTATTCTTGGAAGTGTTTTTGCTTATCTCATTTTCCCAAACCTCCGCGGACGTGGGCTTGTTGTGTTTGGCGACGGCACAAATGATGCCATCATGCCTTTATTAAACACAGCGGCGGTTATTGGCTTTGGTGGCATAGTTGTTCAGACCGTCGGGTTTCAGGATTTTGCATCCATCATGCTTGATTCAGGGCTACCACCTAAAATATCTGCCTTTGCTTCCATTAGTGTGGTTTCCGCTATAACCGGCTCCGCATCAGGTGGGTTGCAAATTTTCATGAGCACAATGGCCGATGCATATCTTGCTATGGGCATTGCTCCGGATGAACTTCACCGAATAGTCGCAATGGCAAGCGGTGGCTTTGATAGCCTACCTCACTGCGGCGCCGTCATTGCGATGCTGACCATAACCCAACTAACACATAAGCAAGCCTATAAAGACGTTGGTATTATTACTGTGGCTATTCCTGTCATTGCAACTTTGGTTACAATTGTCGCGAGTGGGGTTATTTAATAAGGAATTTTTTAACAGACATTATCATCATGAATGAACTTTTCAGGATTGCAATCTGATGTTAGGCTTTTTTAAAGGCATCAAGGAGATCGATAATGAAAGCCCATTATAAACATATGAACCCGTTTCTAAGCGCATTAGATGCGGATAACATGCTTCGTATTGCAGAGAATTTTGGGAGTTTTGGAACTTATGCCGATGAAGCATCTAATGAGGGCTTGGGTGAACAACTCCCACAACGGTTTGATGCCGCTTTTAATTATATTCAAAAAGGCATAGATGGCACAGGCAATCAGGATGACTTCACGACAGCCGGTCACCGCACAAATTATTTTCGTGAAACATATGCTTATGGTTCCGAGATAAAAGCGAGCGGCATTGAGCCCTTCTTTCATCACCCTGACCTTGTTGAAACAGCCCGTATATTATCCGGTCGTTCGTTTATTGAACCTGCAATCATCTATGCAAACCTATTAATTCCGGGACAAGAGCTCGCTGTTCATACTGACGTGCCTGAGTTTCGCGGGGCCAACCGTAAAATCCTGCCACAATGGTTGCTCGTTGT
>CBFHJI010000053.1:0-9699 GCA_965656255.1 Alphaproteobacteria bacterium
TCTCGAGAGTGGGGCGGCACCTTTATTGACTGAAGATGTCGATATCTCTTTGCTTGTTAGGGAGCTTGCTTCGCTCTATGAGCCATTAGTTGAAGAGACGGGTGCTGATATGGCGCTGTGGGTGCCGGATGAGCCGCTTGTGATCCTGGCGTCACGTCCGCTTCTATCGCAAGCTATTGGCAACTTGATTGAAAATGCATGTAAATATGCTCTGGCCCCGAATAAACATTTGAATATTCGATTATCACATTCGCAGAATACAATTTCGCTTTTGGTGGAAGATGACGGGCCGGGCATTCCTGAGGCTGATTTTGCACGCGCACTTCGTCGTTTTGGACGTTTAGATGAGTCGCGCGCTATGCCTGGTAATGGGCTTGGTTTACCATTGGTTTATGCCATTATTTTGCGTCATGGCGGGACAATGTCATTGGAAAAGGCAACCATTGGCGGATTAGGGGTTCGAATTGATTTTCCAATCCATAATCTTATCAAGCAGGAATAGCCGCAAGTGTTAGAATGGGTTAAGTTTTCATATGTGATGGATTATTAAACCAACCTGCGGATATGAGTTGATCATTTGAATGTCAGAAAAAATAAATTACGCTGCGGTTAAAGTTCCGCCTCCTTATGATGCAGCGCATGCACAAATTCTCTTTGATGATTTATTAACCAAGCTAACAGATGATGAAGCCCATTCAGTGGTTTTAGCCAATCGCGATTTTTTCTGTTGGCTTATTGAAAACTCGAATTACTTAACGCGACTTCTTGTCAGGCATGCTGACATTATCAGCAGTCTTGCGCACCTCACGGCTGATGATTGTCTCGACCTCGTTTTAACTAATCTAAAAAATGAACTCGCTCAGATAAGTGACCGCGCCGCTTTTATGAAAAGGTTGCGTCATGCAAAAGGGGCGGTTTCACTCTTAATTGCATTATGTGATATTTCTGATCATTGGCCGACTATGTTAGCGGCTGAAAAACTATCCCTATTTGCAGATTTAAGTGTTGAGGAAACGCTGTGCTTTTTGTTGAGAGAAGCCTATGTAAAGTCTAAGTTAAAAGCACCGGCAAGGAGCGATGAGTCTGGTATCGTGATACTGGCCATGGGCAAACATGGTGCGCAAGAACTCAATTATTCTTCTGACATTGATATTATTTATTTTTATGAGCCGCACCAACTTGATCTCTCGTCGCAAATTGAACAAGGAAAGTTTCACATTGATTTGGCGCGTGACCTAAGCACTATTTTGCAGTCTTCGACTGAGGATGGTTATGTTTTTCGCGTTGACTTGCGTTTGCGACCAGACCCCGGCTCAACGCCGGTTGCCTTGCCCATTCCCGCCGCCCTTGCTTATTATGAAGGGCATGGCCAAAACTGGGAACGCGCCGCTTTTATTAAAGCACGGGCGATTGCAGGTGACCTTAAAGCTGGGCAGGGTTTTTTAGATGAACTGTCGCCTTTTATCTGGCGGCGCAATCTCGACTTTGCTGCCATTGAAGATGTTCATTCCATGAAACGGCAGATTCATGCAGTGCGTGGGCATGGAACGATTGCCACGGCTGGCCATAATATTAAATTAGGCCGGGGGGGTATTCGCGAGATTGAGTTTTTTGTGCAGACCCAGCAATTAATTGCTGGCGGACGAGAACCGAGATTGCGCGGTATTAAAACGCTGTCCGTTTTACAAGATCTCGCCAATTTAGGTTGGATAAGCCAAGAAACAGCAACCGGCCTAAAGCAGAGTTATTGTTATTTACGGAGATTAGAACATCGGCTGCAAATGCGGCAAGACGAACAAACCCACTCCTTGCCACGCGAGGCTGAAGCTCTTTTGCGAGTTGCAAATTTCTCTGGCTATGATGATATTTATGTCTTCGGCAATGATCTTACCCAGCATTTAACCTATGTTGCTCAAGAATATGGTGCTCTGTTTGAAACCAGTGAAGCATTATCGGCGGATTCTGGAAATTTGGTTTTTACTGGCGCCGAGGATGATCCTGGCACTCTAGAAACTTTGACAGCTATGGGATTTCAGCGCCCCTCGGATATGTCAGCTATTATTCGCGGATGGCATACGGGTCGCATGCGGGTGATGCGGTCTTCCCGGGCACGCGAGATGTTAACGCGTTTAAAACCTCAATTGCTGACGTCACTGGCCCGCAATGGTCATGCTGATGATACTTTGTTGCGGTTTGATAAGTTTTTAAACGGATTGCCCGCGGGTATTCAATTATTTTCAATGTTTCAGGCAAACCCCATAATGCTTGATTTGGTGATTGATGTCATTGCCACGGCGCCAAGGCTTGCCGAATGGTTGAGCAAGAATGTTAACTTGCTTGATGTTATGATGGATGACCTTGATATAGATGGCGTGCAAGATGATGATCACATGGCACAAAATTTAGCCGCTTATCTCAATCGTTATAAGGGTGATGGTATTATTGAGCGGATTGATCGCACCCGCTTATTTGTACATGAACAGCAATTTGCACTTGGTGTTGCAACATTGCGCGACCCTCAGCGGGCACTCAACTATGGCAAAGCATATTCGGCCTTAGCCAGTGCCGCGGTTCAAGATGTCCTGAAGGCCGCAATTGCTGATATGAAAGCGCAACATGGCGAAATTGTTGGCAGTGAAATGGCCATTATTGCCTTGGGAAAATTTGGTAGCAATGAAATGACGATCACTTCTGATCTCGACCTCATCATTGTTTGTGATGCACCTGATTTTTCGGTGATGTCAAATGGACCTAAGCCACTTGATTGCGACACCTGGTTTGCGCGCGCGGCGAGACGGTTTTTAAGTGGCTTATCTGCCCCCACCCCTAATGGAACGCTTTATGAAGTTGATACGCGCTTGCGTCCCTCCGGAAATGCAGGGACACTGGTAACAAAATTATCTGGATTTACGGATTATCAAAATAATGAGGCTTGGACATGGGAACATATGGCCTTGACGCGGGCGCGTGTTCTCAGCGCAGATTCTGGGCTTAAGGCTAAGCTCGAGACGGCAATAGATAATATTATGCGTGCGCCGCGCGACCGCTCAAAGGTTTTGGCGGATGTTGCGCAAATGCGGCAAAAACTAAATGATCACCGTCAGGCAAAATCGGTATGGGATGTTAAACTTGGCCGTGGCGGTTTGTTTGAAATAGAGTTTATGGCCCAAACACTAGCGCTTCTAAATGGGCATGAGAATCCGGATATTTTATCAGCTCAGACAGATATATTACTCAAAAATATAGGGCAAAGAGATGGAACAGCCTTAAACCTGGATATGAATTTATTAATTGAGGGTTGGACTGTTTTCTCGCTTTTGCGACATGTTTTGAGCCTTTGTGTCGGCTCATCTCAGGATGGGGCTCTGCCCATTTTTACACAAAAATTACTCATGCGGGTGGGCAATCAACCCGATATTCCAAGACTTATCAATTATATCAATGAGATGCGCGATTCTATTGGTGCTCAATTTGACCGCTTGCTTGACAGTTAATCGCTTTATTTTTCAGTGGACATGATGACGCATAGGTGGGGGTTAATGCTTGTGAGCCAGTCCTAGAGGTATTAGTCTTGATTTCTTTGTTGCCAGAAATAAATAATAAACTAGAGACGATTTTATCGTTGTGATTGAGAGGGTAGTGCCATGAATTTTGATTTTTCTGATGATCAGAAAATGCTGAAGGAACAAGTCAAACGCTTTTTAGAAGATAAGTCTTCGCTCGACAAAGTACGCAAAGTTCTCGAAAGCGATGCAGATTACGACGAAGCTCTTTGGAAGGGTCTTTGCGAATTGGGTGTTGCAGGGGCGGCTATTCCTGAAGAATATGGTGGTCTTGGTTTGGGGGCACTTGAATTATGCGTTGTTGCTGAAGAGCTTGGCCGCGCTGTGGCGCCAGTGCCTTTCTCTTCCTCCATCTATCTGGCAGCAGAAGCGATTAGGTTGTTTGGTAATGAAGACCAAAAAAATAAGTGGTTGCCTAAACTGGCAAGCGGAGAATTGATTGGTACTTTAGCGGCCGCCGAAGGCGTTCAAGCACCGTCTCCAAAGAACTTAAAAGTGACATTCAAAAACGGAAAATTATCTGGTGAGAAATTACCAGTGGCGGATGGTAATATTGCCGGCGTTGCAGTTGTCTTATGTCATGCAGATGGTCATGCTGCTTTGGCGCTTGTTGATTTGTCAGCAGCAGAAGTTGAGCGCGCTCCTGTAAAGACCATTGATCCAACACGCGGGCATGCGCGGATAGACTTTAAAGACGCACCTGCTGAATTACTCGGCGACCCAGCCGAAGGTTGGGCAAATTATCGCCGTGTTGAAGCTGGTGCAGCTGTTTTATTTGCCTTTGAGCAAGTTGGTGGGGCAGAAGCATCAATGAATATGGCGAAAAATTATGCACTTGATCGCTATGCCTTTGGGCGTCAAATCGGTTCTTATCAAGCCATTAAACACAAAATTGCTGATATGTATGTGAAACTCGAATTGGCCCGTAGTAATTGCTATTACGGTGCGATGGTCTTGTCTGATGAAGCCCATGATCTTGAGCTTGCCGCTGCGACCGCACGTGTGGCCGCAACAGAGGCCTATCGGTTTGCATCGCAAGAAAATATTCAAGTGCATGGCGGCATTGGCTTTACATGGGAAGCAAACCCACAATTCCATTATCGTCGCTCAAAACTCTTGGCCTTGGTGTTGGGAAGTGCGGCGCGCTGGAAAGAGCGTCTTGTGGCCGAATTAGAGCGTATTAACGCCGCTTAATTTTAGAATATTTGTGAATTCAGTAGGAAGGATAAATTATGGATTTTAATGATACCCCAGAAGAAGCAAAGTTTCGTTCAGAAGTACGCGCTTGGCTTGAGGCAAATGCAAAACCAAAAGACCCATCAAAAGCGAGGGCAGGGCGTTCAACAAAGTCTGAGCAAGAACGCTTAGAGCGTGCACGCGAATGGCAGGCCAAAAAAGCTGAAGCTGGTTATGCTGCGATCACCTGGCCGAAAGAATATGGTGGTCTTGGTGGGTCATCTATTCACTCAGTGATCTATTCCCAAGAAGAAAGCCATTTTGATGTCCCTGGTGGGTTTTATGAAATCGGTTTGGGAATGTGTATTCCAACAATGTTAGCTTGGGCGACCGAAGAGCAGAAGCAGCGTTACGTTAAACCTGCTTTGTATGGCGAAGAGATTTGGTGCCAATTATTCTCCGAACCTGCCGCTGGGTCTGATGTTGCCGGCCTTCGCACCAAATGTGAACGCGATGGCGATGATTGGATTATTAATGGTCAGAAAGTTTGGACATCTGGTGCCCATTTTTGTGACTATGGCATTATCGTAACGCGTTCAGATCCTAATGTGCCCAAGCATAAGGGGCTAACATTCTTCTTTATTGATATGAAGTCGCCTGGCATTGAAGTGCGCCCGATTCGCCAAATTACTGGTGAAGCAAACTTTAATGAGGTCTTCTTCACAGATGTGCGTGTGCCAGATAGCCAGCGTTTGGGCGATGTCGGTCAAGGATGGAAAGTCGCGCTCACAACTTTGATGAATGAGCGGTTGGCGATTGGACAAGGGTCTGGTGTTGATCATGCTGAGCTTCTTCAGCTTGCTCGTGATACAGAACTTGAAACTGGTCCAGCCATCCAGGATGCCTCAGTGCGTGCAAATTTGGCGGATTGGTATGTGCAATCACAAGGTTTGAAATATACAAAGTTTCGTACCCTAACGGCTTTATCAAAAGGTCAGCAGCCTGGCGCCGAGAGCTCAATTGGCAAAATTGTTTCTGGGCCAAAAATGCAAGATTTGGCAAGCTTTGGTATGGATATGCAAGGACAAGGTGGCATTTTACAAGATGCTGAATTGTCCCCATTAAATGCAGCTTTTCAGAACCAATGGTTCGGTGGCGCGGGTTACCGCATTGCTGGTGGCACAGATGAAATTCTGCGCAACATTGTTTCTGAACAAGTTTTGGGTCTACCCCAGGATATTCGCGTTGATAAAACCGTACCTTATAATGAGTTACCGCGCGGAAAATAACGTTCGGTTCTTGTTGAGTTAAATTAGGAAGGCACTCTGCACCCAGCAGAGTGCCTTTTCTGTTTTCTCGTTGACGCTGAAAACGCTTGTTTGTTGACGGCATTTGCGGCAAAAAAAGCTATGTCTGAAATTGGTCCAATCTCTGTTGCCCCGATGATGGCGTGGACCGATCGCCACGATCGATATTTTCTGCGTAAAATTAGCAAATATACAAGGCTTTATACCGAAATGGTGACTGCGGATGCGATCCGTTTTGGTCCTCGCGAACGATTACTTGGCTTTGATCCAAGCGAACAACCGCTTGCGCTTCAGATTGGCGGAAGCGATCCAGATTCATTGGCGGAAGCGGCCCATATTGGAGCGTCATGGGGATATGATGAAATCAATTTAAATGTTGGGTGTCCCTCTGACCGCGTTCAATCTGGTAAATTTGGTGCTGTACTCATGTTAGAGCCTGAGCTTGTGGCTCGGTGTGTTGCGGCCATGATGGCGCGGGTAACGATTGATGTAACAGTCAAATGCCGCATTGGCGTGGATGAGCAAGACCCCGAACAAGCTTTGTTTGATTTGGTGCATCAATGCAAAGAGGTTGGTGTCACGCGCTTTATCGTACATGCGCGTAAAGCCTGGTTGCAGGGGTTAAGTCCAAAAGAAAATCGAGAAAGACCGCCTTTGGACTATGAGATCGTATACCGGCTCAAGGCGCGTTATCCCGAGCTGAACATCGTCATAAATGGCGGTATTGAGACACTTGATGAAATCGCTCATCACTTGCAATTTGTTGATGGCGTTATGCTTGGTCGCGCTGCATATAAAACGCCATATATTCTCTCTGGGATGGATAGACGCTTTTACAATGATGAAGCACCACCCCCGACACGCGAGGATATTCTCGAGGCGATCATTCCTTATGCCGAAAACTTGGTTGCACAAGGTGCGCCCTTGCACGTGCTGACCCGCCATATTTTAGGGCTATATCAGGGATGTCCGGGTGGTAAGTTGTTTCGAAGGTTTCTATCAGAAAATGTCCGTGATGCCGGGGCGGAGGTTTTGGTGGAAGCGCTTGAGATGATGCGTGCGCGGAAATTGTCCTATGCTTAACGTCACTTTGAAAGGTCAAAGCTCATGATAGATATCGCATTTTTAATTGTTGTGCTTTCTGTGGCTGGTCTTGCCGCGGGTGTAATGGCTGGTCTGCTTGGTGTGGGCGGGGGTATTATTATGGTCCCTGTCTTGTTTCAGACATTTATATTTCTGGATGTGCCTGAAGCCATTCAAATGCACTTGGCGGTCGGGACATCTCTGGCAATTATTGTTGTGACATCTCTTCAGTCTGTTCGCGCCCACGCAAAACTAGGATCCGTTGATATTGAAACGATCAAGCTCTGGGCGCTTCCAATTATTATTGGTGCTGCCAGCGGGGCGTTGATCGCGCGTATGGTATCGGCTGACGGCTTGAAGGGGTTGTTCGCTCTTTTAGCTTTGACATTGGGTGTTCGTATTTTGCTCATGCCACAAAATACCGAGCTTGTTGAGCGTAAATTACCCCGTTTGCTTGAAATTCTTGGGGCTGGCTTAATTGGGTTTCTATCTGCCCTTATGGGAATTGGCGGGGGAACATTCTCAGTGCCCTTTATGGCTTTACTTGGGAAGTCTATGCATAAATCAGTCGGCACATCGGCTGGTATTGGCTTTTTTATTGCTTTGCCTGCGGCGCTTGGATTTGCTTGGGCCGGCTATGGCAGCGAGGGTTTACCACCCTATTCAGTCGGATTTGTGAATGCTTTGGCTTTTCTTATCATGATCCCAACGACGCTATATGGCGCGCCTTATGGCGCGCGCCTCGCGCATCGCTTGGAGAAGCGCAAGCTGCAAATTATCTTTGCATGCTTTCTCTTTCTGATGGGAGCCCGCATGCTATATGCATTGCTCACCTAGACGTGGCGTTACTCAGAGGCGTTGGTCATATTCACCGACCTCGGGATAGCTTGATAAAAGCGTATCGATTACCGTGAACATGGCATGCATTTGTTCGGCGCTTACAGGACTTTCAACCACGACAACAAGACCAGGCTTATTTGAAGAAGCCCGCACGAGCCCCCATGTGCCATCTTCAAGTGTGATACGGACACCATTAACAGTGACCAAATCGCGAATAGCTTGGCCGAGCAGTTCTTCATTATTTTTATATAATGTTTCAAAATGCGCAATCGCACGATCAACGACGTCATATTTTTCAAGGTCCGGGCAATAAGGCGACATTGTCGGAGAGCTGTAGGTTTTGGGAAGCGTGTCTTTCATTTCGCTTAAGCTTGTTGTGCCGGCGCGCGATAACATGTCGCAAATGGCTATGGCTGTCACAATGCCATCATCATAGCCTCGACCAATTGGCGTGTTAAAGAAGTAATGACCGCTTTTTTCAAAGCCCGCCAATGCACCAAGCTCGTTGGTGCGGCTTTTCATATAGCTATGGCCTGTTTTCCAATATTGTGTTTGCGCGCCGCGTTGGTTTAAAATTGGATCGGTCATAAATAGACCTGTCGATTTTACATCTACGACGAATAAGGGATTGGGATGGACCGCGGAAAGATCGCGCGCAACCAATACACCCATTTTATCGGCAAAGATCTCATCACCGCTGTTATCAACGACGCCGCAACGATCACCGTCGCCATCAAAGGCAAATCCTATATCGGCTTTATGCTCCAAAACGGCATCGCGCATCGCATGGAGCATCTCCATGTCTTCAGGGTTAGGATTATAATTTGGAAAATTGTAATCAAGGTCGCAATTTAATTCGATAACATCAACGCCGAGTGCGCGCAAAACCTCAGGGGCAAAAGCACCCGCCGTGCCATTGCCGCAAGCCACGACAGCTTTGATTTTTCGAGAGAATTTTTCGCGTTTGGTGAGATCATCATGATAGGTCTGCGCCATATTATCGACACGTCTATATTCACCACCACTGCGGACAATACCCAAATCACTCAGCACAATTTCTTTTAAGCGGGTCATTTCGTCTGGCCCAAATGTTAAAGGGCGGTTTGTTCCCATTTTAACGCCGGTCCATCCATTTTCATTATGGCTTGCTGTCACCATAGCCACCGCAGGAACGTCGAGAGCAAATTGCGCAAAATAAGCGACGGGGGACAGGGCCAAGCCGATATCATGAACAATGACCCCAGCATTCATCAGGCCAGTGGTCAGGGCAAGTTTAATGGTTTGGGAATAGCTTCGATAATCGTGCCCAACCACAATGGCTGGTGGTTGGTCTTTAATTGTCTCATCTAAAAACGTACCCAATCCAAAGCCGAGCGCTTGAATGCCGGTCAGATTGATTTCGTCGGGATAAAGCCATCTTGCATCATATTCACGAAAACCTGTTGGAACGATGAGGGGTTCATTCTCAAATGCTGCCGTGTTTGCTGTTAAATCTGAACGAGGTTTTCCAAACATTTTTTCTTCCATGCCCTTACGTAAAAATATATAGGCGGTCTTTAACAAGATTAATGTCAAATTGCGAGACAAAAAGCCCATATAGGGTTTTGGAGAAATAGAGGGGATGTCTGAAAGTTCGCTTGTATGGTCGGCTTGCCCTCGCTTATAACTATGCTTATGAGCAGTGACCGCAAACAAGATGTCATTCGCCTGACGGCGACAGACAAACCAGT
>CBFHJI010000054.1:0-9676 GCA_965656255.1 Alphaproteobacteria bacterium
TATGTGGGAAACCCCTGTTCAAGAACAGGCCCCTTCTGCCCAGGCTGAGGAGGTAGAGGTGGCGGCATCAACACCATCTAAGGAGGAGGCAAAGAGGGCTCTTATGGCTCATGTTTCGCCGGCGTCTCATCAGTTTCCGATGGCGCCAGTCTCGCAGAAGGTGAAGGCGCCAGAACTTACACCCTTGAAGGCAAAGGCAGCGTTGCCAGAAAACAATACGAATAGAGAAATGTTTAAAGCCCTTCCGGCCCCGTCAGTTCAAAAGGCAGAGATGCGCGTTAATAAAGTTGATTATTCTGGCCTGATGTCACCTCTTTCTTATTCTCCCGAACCATCCCAGGAAAATCAAACAGCAGAGGTTCTCTTTGATGGTTTGGCGATGTTGAACGATGCCGCGGAGATGGGCTTTGATATGGAAATTGCCTGGCCACAGTCCAACGCAGATCGACAGAACCTTTTTCGGCGACTGCATAATTGCTATGGCTTTGAGCGTGCATTGCTTGGCCAGAGCGGCAAGGTTTATGGGAATGCAACGGATTTATCGACGCGCTCTCCGTTTTTAAGGCAATTGCAAAATGGCATCGATGGTAAGGCGGAATCTGAGAAAGCTCGTATGAGCAAAGCATATGGTGTCTCTGAGCCTGTTAAACTTATTTACCTTATTGATCGAAATAGTGATGCCGTTTTATTGGGCAATTTGAGCCAGCATATTCAGAGCTTTGGTCGGGAGAATATCAAGATAAGAGGCACATATGCGATGAGTGGTAATGATATTCGTATTGAGGATATCACTATCAACGGACGGTCTGTGCCTGACGTGGTTAGTTTGTCCGGTCCTCAATGCTTGTATTAAATGTTTCATTTACCAAGCTTGCTATATTATAGCCGATCCCAGACTGCTCGAGACGTTTCCGCATTTCTTTCGAAAGTGCAGGGTTATCAATAATATTGTTGAACCAATTGTAGATTTCAAATGCCGGCTGGGATGTAACAAGGCTTATAATATAAAATGTTTCGCGTTGTCCCAGTTCGCGCGCACGAAAATGAACCGGGGCTTGAGAAATTTGCCTTGCATTCCCACTCACCCGCGCCAATTCAAAGGCCTGTCCATTTTCATCAATGATCAGAACCGAGAAAAACACGTGATGCTCGGGAGGTAGTTCAGAAAAGTGGATCTGATATCGGCATGGGCGGACTAGCCAAGACGGGAGTTGATCCCTTAGTTTGCCTTGAAGGCTGGCGCCCATACAACCATTTTCACTTTCGCTTGATTGAGTTATTTTGATAGTGGATGAGTTGCTTAACCGAGCAGATTTTCCATGCATTTTTTTCTCATAGAAATATGCGGCATTGGTTACTAACCAGCCACTATTCTGTCGGTGGTTTCGAAGTGAAATGAGCATTTCCCGAAACCGTCCTTGTTCCTCTAGTTCGTCCCATTCGCGCCACATCTCATAGGGTGTTGTTAAGGTTGCTACGAAAGTGATTGCGATTAGGGCAAGGCCAAGGAAAAAAGTAACGGCCGTCTTGCTTTTGAGCTTAGGTTTTGTGGTACTCAACTGAGGCCAGGGGAGCCCTAACGCTTTTGCTGCTTCAGTTAAGGATTTTGGCTCTATAATTTGAAACTGTTCAGGTATATCGGACCTTATTTCTGCTGCATTCGCCTCATGAAGCACAATCTTGATCGAAAAACCTAGATCAGATGCTTTTGTGAGTTCAGGCAATGCTTTTTGCCATTTAGTATCCATGAATGCCACGGGATGAATTGTAAAATCCGGGGCTATTTCACCGCTGGTAAAAATAATTTCTTTTGATTTTTTTCCTGCGGTTAATTGCACAAGGTGAGCAATCGCAAACCCTAACTGCCAACTTTTACCTTGATCAATAGGAGAAGAGACATCGAGCCTATAAGCGCAATGGCCTGTGAGCGTTTCGATAATTCCTGTTGGGCGGCGAACAAATGCGTCATAGTCATTGCTGATCGGTAAGGCTTTGAAAGTCCCCTCGAGGCAAACGACGCTCCCTACTGTTGGAGCTTCCTCATGAATTGAGGTGACTGATACGGGTCCGGACGTGCTTGCGAGCCAGACATTGGTTAAACTCACTTTACCCAAAACTCCATTGCAGGATCCTGATAGACTTCAAAAAATAAATTACCAGTTTCTATTAATATCTGCATTGTGCGTTCGTTAATAGAGGTCATTTCGAGAAAATTGAAGGATCCTTTTGCTCTGTAATATAAGTGTTTGGGTAATATTTGAGGAGCTTGGTGAAAGATAACGCGGACATATGCGCCGTCACCCCGTGATGACATGGTGAGGTCAAGATCAAATACATCACCTTTACGATAGGTCATGTTCTCGCTACCAGCTGCTATTTGCGCGCCCATATAGCCTTGATTGAGCCTCTGCAATAAGGATTCAAATTGTCTGAGGGCTGAGGCATCTAAGTAAATGCGCTTGATTATCTCTGAATGCTCGAACGGATCCTGCGCGGCATTCCAAAGCTCTTGAAAAGAGATGCCGGGATTATCGATTTTCGGCTTGCGTAATTCAGAGAAAAGCTCTGCACGACTTTCTAAAGCCAGAAATGCTGCCTCGGTCGCCCGACTCTTATGGGTTTTATCTGTCATCACGATCGCGCCTCAAGATATAATTTATGAAAAATAAACGAGAAAGTCTCACTGTCTTTTGATTGGTTAAGAAGTGGTTGGGTATTGGCGTTTACAGAAAAACGATCGAGATATGAATGAATGAAATCAAAAATCAGGGAAAGACTGCCTGTTCCCTGCAATAATATATTTGCCCAAACGGTCTTATCTTCAGCATCAATCTCTGATGGTTTTAAGCCTGTCCGCCGAAAATTCTGTGCCGATTTTTTTAGACGGGATAAAATCACATCACCTTTAGTCTTAAAGTTTAACATGAAATGAGCGCTAATGCCCGCTTGCATCTCTTCTATATCTTTCGGGCCTTTTGTTTGTTCGGATATTTCTTGGCGTGCCTGGTTTAGGCAAGTATCAAATAGGTCTCGTTCCGGTGACGTTAATATTGTTTGTAAAGCTGCTAAAGCGTGAGGCTGTTGGTCATGGAACAACCAGTAACATGCTGCTTCTCCAACGCCTTTGCAGCGAAGGGCGATATCAAGCCATTTATCTAATTCATCTTGATAGGTGTTTCCTTGATGCGTTTCATCAAGAATGGCCTGCATTGTTTCTAAGGATTTGTTTTTCCTTAACCCCTCCACGAGCTTTGCTTGGATCGGTGCAAATCGTGCCACTCGTAGAGCTGTGACTAGGAGTGGTGATTGATCTTGCGCGACCATGAGAGGTTCAAGACTATCGAGTTCTCGACCTGTTAAAAACTTAACTTTATCTAGCGCAGTTTGTCGTAAAGACGATATCACGGTTTCGAGATTATTTTGTTCTTCAACGCCCTCTATGTATTGATCAACATCCGCTATAGAAACGTTGGATAGAATATCGAAATTACCACTATCGTTACTGATTGCTGAAAATATGTTGCATGAAGATAATCTTACCGCCTGCTGATAACGAGCCCAGCTCTGCGCACAGATAGAATATAAACGCATTTTGGTTTTATCATCGAGTGCGCTTGCTGACCAAAACTCTAATATGAGATCGTCGGTGATTGACTCTGGTGCATATGGATCTTCTTTTTTCTGCATTATAAAGTTTACAAAACTTAAATATTTTGTCTGGCTATGTGCTGTCGGCAAATGTTGCGAAAGATAATCATATAAAAGTCGTGCAAGCTTATTCGATATTAACCCTATTTCGTTGCTCGATTGAGCAATCGCAAGTTCGTCATAGGCATCGGCAAGAATGTCATATCCAAGAGACTCCACAATGAAATCGAGCAATGAAACTGATTTTACAAGTTCGGCTATGTTTGAGCGGAAGCTGACGGATCGTGTTTCTGAATTAAGCCAGGTAAACAATTGGCCGTCACGTTCAACAAATCCAAGTTTTGACGAAATATCAAGCAAGCTCTCGAGGTGACGGGCATTTATTGTGCTTGGCGATAATAACCACTCGTGAAGAAGGTGTCCCGAAGATGCTGAGAGTTGCAAAAAATGGCAGCACATATAAAGCGGAGGCGCAAAAGACTTGCCGGCAATAAGTGAGACCAATCGATTGAAATGCTCGGCTCTATGGCGCGGTGCACCATTATAGGCCGTCGTCTCTTCTACAGCGTGCAGAGCATTAATCAGCGTCTGCGTAGGTGGATGTATACGATAAGAAGGGTTGCTTCTAAAAATTGATACTGTATTTGACATTAAACTCTCATAGCACGAAACCAGCCTAATCCTCTAGGTTACATTTTTCCAGATGCTTGATCACGAAACTTTTCGCGATGCCATGTTAGGTTGTTTTCTAAAGATGTCTTCTTATCCCGAAACGTTTGGTATGGGTTTGAATTGTGGGCGCTCGGTGCCACTTGGTCGAGCCAATCATCAACCAATTCGATTTGCTTCTGCCATTTCTTGGGCGCGTTCTTAAGTCCTTGAGGCGCCCTTGTGGCGACATAACTGCCAGATGGATAGTTCGATTCCTTTCGTGACGACTGTGAGCTTTGGCTTAATTGTGTGAAGTTACGAAATGTTGAGTGGTCTTCAAGTTTCAAGTCTTGAGCGCGTAACATCACTTTATTAACATAGGCCTGCGTGTAGGGAATGACGCGTGAGTTCGGCCATTTTCCGACGGCAGAGCCTCCATTATAATGGGAGAGGGCCAAGTCAACTCGTCCGCGATATCGGTTCAGAAGTTGCTCCATAAACTGAATGCCGATGCGAATGTTAATGCGAGGATTAAATAGTTGGTGGCGTTTTATCCTGAACTCTCCCCATGCTGTTGCGGGCATAATTTGCATAACGCCAATAGCCCCTTTGTGGCTAACAGCGTTATATTTAAAATTCGATTCAACATGCGCAATTGCCAAGGCCAGAGAGGGCGGGACAGTCTCCGACTTAAGGCTTTCTTCAATGATGATTTGCTTGATTTGTTCTGGCGTCCAGCTCTTAGCTTCTGCAGATATTGAGAATAGAATGAGAAATGCCGCCATTGCCACTAAGTATGAAGTCAATGATTTTTGATATAGGTAATGAAAAATAGTTTGCATTAATTCATCTTTCTTTTTGAGCGAAGCGCTGCTTGCCAGTTTTGATCAAGTGTTGCGATTTCGACTTCGAAACTGTCAAGAGATCTCATGAGCGTTAGCAGAGCGCGTGTATTTAAATCCGGATCGACGCCGACTATGAGTGGCCGTTTCTCATCTAATGACGAGAGGTTAACAGCCTGAAAGTTAACATCCATTATTCGTCCGTCATCGAAGATGAGAAAGGTTGGTTCTTGGTTCAATTTTGTTTCAGCCTGCGAATTCTCAATTAATTTCTGAGATGAGGACTGAGTTGGGCTCGCTGTTACTGCAAATAGGAGGAGAACCATGAGGCTAAAAAATGCCATTGATAAAGCGAGCCCTATTTCAGCAAGCGGATTGCCATCTTCTTCCATAGACGATTTCCTTTCAGTTTTGTTATGGAAGCTTTAGAGGCGTTTTTGTTTATTCTTCTATGAAAAACTGGTGCATTTGGAAACGCAAGCATTAATGGCTTCTTGTCTCCTTAAAAGACTCTTAGAGTTAAGTGCTTTTAAATCCGACATAGCTAAATCACTGTTATAATGGTGCGTTCGCTCATGCCTTTGATCGGTGTTAGGCGACAGGCCGTCATGTTCGCGTTCATTAATAAAAATAAAATCAATAACAATGCGGAGATTTCAATGAAAAGAATGTTTTTTGCCCATTATCGCGGCAATCGTACGGGGTGGTTACCGGGACTTTTCAACCGATTAACCCGTTGGGGGCTAAATAGTGTTTATTCACATACGGAGCTGGTTGTGTGCGATGAGGTCCCCGTGAATAAAAAGGGTATCGGGTATTCATCGGATTTAATGGGCGTTCGGAGCAAAGAAATCTATTTTGATGCTACGAAATGGGATTTTAGCGAAGTTGTTTACCAAGAAGATGCCGTTATGCGGTTTGATGCAGCGATTAAGCAGCACGTTAAATATGATTATTTGGGGCTTCTCTATCATTCATTCCCAGTTCTTGCGCGATTATTGCTTGGGTTTCGCTTTTTGGCCAAACGCACTGCCAAGCGCAAATATTGTACAGAAGCCGTCTATGACTATTATTTTGATTCAAAAGACGGGTGGCGGTTTGATCCCGCAAATTTTAGAGAAATGTCAATCCACATCGAAAAAGAGCATGGGTATTTTTAATTTAAAGACGAGAAAAACTATGTCGCTTCAAAATATTGGATAATGCTCACCATTGTCTTGAAGGGTTATTATGGAGAATGACGATAATCGTGCGGTTGCCAGCAGCGAGGTCCTTGCCAAGTAAATGGTGGTTCAAGAACCCCATAACGACTGAAGAGTCTCTCTTCCTGATCGGCTAAGGGGTTATATGGCAGGAGGTTGATATCTCGTGAGAGGGCTTGGGAGCTCTTATGCCATTAAATCTAAAGCTAATAAGTGCTCTTCTTTTTGGGCTTTATGAGATTTATTGCAAAGTGCGTCTTAGACCTTTTGAGCGATATAAAAGCCATAGCTAAAATAATGACTATATTTTTCATAATGTGCAGCTTCAGCTTTCTCAGATTCAACAATAGCTCGGGCATCCTCGGAGTCATTTCTTGTGATAAAGCCATCAAAGGTATTTTTGAGGGGGGCATAGTAATTTTCAATCCAGCTGGACTCTGGCAAAGGGAAATAACCCTTCAAGATGAAACCATGATCTTCTAATATTTTTATTTTATCTGAGGCGATTGCGATCTCGGGATATTCTGAATCCCAATGACGCTGGATTTCTTCAGGGCGCTCAGCGGTTAACCATGTGATTTCAGAGACAGCTAATGTGCCGCCCGGCTTTAAGAAGCGCTTAAAATACTCCACCCCTTTTGCAAACCCCATATTGTAAATTGCACCTTCAGACCAGATAACATCCAAACTACCGTCTTCAAATGCGAGTTCTTCCATTGAGCCCGACTGTGTTGTAATTTTATCGGCAAAACCACGCTTTTGCGCATTCGCATTCAAAATATCAAGAAAATCCTGGAACAGATCAATAGCTGTTATGGAGGCGTTCAGGTTCTCAGCCAGCACAAGTGTTGAGGCTCCCGTGCCGCAACCAATATCTGCTATTTGCATTGACCGAGTGCTCGTCATCAAACCCGACAGTTTCAATGCCTTCAAAGTTTGCGCATCACCGCCCGGACCTTGGCGTTTATTCATTTTGTGTAAGTCAATGAGTAGTTCATAGTTCATAATATGTATTCTCTAATTAACCCGCATCGGAGTCTGTATAAAAATTCTTTATAGCTTCAAAAACAAATACAGGTTTCAAATTCAAGTGTTTTCCAAGCATTAGGCGATTGCTCTTTTACGGAATTTATAGAGAAAAATCGTATTTTATATAGATAGAAAAAGGGGGGCGCATTTAAAGCTTGATATCCAAGCGGAGAAGGAAAAACCCATGGATTAGAGAGGATAAAATGCAATGGCTGAGGGGGAAGGGATGCGAACCTTCGATGGGCTATTAACTCATACACCCTTAGCGGGGGCGCGCCTCAACCACTCGCCACGTTTGTCATCTTGCAGCTGTCCTGACAAATATTAAAATGTTCCGAGTTTGGAAAAGGGCGATATGGTTATAGCCAGCAGTATGAGTGATGAACCAGAAATTAAGAGTTTACGAAATATATTGACCATGGATAAAAATATACGCTTTGATAAGCCACCATTAATCGGAAAAGGGCCTAAATTATGCGTATTTTTATTGCCTCATTTGGTACAGAAACAAATGTTTTTTCTCCTTTACCGACAGGCCGCGATGACTTTTTAAACACCTATTTTTTTAGGGACGATGCCCTAAAGCATGGCCCGCTTCCCTTTAACTCTCCTTTGCATATTTGGAAGCAGCGTGCCGATATGGATGGGCATGATGTCATTTGCTCCATATCTACTTTTGCGCAACCCGCTGGTCGCACTGTAAAGGCGGTCTATGAAGAGTTTAGAGATATGATTTTAGAGGACCTTTGCGCAGCAGGTCCCGTTGATATTGTTCTCTATAGCATGCATGGTGCCATGCAAGCCCAAGGCTATGATGACTGCGAGGGCGATATACTCGAGCACACCCGCGCGATTGTTGGCCCTAATGTATGTATCGGTGCCGAATTTGATCTACATGGGCATTTAACAAATAAAATGAAAAGCACCGCTGATCTTATTATTTTCTTTAAACACTACCCCCATGATGACATTGATGACCGCGCCCAAGAGCTTTACACGCTTGCCCTTGCCACGGCAAAAGGTGAGATTAAACCTGTTATGCGCGACTGGGACTGCAAAATGATGGGACTTTACATGACACCGCTTGAGCCAATGACAAGCTTTGTCGAAGACATGAAAGCTGAAGAGAAAAAGCCTGGTATTTTGTCGCTTTCACTCAACCATGGATTTCCTATGGGGGATATGCCCGAAATGGGAACGCGGATGCTTGTTATTACCGATAATAATGCCGAGCTCGCCCAAACCACAGCCGAGGCATTTGGGCGACGAATTTGGGAAGCTCGCGAAAATTTTAGGACAGATTATATCACGATCGATCAAGCGCTCAATTATGCCCAAACCACAAACAATCTGCCGTTAGTTTTAGCGGACACGGCTGATAATGCTGGCGGTGGGGCAGCGGCCGATAGCACATTCATGTTGAAGGCTGTTTTGGAGCGCGAGATGAGTGATGTCGCAATCGGCATTTTCTGGGACCCTGGTGTTGTAAATATTTGCACGGCTGTTGGTGCGGGTGAACAGCTCGAACTGTGCTTGGGTGGCAAACACGGCCCATCATCTGGTCTGCCCATGAACATTAATGCTAAAATTATGGCCATTCGGGATGACCTAACTCATAGCTTGGGGGATAGCCCCGCCGAGGCGTCGCTTGGAACCGCTGTTTGGTTGCAATTAGATAATAATGTGAATCTTTTGGTCAATAATATCCGCACCCAAGTGTTTAGCCGAAAACCCTTCATAGAGATTGGTATAGACCTGCATGAAATGCGCACGATCATTGTGAAGTCAACTCAGCATTTTTATAATAGCTTTTTGCCGGTCGCAAAAGAAATTAGACATGTTGCAACGCCAGGCGCTATGTCGATGGATATTGTGGGAACGCCTTATCAAAACCGAGATGATAATTTCTGGCCGAAAACCGAAAACCCCCACGCCGGTTAATCTCACAATTTTAAAAGATAAATATCACCATCGCGTTAAAGAATAACAACCTATTGTGTCTATCGAGAGTGGTGCGGCGTCAATATCCGGAACCTTCTTTGGAACCTGACACATGATGATGTCAGAGAAAACACGCCATTAGCTAACGCTCATGGGCCAACCTAGATGGCCATGCATGCAGTTCAACCTCAGACAGCAATCTGTTTTGATCTGGCGCTTTTTTTTGGGGGGTATCTTTAGGGGTAAACCTTAGGGGTAAAAGCGCATAGGCTGATTTCCAAATACACTGTTTTTATTGGATAAAATAGCAACAGAAACGAGTGGCGGAGAGGAAGGGATTCGAACCCTCGATGGGCTATTAAC
>CBFHJI010000055.1:0-9311 GCA_965656255.1 Alphaproteobacteria bacterium
GTGTGTTTGTCACGAAATCCAAAACTTGTTTATGGCCGTATGACCGGTTGGGGGCAGTTTGGCCCTTATGCGCAAGCCGCTGGCCACGACATTAACTATATCGCATTAACAGGGGCACTTGCGGCTATTGGCGGAAAAGACAAGCCTGTGCCGCCGCTTAACCTGGTTGGTGATTTTGGTGGTGGAGCGCTTTATTTAGCTATGGGCATGCTTGCGGCGCTTTTTGAGGCGCAACGAAGCGGTAAAGGCCAAGTCGTTGATTGTGCGATGACTGATGGCGCGACCTCACTCATGGCAATGTTTTTTGGCATGTCGGCCTCGGGTATTTGGTCGCTTGATCGCCAGGCAAATATGCTTGATGGCGGGGCGCATTTTTATGATGTTTATGAGACCAAAGACGGTAAATTTGTATCTATCGGGTCGATTGAACCGCAATTTTATGCCTTGCTCCTCGAAAAAACTGGGCTTCAAAATGATCCCGATTTAGCAAAGCAACATGATCGTGAAAATTGGGGGCTACTCAAGGACAAGCTTGCGGCAGCTTTGAAAACAAAAACACGTGATGAATGGGATGCAATTATGGGCGCAACAGATGTTTGTTATGCGCCTGTTCTTGATATGAAAGAGGCTGCTCACCATCCTCACAATCAAGCGCGTGAAACCATTGTTGAGGCTTATGGTGTGGTTCAACCCAATATTGCGCCACGATTTGGTGGAACACCAAGTGAGATTCAAGGTCCACCGCCACAAATTGGCGCCAATAACCAAGATGCTTTGTCGGATTGGGGATTTTCAGATGACGAGATCGCCGGGTTGACTGAGGTCGGCGCGCTCTAGTCTTTTAACTTTCCTATTATGCTTTAATCTTATGGTTTAGATAAAACGCGTGGCTCATCGTGCCGTATTGCTTATGCAGGTAGGGCAAGGCACGCGATAATTGGATCTTTTTTATTTAAAGTGATTTATCAATATAATTTAATTAGAAACTGTTTTTATTAAATTAATCCATCTTAATTATCTGGGCTGGCCCACCATGTGTCTATTTGCGCCCCATATATAGGGGTTTGAGATGGGCGTTCGATTTTGCTCCAGCGCGCCAGCCATTGGCCGTCCCTATGAAACAGTGGGATGAAATAATTGCCACTCATTAAAAGGCGATCAAGGGCGCGCGTGGCTGTTTGAAACTGGGATGGGTCACGCGCATTTGTGAGTGCGTCTATTGTGCCATCTATCTGCCTTGACTTTATGCCGGCATAGTTTCGGCTGCCTGGCGTGTCTGCTGATGTGCTCGACCAGTAGAAATTTTGTTCATTCCCCGGGGAAAGAGATGCGTAGTAATCATAAATGATCATGTCGAAATCGAAGTTTTGAAGCCGCGCTTGATATTGAGATGCGTCAACAAGGCGGACAGAGACCTCGATGCCCACTTGTTTAAGCATGCGCTGAAATGTCAGGCTAAGTCGTTCATGATCGCGGCGTTGAACGAGTATCTCGAAGGTCAAAGGTGTGCCATTGGCGTCGCTTAATTGGCCGTTTTGCATGGAAAAGCCAGCTTTCGCAAGAAGCTCTAAAGCGCCTTTACGCGTCTGCCGATCGCGACCCGACCCATCGCTGCGCGGTGGCATATAGCTTTGCGATAAGAGGGGGGCGCTAAGCTTGGCGCCTTTAATTAGCTTTTTTTCCTCAGACGATGCTGAAACGCCTGATGCGCTGAGAGGCGTATTACCAAAATAGCTCTTAGTTCTTACATACGAATTCCCATATAACACTTTGTTTATCCATTCAAAATCGAATAATAAATCTAGTGCTTTACGTGTGTTTTGATCGCTAAAAATGGGCCGCCGCGTATTCATAACGAAGGCATTTAACCCTGTCGGGGTTTGGGTTTTTATCGTCTCTATGATGATGCGGCCATCGCGGGTGGCGGCAAAGTCATATTCGTTTTGCCATCTTAAGGGGTTGGTTTCGAACCATATGTCAACATTACCTGACTTAAAGGCTTCGAATGCACTTGTTTCGTCGCGATAATAATCGTGAATAATGCGTTTGAAATTATAACGCATTTTATTAATGGGTTTGTTAATCCCCCAATGGTTTTCATCATGTTCAAAGGTTACGCGCCGCCCGGGCTCGACCTCTTGCACAATATAGGGGCCAGATCCGACGGGAATATCCAGTTTGCTGCTTTGTAAGTCGCGGTTTTGGTATATGTGCTTTGGTAAAATGGGCATTAGGCCAAGAATTAAGGGGAGTTCACGGTCGAATGGTGGCCCCTTGAATGTAAATAAAACATCGCGCGGGCCAATTTTCTCAACTGTTTGTACCTGACTATAATAGTGGCGGTGATTTGGACGCCCATTGTCTTTCAGGCTTTGCCATGAATAAATGACATCTTCTGGTGTGACTTTGCGTCCATCTGAAAAGGTGGCCGCTGCTTCAAGTCTGATTTGCATTCGGCCACGGTCTTCTGAAACCGCTATTTTTTCAGCCAATAACCCATAAAGCGCAAAGGGTTCATCCATATTTCGCCCGAGTAAGCTCTCAAAAACTAATTCTCGAAGGTTGTAGGCACTCGTCCCACGAATGGTAAATGGGTTTAAATTGTCGAAATTGCCTATCTTGGCCTCAACAAGTTGTCCGCCATATATGGCGCGATCATCAATATAGGGGAGGCTCTCAAGGTTTGAAGGCAGAGCCGGATCACCCATCATCGATATGCCATGCTCGGATTGTTTTTTTTGTGCTTGAGCTGGAAGCGCTGCTAAGAAGGTTAACAATAGGGCGCAGGCCGCGAGCATAGGTGCCCAACGTTTATGATGACGAGTTATAAGCTTTTGTCTGGCCATAATATTCCTTTTAACCAACGCCAAACGCTATTTTGCCCATTTTTGATACTTTTGAGATACTCCATCACTTTCTCGTAATCTTTTGGGCCTGTAAACATGGCGTCACGTTTTGTCATCTTATTTTTTTTGTTCAGTGTACCAATTTTGCGAGCTGGATTACCGCCAATAATGATATTATCGGGAAATGATTTCGTAACAATGGCGCCTGCGGCAACAACTGTATTATCTCCGATCGTCACACCTTTTAAGATTTTAGCGCCTTGCCCGACCCAAACATTGTTTCCAAGTTTTATCGGGGCTGTTTTCCCCGGGGATTCTGTTCGATGGTAGATATCGTGCCAATCTGCATCAGATACATAAACATGGCTGGCGAGCATGACATTTTCACCCAATTCAATTTTATCTGCGCTAATGATCTGAGCGCTGGGTGAGATTAAGCAATAATTCCCTATGTCAATTCGCCCGTTTCCGCCAGTAGCGTTGGGCCATGTGCAAAGACGTGACATGTGACCTTTGCAAGTATGAATATGAACATAGTCACCAATTGAAATTTGGTCGCCATAAACCTCTAAGCGATGTGGGCCAATGACTTCCACGCCTTTGCCGAATGCGCTAAATTGGGGAAGAAGGAAATGGCGCGTGTAAAGCTGCGAACACGCTTCTTGAATCTTTCTAACCCATAAGGGGCGATGATCATCACGCATTTTCGGTTTCGCCCAAAGTATGATCGGGTTTTGTGTTCCCCTTAGGATCATTGGTTGCAGGTATTTCGCGCCAATTTAAGGTTTTGTAATCGGGTCGTTTTTCAATTGTTGGTTTGATAATGTTAAAATAGGGCGAAATATCAAAGTCACGTGGCGTGAATAATGAATGATGGCGGATGTGCAAAATATCTTGTTGGTTTTCGCGTGTGACGTCGGGCAGAATTGGGTAGCGAACGGTTTGAAATGCGCGTGCAATTAACGTTGAGCAAATTGCGCGTGATGGCTCTCCTGAACCTAGCGCAAGCATTTTACGTCTCCAGCTGACGGGAACAGGTGGCTGTGGCAGAAGGTAACGCGCTAAATCTATAATATTCTTAATGTCATAGGATGTGCCGATGGCGTTGATCATAAATTTAATAACCGCGGCGCGGTCTTCTTCAGTGATCAGTGCCGGCCGGCATATACGCGTATTGAAGCCAACATATTTAGTCAATGATACAGCGATTGTGCCTTCAGTCACATCGGCTTCGATAAGTGTAGCGGGATGCCCGTATTTATCTTTCAAGCCGGCTTCTTTACCTACATAAAGCGCAGCATGTGACCAAGTTGACTGAGTAAGATATTTAATCGCTGTTGAAATTCTTAAATTACCTTCAACGAGTAAAACATCGCCAGGCTTTAAGCACTTATCAAGATCTGCAAGAGGAAGAAACTGAACCGATTTATAATTCAGAATGGGCTTTTCAATATAGCTAATAATCAGCCGACCAATAAACCTTTGAATAGAACCAATTATCATCGTGTCTTTAGCTTCTGGATATATGTTTTAATGGACGCGATTGTCACGGACATGATAACGCTTCCCATCGAATTTATCGAAGACATCCTTTATTTGCGGATTGGTCAATTCTTGGTTGCTGTCATCATATAATAAATTTTGCTCGGATACATAAGCAACGTAGGAAGTCTCGTCATTTTCAGCAAATAAATGATAAAATGGCTGATCTTTAATTGGGCGGACCTCGGCAGGGATTGAAAGCCACCATTCTTCGGTATTTGCAAAGACTGGATCAACATCATAGATCACGCCCCGAAAAGGGAAAATTCTATGTTTAACGATATCTCCAATTTGAAATCGGGCTTTACGCATGTTTTTGTTCAATCGGCCTTCTATAAAAACGTGATAGAACCTCAAACTCAGTGCAACTTTTAGCATGGTATTTCAGGTCCGAATATGAAAAAGAGCATAGCATGGTCAACAGGTAGCTGCATAGCTTGTTCAAATCCTTTATTGCCATATAATCGTCATTATAAGTCGATATTCAGCCAATATTGAGCTGTTTTAGAGATTGTTCTTGCCGGTCTGCGTGGCTTAAGTCAAAATAGGAACAATCTTGAGGGGAAAATTCATGAAACTTTTTGTTACAGAACGAGCGCCAGGTCCGCGCGTCGCAAAAAACCTTGCCGCAATCAAACAAATCGATGTTGAATTTGTGAATATTGACATGGCCAATAAAGAAAATCGCAGTGACGCATTCTTAAAAATCAATCCTGCAGGGCAATTGCCTTGCCTTCAGCTTGATGATGGCCGCGTTATAAGTGAGGTCACTGCTATCGCTGAATATTTTGAAGAGCTTAATCCTGATCCTGTGATTGTGGGGCGAGATGCATTTGAGCGCGCAGAAACACGTATGTGGATGCGTCGGGCAGATATAAAAGTCCTTTCTCCGATGATGGTAGGCTTTCAGCATGGAAAAGGAGCTCCGTTTTTTGAAGGGCGTATTTCTATTCATGAAGAATTGTCCGCACCGTCATTGATGATGGCAGAAGAGGGTGTTGCTTGGTTTAATGAGCAACTAAAACATAGACAATATTTATGCGGAGATCGTGCAACATATGCGGATATTGTTTTCTATATATTTGTCTCCTTCTTAGGGAAACTTGCCCATAAATTTGACCCTTCGGCTGTCGCTTTTCATGACTATATCAAGCGCATGGAAGATCATGCCTATACCCAAGTAAAGTAACGCTCTTATGCGCGATCTACCAAAAGATTTTAAGCTTATTCGCGACGGCGGAATTGGAGAGCTTATCGGCCGCGAGGTTATAGCTTACGATGCTGAACGTCAGGCTGTTGATATGCAATTCACATTGGGTGAGGTATTTGTCAATTTTCAGGGGGTTATCCATGGCGGCATTATTGCAACCCTCTTGGATACGCTATGCGGGGTTGTTATTCGGCTCTCCTATAATCCTGATGACTATGCAGGACATGTGACTTTGGAGTTGAAAACCAGTTTTTTTGAAGCATCGTATCCGGGTGTTTTTAGGGGTGAGGGGCGTTTAAAGCGTTTGGGGCGCTCTGTTGCCTTTTCTGAGGCGGATTTATTTAATGCTGATGGTGTTAAAATAGCTGCCGCATCAGCGACTTTTAAATTGCGTCGGCGTAAAGCATCTTCATAATGAATGAAGAATAAATCATAATTTTATTGAACCAAGTCGGAGGGAAGAATAATGAATTCGAAAATTTGCGAATTACTGGGGATCGAGTTTCCATTGGTTGCGTTTTCGCACTGTCGAAATGTTGTTGCTGAGGTTTCAAAGGCTGGCGGCATGGGCGTTTTAGGCGCTGTCGGTATGTCTCCTGAAGAGCTTGATGTTGAGCTCGCTTGGATTGATGCGAATTGCGATGGCAAGCCCTATGGTGTTGATGTTTTGATACCAAATAAAATGGTTGGTAAAACAGAAGAGGGCATAACGGCTGAAACTTTGGCTGATATGGTGCCCCAAGAATATCGTGACTTCCGGGCAGATATTTTAGAAAAGCAGGGAATAGATGCGGGAGATTTGCGAAAACCTTCCAAGCTTGGCGCAAGCATGGGCACGAATATGCGCGATGAGGGTGCTCAACGTTTGTTGGAGGTCGCATTTTCATATCCGATTAAATTAATCGCCAACGCACTTGGTGTGCCGCCTCAATGGATGCTCGATATGGGCAAAGAACATGGTGTTAAAGTTGCGGCACTTGTTGGTGCTAAAGAGCATGCCATTCGCCAAGTTCAGGCTGGCGTCGATATTCTTGTTGTTTCTGGCACTGAAGGCGGTGGCCATTGTGGATCAGTTTCGAGCATGGTGCTCATTCCTGAAGTTCATCAAGCAATACAGCCTTTTGGGGATACACCGATCTTAGCCGCAGGCGGCATTGTTACGGGCCGTCAAATGGCCGCCGCTATGGCAATGGGGGCTGATGGTGCTTGGACAGCCTCTGTTTGGTTGACTACTTCTGATGCAGAAACAAGCCAAACTGTGAAAGAGAAAATGCTTGCCGCGAGTTCTAGTGACACAGTTCGGTCGCGTTCTCGAACAGGTAAGCATTCTCGGCAGTTGCGATCTGGTTGGACGGATGCTTGGGAAGGTAGCGAATTAGAACCGTTGCCAATGCCATTGCAAAGCATGGTCAGTGAGCCTGCTTTAGCTTTGATTGATCGTGAGGCTGAAAAAGGACAAGCTGGCGCAAAGGAATTGGCCACTTACTGGATTGGCCAGGGTGTTGGCTTGCTAACGCAAGAAAAATCTGCCCGTGCTGTTGTCCAAGAGTTTAAAGAAGACTTCTTGGTAGGGCATGAGCGTCTTAATTCATTTTTGGGCGAATAATAGACTTATATGTCGGCGCAGTTATTGTGCATTTAGCGCAATAACTGCTCTGCCATTGATCTTATGTAATTGATGTTACGATATTATTCATTTGCTTTGGTGGCATTCCATTAGTTCTAGTTTGAATTTATGTGCGTAAAAGCATGCCGCCATCAACATTGATGTTTTGGCCGGTGATAAATGCTGATAAATCCGAGGCCAAAAAAACCGCTGCTTTAGCAATGTCTTCAGGTTGACCTAATCTTTTGAAAACTGATTTTCGAGCCCATGTATCTGCTGCTTTAGGATTGGCCAGGGATGCTGAGGTCATGCCAGTTAAAATAGCGCCAGGTAAAATTGCATTCACATTGATTTGGTCACGACCCAGTTCAAGTGCGAGGTTGCGTGTAAATCCTGTAACCCCAGCCTTGGCGGCACAATAGGCGGCAAGGCCATAATCGGTATGCGTTGCCATGACTGAGGCAACATTAATAATGCGGCCAGCCGAACTTTCACGCAGATAGGGAATTGCCGCTTGGCATAGTCGGAATGGTGCTGTGAGATTTGTTGCTAAAACACGGTTCCAGAGCTCTTGGCTAAGCGATGCTACATCTTCAGAACCGCCACCAATACCAGCATTATTCATGAGAATATCAATGCCGCCTAAACATTGGACGGCGTGGTTTATAATCTCAGCGCCAGCTGTTTCGGTTGAAATATCTTTTGTGAGCGTTGAAATATTGGCTGAATGAGCAAACTGCTCTAATCCTTCAGCAGAAATATCAACGGCGAGAACATGTGCGCCCTCGGCTGCAAAAAGATGCGCAGTTGCAGCGCCGATGCCAGATGCGCCACCTGTAACGATGGCGCGCTTATTCGTTAATAATCCCATGATACATTTCCCTTACATTTATTAAAGCTGAGCTTATTTGTTCTTAACATCAGCATAGCCATGGTTGTAAGTCTATTCAACTTTGCGGCTAAACTTCTGATGAGGTTTGTTTGTTCTTTTATCATTTATGGGCGCGCATAAGCGTTTATTTGCCCGAGCTTGAGAATATTTTCCCTGGGTTCATAATGTTTTTAGGATCTAACTGTTGCTTGATTGCTTTCATTACAGGCAGAGCACTTGGGGACTCGATGGCTAAAAAGGCCTGCTTGCCTTGCCCAATGCCATGTTCGCCCGTGCAGGTTCCGCCCATATCTATGGCACGCTGACTGAGGCGTTCACAAAAAGCATTTATTTTCATTTCCATTTCAGGTTGGTTATTCGGCATAAGGATTAGGCAATGGAAATTACCATCACCGACATGCCCAACAATTGGCGATATGAGATTGTTTTGGGCAATATCTCTCTGGGTTTCATCGACGCATTCAGCCAATTTGCTAATCGGGACACATACATCAGTGGTAAAAACGCGGGAGTCTGGGATCAGGTTTGAGGCGGCCCAAAAGGCATCATGCCTGACTTGCCATAATTTATTTCTCTCTTCTGGCGTCGCTGACCATTGAATATTATGGCCGCCATGGGTTTCCGCTAAGGTTTGAAACAGACGCATATCATCCGTCACGCTCTCTTTATTGCCATGAAACTCAAGTAGCAGCAGCGGCGTTTCTGGTAAGTTTGATTTGCTATAGAGGTTACAGGCTTTCACTTGGAGAGCATCGAGCAATTCGATACGGGCAACGCCTATACCCATTTGGATGGTTTCGATCACTGTCTCGCAGGCGTTGGTAATATCCGGGAAAGAGCATATGCCACTAGAGATATGCTGCGGAATACCATGTAGGCGAAGGGTCAGTTCAGTAATGATGCCGAGTGTTCCTTCTGATCCCACAAATAAACTCGTGAGATCATAACCAGCTGACGATTTACGTGCGCGGCCGCCCGAGCGCATGATTGACCCGTCGGGCAATACCGCCTCTAGCGCTAAAACCGCGTTGCGCATGGTGCCATAGCGAACAGCATTAGTCCCTGACGCGCGCGTAGATGCCATGCCACCCAGTGAGGCGTCGGCGCCAGGATCAATTGGAAAGAAAAGTCCTGTGTCGCGTAAGTGCTGGTTTAATTGTTTGCGGGTGACTCCGGGCTGAACGGTGACATCCATGTCATTTTGGTTAACCGATA
>CBFHJI010000056.1:0-9191 GCA_965656255.1 Alphaproteobacteria bacterium
AACGACTTCGCCATCAATGTCGAGCTTGTTCAGCTCACGGCGCATGGCATCGACAGCAGCTTGGTCAGCAGCTTTTTCATCACCGCGACCCACAAGAACAGAAGCTGAAACAGCAGCGCGTTCAGTAACCCGTGCGAGCTCAAGTGTCAGTCGACGATTAATGCCTGTTTCTTGTTTTGCCATGATAGCCTCTCAATTCTCTAAAATACTTTGGTACTTAAATTTATTCAGTAAAAACGGGTAAACAGAGAACATCTGCCGCTATACCGCTCAGTTCCTTTACCTCGTCTATTGCCTTTTTTACAGCAGATTCGGCCGTCACGTGTGTAATGAATACAACAGGCAAATGTGTTTCCCCCACATTTGGCGCACGCTGAATGGCTTCTTCAATAGAAACCCCGTTTTTAGCCAAAATTTGAGTAACACTCGCCATACTACCAGCCGTATCTGCCAATAAAAACCGCAAATACCAAGCCGATACTAATTGGGCATTTTCTGAATGCGCTTTGATAAGCGTTTGAACAGGCTGAGAAAATAGCGACCGACCAAAGCCACCAGCAATATCTGCGATATCGCCAAGAACAGCCGATGCCGTCGCACCCCCTCCTGCCCCAGGGCCTTGAAGCATAAGCTCACCGACAGGTTCAGCTGATATCACCACGGCATTTGTTACACCATCGATTGCATATAAAGGATGTGAACGCCTCAATAAAGCCGGACCGACCCACAGATTAGCGTTTCCATCCATGCTTTCTGCCTTTGCAATCAATCGAATTGAGCACTTAAAATCACTCGAAGCAGATATATCGCGTGCCGTAATATCCGTTATGCCGCGTAAAGAGACAGATGTTAGGTCTGGAGTAATGCCAAAAGCTAAACCGGCAAGCAGCGTAAGCTTTTGTGCAGCATCAATACCTTCAATATCAAAACTAGGGTCAGCTTCGGCATAACCTAAAGATTGGGCTTGGGCTAAGATCTCTTCAAATGCGCCACCTGTTTCAGCCATTTTAGACAGAATAAAATTACAGGTTCCATTTAGAATACCACTTAACCGCGTTACCTTATTTCCTGCCAAAGCTTCTCTTATGGTTTTAATAATCGGTATACCACCAGCAACAGCTGCCTCAAAAGCAAGTACTTGGTTTTTTTCATCAGCCAAAGTTGCAAGCTCAATAGAATGGCGTGCTAACATGGCCTTATTTGCCGTAACAACCGATTTGCCTGAAGACAGGGCCGACTTGACCAAATCAAGCGCAGGGCCATTTTCGCCGCCAATAAGTTCCACGACTAAATCGATACTATTGTCGGGCGCCACAAGCTCTTGAAGATCCGTGCCGACTTGAACGCCTGCTAAGTCTAACCCGCGATCAATCGCCGTATCTCTGACCACAACATGGCTCAGCACGACACCAGGCAAAGCGCCATTCAATATAGCCTGCGCGACCTGTTTGCCAACTGTACCAAGCCCAGCAATACCAATGGCTAACTGACCATCTTTCATTCGGCAACCTGTGTAACGCCTTTGGTCTCATCAAAGAAACGCTTAAGGTTGCGCCCAGCTTGACGAATCCGTTGCTCATTCTCAACCAAGGCGATGCGTACGTAATCATCGCCATGTTCCCCAAAGCCAATACCTGGCGAAACAGCAATTTCTGCTTTTTGGAGAAGAAGCGTAGAAAACTCCATTGATTTCATATGGCTGAAGGGCTCTGGTATTTTGGCCCAAGCAAACATAGTGGCTGGTGGTGGCGGAACGTCCCAGCCAGCACGGCCAAACACATCAACCAAAACATCACGTCTATGTTTATAGATTTGACGGATTTCTTTTATGACACTTTCCGGACTATCAAGTGCGGCAGCCGCTGCAACTTGGATGGGCGTAAAAGCACCATAATCTAAATATGATTTTATCCGCGTCAGAGCGCCAATTAATTTCTGGTTTCCGACGGCAAAACCCATCCGCCAGCCAGGCATAGAGTAAGTCTTAGATAAAGATGTAAATTCAACAGCAATATCCTTAGCCCCTTCAATCTGTAAAATGGATGGTGGCGGGCTATCTTCGTCAAAATAGATCTCAGAATAAGCTAGGTCAGACAATATATATATGTCATGTTTCTTGGCGTAAGCCACAACTTCTTTATAAAAATCAAGACCAACTACAGCGGAGGTTGGATTCGATGGATAGCTTAAAACCAAAGCCTTTGGCTTAGGATGAGTATTGCTAACAGCGCGATCGAGAACATCCATAAAATTACTGTCATCTGAAACAGGAAGATGGCGGATCGTGGCCCCAGAGATAATAAACCCAAAAGCATGAATTGGATAAGTCGGGTTTGGAACGAGAATGACATCACCCGGGTCAGTGATTGCCTGAGCCATATTGGCAAACCCTTCCTTGGATCCAAGGGTGGCAATAATCTCAGTTTCGGGATCAAGCTTAACGCCAAAACGCCGTTCGTAATATCGCGCTTGGGCACGTCTAAGCCCAGGAATACCCTTAGAAGAAGAATAGCGATGCGCTTTCGGGTTTTGAACCGTTTCAATAAGTTTATCGACAATATGTTTTGGCGTTGGCAAATCAGGATTGCCCATTCCAAAATCAATAATATCTGCACCATTTAACCGCGCTTCAGCCTTTAATTTATTAACGCGCTCAAACACATAGGTCGGTAGTCTTTGAATTCGGTGAAACTCTTCGCTCATCGTTTTATCCTGTTAATCACTATTCTTAAATTCTTTATCCGCAAATATAGGCAAAGTTAAGGCTAAATTTTAAGGAAAGAGAGGTTGCTGCTGAAGCCCTAAGGTTTCTTCAAATCCAAACATGATATTCATATTTTGAACAGCTTGCCCACTCGAGCCTTTAACCAAATTATCGAGAGTCGAAAATAAAATCACTCTGTTTGGCAGACGATCATCCCGAACCCCTAATACACAAAAATTAGAACCTCGCACATGACGTGTCGCTGGCAAGGCATCATCAGCAACGCGCACAAAAGGCTCAGATGCATAGGCCTTTGATAGTGCCGCTTGAATATCGGTCGCGCTAACGCCAGGCGCTGTCTTTGCATATACACTCAGTAATTCGCCTCTGTTCATCGGCACAAGATGCGGTGTAAAACTAACCAACATTGACTTACCTGCACGTAGGCTTAATTCCTGTTCAATTTCAGGGGCATGACGATGCGCCGCGACACCATAGGGATGAATGCCCTCCGCGACTTCGGCAAATAAATTTTGCTCTTTCAAACTCCGTCCAGCGCCGGTTACACCTGATTTAGCATCTATAATAAGATCATCAACAAGAATAAGGCCGGCACTCACCAATGGTAACAGCAATAAGAGCGCAGCTGTTGGGTAACATCCCGGGCAGGCAACGAGCCGGGCATTTTTTATTTGAGATCTATAATGTTCAGGCAAACCATAGACCGCTCCATCAAGCAAATGTTCAGCCGCATGCGTTCTGCCATACCAATGCGCATAGACAGATGGGTCGCGCAGTCTAAAATCAGCGGACATATCAATGACACGAAGATGGTCTGGCAATTTCACAATGATATCTTGTGCTGTTCCATGAGGTAAGCCACAGAAAACGGCGTCAATATCAGACCAGTCAACGTCTTCCGCTGTAACCATAGGTGGAAGATCAAGCCCAGAAAACTGAGGAAATAAATCAGCAAAGGATTTACCGGCATGGGTATTGGCCGTTAAAACGGCAATCTCAACTTTTGGATGGCACGCCAGCAAGCGAACAGCATCAGCTCCCGTGTAGCCAGAAGCTCCAATAATTCCGACGCGTATTTTCTGTGTCATAATGACAATTCCAACTATTTATTCATAACGTGCATAGCCATAACTTCAGCTTCTGCCGCGATTTTCCCATTAACTTTAGCTTCACAATAAAACTTATAGGCCATTTTTCTCTGATTTACTTTTTCGACATGTATCTCGATTTGATCGCCAGGTATAACTGGATGACGAAAACGAGCTTTATCAATAGACATAAAATATACAGAATCCGCTCTAAATTCAGGTTGTTCACGCCTCATATGACTGATCACAATAATCGCCGCTGTTTGCGCCATAGCCTCAACAATAAGAACGCCAGGGAAGATAGGTCTTTCAGGAAAATGCCCCGTGAACCATGGTTCTGAAGCCGTTACATTTTTAATTCCGATACCACGCTCGTCATTTACCATGTCTTTGACACGATCAACCAGTAAAAAAGGATATCTATGCGGGAGCATATCTTGAATATCCATAATGGTAACATCTGACCCTGGGATTATATCTTCCATTTTTTTTCCTTACTTTAAAGCCAATTAAGTATGGTTAGACTAGTGCAATGTTGCAAAAAGAAAAAGCCACCAAAAGAAAAGGGCCCACATGGGGCCCTTTAAACAAACGTTTTTGCGCCCTAGCGTTTTGAGAACTGGAAGCTACGACGCGCTTTCGCTCGACCGAACTTCTTACGTTCAACCACACGTGAGTCGCGGGTCAAGAAGCCACCTTTTTTAAGCACCGCACGAAGCTCGGGCTCAAAATACGTAAGTGCTTTTGACAAACCGTGACGCACAGCCCCAGCCTGACCTGACAAACCGCCACCTGTTGCTGTTGCAACAACATCATATTGGTTTAGACGCCCCGCAGCCTCCAGTGGCTGACGTAAAATCATGCGAAGCACAGGACGAGCAAAATAAACTGTTTCGTCACGACCATTAACTGTGATTTTGCCTGAGCCAGGCTTAATCCAAACACGTGCAATGGCATTTTTACGCTTACCTGTTGCGTAAGCTCGGCCCTGTGCATCAATCTTTGGTTCAGCTTTAACAGCAACAACATCAGCAGGCGCAGACTCATTTGATTGACCAAGTGCCTGATCTAAATTTTCAAGTGTTGTTTCAGACATATCTTAGTTCCTTACATTCTTTGTATTCATTCCAGCGACATCAAGCAGTTCAGGCGCCTGAGCCTCATGTGGATGTTCCGTTCCGGCATAAATACGCAAATTTGATAATTGTTGGCGAGACAAAGGTCCACCTGGCAACATTCTTTTTACAGCGAGCGCCAAAACACGCTCAGGGAAACGACCTTCTAAAACTTTTTGAGGCGTTGTCTCTTTGATACCGCCTGGGTAACCCGTGTGGCGGTAATACATTTTATTCTTCGTTTTATTGCCAGTGAATTTCACTTTCTCAGCATTAATAACAATAATGTTATCACCACAATCCATGTGTGGTGTGAATGTTGGCAAATGCTTGCCGCGAAGACGCATAGCAATGATTGAGGCTAAACGACCAACAACCATATTTTGCGCATCTATTAGAACCCACTTTTTATTAATATCTGCGGGTTTTGCAGAAAAAGTCTTCATATCTCATATCCTATCTTGATCAAGTGATCCTTGAAAAGGCTTATACGCAAACTGTGAGATGAATGCAATCACTAAAAAAGTGCCATATTATGAAAAAGTTTATTAATAACAGTGTCTTAAAAATAAGGTATTATTTTACCTTATGGAAAGAACTGTTTATATCACTGTAAACCCTAAATGACGGCTTGGCGATGAAACCGAAGATTATTCAGATGCAAAATACCAAAACCGAGTACAACCACCGCCATAAACTGGTGAAGCGCTGCCAGACTGATCGGCATAACCCAAATGAGTGTCATAATGCCTATGAAAGATTGAGCGAAAATCGAAAGGACAAGTAAACTCGATGAGCGAATAATCCTTTTATCTTCGCGTCTTTGATAATTAAGAAAGAGTTCAGTGAGCACTAAAAATATCAAGAAATAAGCCATCATGCGATGGTTGAATTGTATCGTTAAAATATGCTCAAAAGCATCTCGAATAGTCCCTGTCTCACTATAGAGATTATTTGGCACAAATTGGCCATCAATAAGAGGCCACGTGTTATATGTCATGCCAGCATCTGTCCCAGCGACAAAGGCGCCGAGTCCGGCTTGGATAAATATGCAGGTAACGATGACCCCGCCGAATACGACGCGACGACCAAATGCAGGCACGCTCGCCCCTTGCCGCCAAAGTTTAAGGCCAAGCCATAAGCTATAGGAGAAAATAACGAGTGCGAGCAGAAAATGAGCCGCCAAGCGATATTGACTCACATCAACCCGATCAACCAAACCACTTTTAACCATATACCAACCCATACCCCCTTGCAGGCCACCAAGTATGAACAGACCAAGAAGTTGCCAGATAAGTGTGCGCGATAAGCGTTTGGTTAATAAAAAGAATAAAAAAGGGACAAAAAACACAATGCCAACAATTCGTCCTAGAAAACGATGACCCCATTCCCACCAATAAATGAACTGAAAGTCCTCAAGCGACATACCTTTATTAATGAGCTGATATTCTGGAATTTGTCGATATTTTTCGAGCGCAATAAGCCAGTCTTGGTGCGTTAAAGGCGGTATAGCACCAAGAATGGGCTGCCATTCTGTAATGGAGAGACCGCTATCGGTTAATCGCGTAAGACCACCAACAATCACCATACAGGTTACAAAGCCTGCAATGACAAAAAGCCAAATGGCTACCAACCGCTCATTATGACGAGACATGTGTGCATATGTGTGTTTCATAAGGAATATGTAGCAAATTTTGTTCACTTCCGCATTGCGACGAAACGGCGCGAGCAAAGTGATTGTATTGGTCGCTTTTAGCAGCCAAATACGTTAATAAAGTTTAACGGAGATCCCAATGAAAAAACCTTTATTACCCATTCGCATACGCAAGCTCATTGGGCTCGTGCTTATGCTTCTGCTCATTATCTTTTACGCATTAATAATTATGCGTATCGCAGTGAGTGACTGGGCACCAACAAACGGGTTTACAGAGTTTATGTTCTATCTCATTACGGGTCTTGCTTGGACAATACCCGCCGGAGCAATCATTTGGTGGATGCAAAGGCCTGATTAAAAGCCAAATTGACTTGCGTCCAACTTGATTAGTCGATGCGACCGTTTTTGGCAAAATTCAATATAGCAAAAGCCAAGATGAATAGTCCGATTGGTAAAAAGGTTGTCATTTCATCATTCCTTCTATCTTGCCAACATAGAGCATAACTCTTATTGGAAATAATTAATGGTCGGAGTGGCCGGATTTGAACCGACGACCCCTTGTCCCCCAGACAAGTGCGCTACCGGGCTGCGCTACACTCCGATGATAGGCTTTCTATGCGCTTTGACGGATCCATGCAAGTTGTGTCTATAAAGTATTTTGTCGCGCCTTCAGCTCGTCGCGTGTTTTATTGAGCAGCTGCCTCACCTCGCCCAGCCGAACAATAAACTTTCCTAAATCTTTATGGGCATTTCCGGACTCGACACTTGGTGCGCTTCGTAACACTTCAACGCCCTGCTCCGTAATCAATTTTTGAACACCGCGAATTGTATAACCACGACTTTGAAGAAGATGCTTAATGGACAAAATCAATTGCACATCTTCGGGTCGGTATAAGCGTCTGCCTCGGCCGCTTTTGACAGGCTGGATTTGAGTAAATCGCGTTTCCCAAAATCTCAAAACATGTTGCTGAAGACCAGTTTCCTTAGCAACTTCACCGATGGATTTATATGCGGAAGGACCTTTTAACATTATATGGAACGATCTCTTCTCAGATATCCGTTAAGGCCGTTTATTGATTTTATCTTTCATCACATGACTAGGGCGAAAAGATAAAACGCGACGAGGTGTGATTGGGACTTCTTCACCCGTTTTGGGATTGCGGCCCATACGCGCGCGCTTGTTTCGCAATGTAAACGAACCAAAAGATGAGAGCTTAACAGATGAACCAGCAACGAGTGCATCAGACACTTCTGACAAAACTGTCTCAACAATATCTGCAGACTCACTTCGTGACAAACCGACTGTGTTCACAATCATGTTAGCCAAATCTGCTCTTGTTAATGTTTTTCCAGTCATAAATAATCCTTTGAACAAATTATGCCCTTAGTGGCACCTAACAGCAAGTAAAAATTAGTTAATTTCTTAGTAGCGTAATAAATTTCCACCCCAGGTAAAACCACCCCCCATAGCTTCGGTCATAACTAATTGCCCTTTTTGAATACGACCATCTTTGACAGCCATATCAAAAGCGAGAGGAATTGAAGCCGCAGATGTATTGGCATGATGCGTGACGGTTATAATGGTTTTCTCTTCTGGCATACCAATCCGTTGAGCAACAGCTTTAATAATACGCTCATTGGCTTGATGTGGAACAAACCAGTCAATATCGTCGACACTTAAATTGTTACGTTTAAGAAGGGTTTCAACGGTATGACTTATATTTTCAACTGCATGACGAAAAACTTCTTTTCCTTTCATCCGCAGGTGCCCCACTTGTTGATTATAAGCTGGTCCACCGTCCACATAAAGCAACTCTGACTGGGCGCCATCACAGGCTAAATGATGATCTATGATATAAGATTCACTCTTACTATCACATTGCTCAACAATAACAGCACCAGCACCATCTCCAAAGAGAACAGCTGTTGTGCGATCTTCCCAATCGATAATTCGAGACATAAGCTCAGCACCGATAACGAGCGCTGTCTTGGCCTGCCCCCTCTCAACAAGGGCGCTTGCCGTACTTAAGGCATAGACAAATCCTGAACAAACAGCCTGAACATCAAAAGCAGCTCCACCTACTTTGGCACCAATTTTATTCTGAATATAAGCTGCCGTTGCCGGGAAAGTCCGGTCAGGTGTCGTCGTTGCAACGATAATTAAGTCAATTTCATCAGGCGACCGACCCGCATGAGTTAATGCATTTAACGCAGCGGCCGCTCCAAGGTCAGAGGTGACAACATTTGGCTCTGCAATATGCCTTTGGGCAATACCGGAGCGGGAAATAATCCATTCGTCTGAAGTCTCTAAACTTTTAGACAGTTCCTGATTTGTAATAATTTTGGGAGGAAGAAAACTTCCACATCCGATGATTGTAGATTTTTTTAACATTTTTTCTTTCTACTTTTTATTAAATCACCTTACGCCTACTCCAAACGCTCAGCCCATGCATTTTCCAGAACAATCTGCATATCATCTATATCGCGAGAAATAATTTGGTTGATTTTCGCTTTTGAAACTTCAATGGCAACTTCAATGGCAGAGGTAAAGCCACTCACATCGGCCCCACCATGGCTCTTAATCACAACACCATTAAGACCGAGAAAAA